>CAZOUM010000025.1:0-39556 GCA_964582985.1 uncultured Pirellulales bacterium | reverse complement strand
GTATTTTCAAAGAGCCGGAATCCAGTATATCAACTCTTGAAGCCGTAAACAAGTAGGGATTGGACACAGCCGAAGCAAGAAATAGGTGGCTGTCCCTATTTTCTACTTCGAAATATAAAACTTCATCTGACTACTCTGCCTCCACAACGACCCGCAAACCATTATCATCCCATTTGCAAGACGTAGACGTTCCGGTGCGAGCGGAACACGTATAAGAAGAAGGCGTATGCACGTACTTGCCCCACCAGGAGCCTCCGCGCTGAACTCTACGACCCATTATATATGCTTCGGTGTTTTCCGGATCCACGGTTGGACTCCTTGTGTAATAAGTAGGATGGTAAAAGTCGCTGCAAAACTCAACTACGTTACCCAGCATGTCATATAAACCAAAGGGATTGGGCTTTTTCTGGCCCACTGGATGTGTTCGATCCTCACTATTTACATAGTACCACGCATATTCGCCCAGAACATTGGGATCGTCTCCCCAGTAGTACCGAGATTGTGTCCCACCGCGGCAGGCATACTCCCATTCCGCTTCAGTCGGCAGTCGATAGTGTTTGCCGGTTGCTTTGCTCATTCTCTTGCAGAATTTGACCGCACCGTACCAGGTGACACTTTCAACCGGAAGGTCATCGCCTTTGAATTTGCTCGGATTATTACCCATGACCGCCTTCCACTGGGCCTGCGTTACCTCCATTACTCCTATGTAAAAGTCTTTGGATATACGAACCTTGTGCTGGGGTTTTGCTCTAAACATGTCTGGCATACTTTCGTCGGTAAAACCGTCTCCCATCATAAACTGCCCTGCTGGAATATGCACAAGCTTCATTCCAATAGAATTGGTTATAACCTCACCCCAGATGGCCGTTATCCTGTAATAGTCCGTGGTAGGAGTATTGGGTTCGATGACCAGTTCAAAGTAGCCTTTATTTTCAGCCGGACGCAACTTCCCCTCTTTCCTCCATTCGTTAGGGTCATACTCAGCCCAGTCGCCTTCGTCGCCCGGATTGAGCTCATCAATACGCATTTCACCGCCGCCAACATATATAATGGCGTCGGACTCGACGCCGTCGTCCTCTATCTTCACCTGGGCTCGATGCGCCCATAAAATCCCGCCGTTCAAATAAATCCTTTGAGCCCCGCCAAACTCATCAGGCATCTTCAAATCGCCATAATCATCCACGCTGTTCGGAGTACCAACTCTAAGAAGCCCGTCGTTGATAATGATAGTAGCATCGTTGTTGTTGCCGGCTACAAGCCTGGAGTTGACCATAACGGTACCGCCATTCAGAATAAGTGTAGCCTCGGTACCCCATACATAAGATCTTGGGTGATTGTCTCCCGTCCCCACGTTCAGTTGTCCACCGCTTTCAATTATCAGCGTGCCGGCAACGTCAAAATTGTCCCTCGTTAACGGCCCAGTGACATAGTAAGTCTCCCCTGGCCCAACTGTCAACGTATCGTATGCGGCGGACGCACTACCAGCCAGGCCCAGCACCAAAGCTCCAGCGATTAACACAATCAATTTCCTACACATAATTATTCCTCCTTTTCAATAATTAATAATTAATAATTAAGGACAGTCACCTATTTTTGGTCTTTGCTTTTTTCCTCCTGTTTTTTGGTCGGCCGACTGGTAACGGCCGAACGCGCCGGCCAAGTATCCTTTCAACTTTGCTCTAAAGCCTATCGTAGCCAACGGCCTAAATGGGTTGAGTAATTTCTGTACGGCCACGTCATCAATTCTAAAGCACCACTGTCCAGCAAATCAAGCCTTTTTCCCTGAAAATAATACGGATTTCCATAATCGCTCTTTTCGTCAGGGTCGGGGGCAAAATTCGGCTCTAAGACATAGCAGTTGCCGTAAGCATCATATTCTTAGCGTTCAAGGACGGTGCCGGCGTGAATTCTTTGTCGCATTTAGGTTTCGCAGATTTGCATTTTGGTTTTCGCACTACACCGGAGGCTTACCACGATGACCAGCGTTACTCGGCGGCGGCTAAGTAGTGCTGCATCGCGGACATAATCATATGGACGCCGATGGAGGCGATGAACAGGCACATTACTTTTGAGAATACCATGCAAAAGAGTCTGCCGAGCACTCTCTGCAACGGGTCAATAAATCGCATTATCAGCCAGAGGATGAAAAATACGACAGCTATCGCGACGAGTGCAGGCAGTGGGCCATGCGCCTCGAGTGTGGTCAGGCTGGTTACCATTGCGCCCGGGCCTGCAAGCATTGGGCAGGCGAGGGGCACACAGCCGACTTCGTAAGGGCCAAGGGTGCCACTTACCGCAACCGACCGGCGCAGCGTACCGAAGATAAGATGGTCGATGGCGATGATAAGCAGCAATATTCCGCCGGCGATTTTCAAATCGTGAATCTGGATGTGGAAGACTCCGGTCAGGACTTGTTTGCCGGCAAAAGAAAATATTACCAATATGGACACACCAACAACAATGGCGGTGTTGAATGCCTTTCGGCTCTGGCCCTGAGGGACATGCTCGACTACGTCGAGAAGAATAGGGATATTGCCGACCGGGTCGACAATAGCAAAAAGGGCCAAGATTGACTCGATATAAGTCATATGTACGCTCGATACGGTATCAGCACTACTTCCTCATTATCGGCTGGTTTATAGCGTGTACTTGAGAGACGGGCCGAAGCTGAATTTGGCATTTTCGGAGGTTATATTTTTCTTACGGCGATAGTGTAGATTGGCCTTTCTTCTTTGAGGTATTTTCTTTCGTAATTAGTGCCGACCAATTCACCGGGCTCCGCGCCGGCGGCGGGCGTGAATTCTATCGGTTCGAGCCGGTCCTTGTGGCTTTCCACCAGCTCGTCTAATAACTCAAAATACTCTTGGTGGTCTGTGGCTACTCTTAGAATGCCTCCCGTCTTTAAGCTGCGCAGGAGCTGCCGGAGATTTGCGGAGCAGAAAAGGCGTCTTTTGTGATGTCGTTTCTTCGGCCAGGGGTCGGGGAAATAGATGTGGTAGCAGTCCACAGAATCGGCAGGGACGAAATTGGCCAGGAAGTGCCCGGCGTCGGTGCGGATTATCCTTACGTTTGTCAGGCCCCATCGGCCGATGCGGTCAACGCCATAGCGGTAGTACTTGTTGGCCTGTTCGATACCGAGGAAATTGACATCAGGCTCGGCCATAGCCTGATTGAGCAGGAAAGTACCCTTGCCGCAGCCGACCTCGATATGGACGGGGCTGGAACGTCCGAAAAGACGGACAAAATCCATTTCGCCGTCCAAATCTTCGGGCCTTAGCGAGACCGAAGCGTAGTCCTTTAACGTTCGGGCCATTACCAATCCTATCCAAAAAACCCAGTTTTACAATTAGGGCACTTCGACCATCAAAATCAGGAATATCCCGATAAGAACCCTGTTTTTGCAGACGTAGAGATATGTAATGGGCCACAAAATCAGGGTTTCAACAGTTGTATTATACGAAAGGATGCGGCTTAGGCGAAGAATGAACTTGATTTTTGGCGCTTTTGCGGTTAAAGTATATGGAGAGACTATTCGATAAGAGCTGCGAACCGTCTACCTTGCAAGGCGTAGCAATTATAGGACTAAGGTGGGGTGACGCTGGAAGGGAATCTGAAATGATTCGTCAATTGCTCAAAAGACGGCGCAGGCGTGTGCTGATAGATATCAACACGCAGAGGGATTTTTTCCTGGCCGATGGCAGTGCGTGTATACGCAATCACCGGCGGGTTTTGGGCAGAATCCGCCGGATAATGGCTTGGGCGCGGCGCCGCAACATTCCAATAATTTCCATCTGCGAGGTTCACCCCAACCATAACGGAGAGAACCATATCGACTACTGTATCGACGGCACCGACGGGCAAAAAAAGATACGGTATACGTTGCTCAGTAACCATGTCAGTTTCACAGCGGACGACAGCACTGATTTGCCGACGGATGTGTTGCAGCGTTACAGGCAGATTATTCTCTACAAGCGGTGCCTTGACCCGTTCGATGAGCCCCGAATAGACAGGCTGTTGAGCGAACTGCGGGCGGACGAGTTTGTTCTCATCGGTGCCAGTACCGAAGGGGCAGTTAAGGCGACGGCACTGGGACTGCTGCAGCGGGGCAAGAGGGTCAGAGTCGTAGTCGACGCATCAGGCCTGCACAATAAGAAGGATGCGAAGCTGGCTCTGCGGAAGATGGAGGCCAAAGGCGCCAAGTTAATCGAGACCAAAAGGCTTGCCGGCGTTACTCATCTCAGGCAAGTCGGAATATGCAATTGCGACAGTTGCCAAAGAAGAGTTAAAAAGGTGTCCGCTGATATCGATGCCGAATACTGAAATTCGTATCCCGGAAAGCACGGGCAGGGGAAAAACGAGCTCTGAGCAGTGTTCGGCTGTCTAATCCCTGATAAACCTCGACATAAGAATAGCATCCACGTATTGAACAGACGTTGACCTCACTCACGCCCAGTATGACTTTAAAGCTTGCCTTGCCGGTAGCCCGCCTGCAAAAATTGCAGGCGCTCTTCGAAAGAACTTTTGTATAAACCGCAGGTGGTCAAATTCAGACTGAAACTAAAGGCCGGCAAGGCCTTCCTGCAGACCTGGCTCGAAGACCGCGAAGGCAAAACCGTCGGCGCCTATTATGTCTATGTCCGACGATTGGCCTGAACGGCAAACATAACGGAGTAGGGAAAAATCAAGTCTTGTAACATGGACGGCCTAAATTTGATCCAATAAAAAAGGCCGAGTAACAAACTCCGCCTGTAGCATTACTCTCCCATGTTACCGTTGAGTTAATGAATCATGGTTTATACTGCTATATTCAATTGGGAAGCTTTCATTGTATCTTGGATTTCCCATTTAACATATTTGTCTTATTTTCCTGAATACGTACAATAACATCTTATCACCTGTGAGAGTAGATCAAGCGCGGCTTCTTTGGAGCGTTGGTCTGGATCAGGTGCAGTTTCAGCAGGGCCATCATTAGTGTGTCCGGCCCGGCCACAGCTTCATAGTGTTTGTATTTGGTGTTTGCCTGAGGTAGAGGAGATCCTTCGGTCAGGAACAACTCGACGGCCTGTTTCGCAAAGAAATCCGCCCGCTCAAGGTAGCGTTTATCGTTTGTCATCTCATACACCCCGGTCAGCAGAAAGATCACTGAAGCCTGTTCGTTGGCGATGACGGCGTGCCCGGATTCGATACCCCTGGCAAGGTAAAGCTTCGCTGCATCGAGGATGAGCTTCCTGTACCCAGCCAGCCTCGTCTGCCGATACCGCAGCAGACAAAGATTAGCCGTCCCCGCATGACTGTGTATATTCGTGTAAGGATTGGGCCCTTTCGGTTCGAGACTGTGAGTATGTACGTTCAGTAAAAAACCTTTGCCGCCGGGTGCAAGGTCGTGCCCGAGCTTGAGAAAAACACGGTCCGTCCGAGCCGCGCTTTTTCGCATCTTCTCACCCAATGCCTGCGGAACTTTTTCGGCGCTGTCGTGCATGTCGACCGCCAGCGACAGATTACTAGTAGTCCAAATCGTCTGACCCTTAGAGCGTTCTGCGCTTTCGGCGGGAATCCCGTCCGACTGTGGACTTCGCCGACCATCCATATAATCTACAAGCGTTTCGATTGCGTGGGTAAAAAACGGGTCCTTAGTCCGAGCATACGCATGGGCCCACGTCGCGATATAGAAGCCGCCGTGTCGCGGATATTCGTCGTTCACAAGCGTGCCGTGCCAGGCATAGTTCGCATGTCGCGAGTAGTTGCCGGTTCTGTGATCACCGATCTGGTGTTCCCACAGCCCCTTCGCGAACCGCAGGCAGGGCCCGGACGCAATATCGAACGACCGCTCCCAAAGCACCCACGGACCCGCGAACTCATGGATCGCATACGTCGGGCACATCCCGTCGTAAACGAGCTTGTGCTTATACTTTTCCCTCGGAACAATTGACTCGGTTCGAAAGTCCCATCCCATGTGCTCGCCCCACGCCAACAGCCCGGTCGCGGGGCTCTGACAGTTGTTGAAGAACCAGCGAAGGGATTTGTCGGCCTCGGCGGCGTAGCGCTTGTCACCGGTGACATCGGTCAGGGCGTACAGAATCTGGTACAGGCTCATATGGTGGTGCGGATTTGCCCCGCCGAAGTACCGGTCGGCATTTCGAATTCGCCAGTTTTCCCAGTCGTCAAGCCGCTGCTGAAACAGCTTCCCGATTGCCGCATCATCGAAAATCTTCACCGTCTTGCGGTCGAGCGTCGTAGCAAAAAGCGGTGAGTGCGCCTGCCCATAAGTATCCCGCCCATCCCGAAGCATAGTATCGGCATACGCTTTAACTGTCCGAAGATACTTGCCCCCCGCGTCAATCTCACCCCCTGGTGTCGTCTTCTTCGCAGCAATCAAAGGACCACCAAAACCAAAAAGAACGATCAGCGTCACAAATGCGTACATCTTCACATACATAGTCTCACTCCACTGACATTTCCCATTTAAACGTTTGGCTACACAACCAAGCCTTCCAATTCAACGATAATATCAAAATCTTCTTTCAACCGCAAACGCCGAAATTTTAACGACCTTGCAACTGTGATTAGTGAGAAAAATCCATACAACCCAACTACAACCAAAAGCCCAAATAGCGTGTAAAACCACAAAAATTACAAATCCATAAGATTTGTAATATCAACGACTTAAAAAATTCTCAAAAAATGACGAACGTATTGAACATCCGGTTGTCAACGGATTATATATCCGTTTGCCTTTAATGCTGTCAATCCCCAAACGGCCTTCTGCCGTATACGCGGAAGTAAAACTTATAACCTTCTTAACCCTTTAACCACTGCCTGGTTCAACAGGGCCCCGCATATGTATCGCGCCGGTGTCTAATTCGACAAAGTCTTACGCTCGACGTTATTCAGCGGGCATGGGAGCTTTAAGCCACGCTAAGTTGAACTGATAATGCAGCGCACTGCTAATCAGATGGAACATTCCGTCCGGGGTCTGTATTCCGGCCATATAGCCCATGTGCTCGGCGTGGTTGTCGTCCATGATAAATTTGCCAGTCCATGCTCCGCCGTCGTATTCTTTTGGAGGCCCGCCTGTAGTGACGAGTTTTCGATTTACCCACGTTTCGCCGTTGTCATAGCTCAAAGCAGTGTACATTCCGTAAACCCTTCGCACCTTGCCGGACGCATCGGTGATATCGATGCCTGCGTTGGGATTTTTCTTGTTTTTGCGTTTTTTCTTGCTTTCGCGCTTTGTGAAAGAAACCAGCAGCAGCGGGCCTTCCTTGAGCCTTCTCATAACGCAGCGTTTTCCGCCGCCTATGCCGGGCAGATCGATAGTCGAATACTGCCAGGTCCTGCCGTTGTTCACGGTGATACTCTTTGGCATATTCTTCTTTTTCTTGTTTCTGCCGAGTGCCATGAATTTACCCTTGCCGAAATCCACAACCGCGGCGTGTATGCCTTCGATGGGGCCTTGGGTGGTTGTCCAGGTTTTGCCCCTGTCTTCGCTTATCCACAGGCAGGTGGCTCCGCTCGAAAGGCCTGTATCGAAGCCTGCCCAGTCGGTGGGTACGATAAGCCTGCCGTCATCGGTGCAGTAAGCCGAATCGATGGGCTGACAAGGTTTGGTTCCACGGTCAGGGTGCAGTATCCTTGTCGCGGACCATGTGGCCCCGTTGTCGTCGGAGGTCTTGGTGATAAGCATGTTATTAATCTTCCAGTTCTCGGCTACCGATACGCCCTGGAAGTAGTGAAGCCTGCCTCGGCGGTCATTGACAAGGGCAGAACCGGTCATATTACGGTCCGGAACCTTGTAAAACTCGCTCGGCACGTCCCACCGCTCATTGCCCAATCGAAGCCTGCTCGCCAGGATTGTCATCTCCCGGCCTCGTTCACCGTTACTGTTCTTATTTACTTTCTTACTTGTAACAGAAAACCACGTCGTCAGAAGGTCACCGTTATCGCACCATGTTATGCAGGGCAGATGATTGTGGTGGTACAGCGGAATCTTTTCCGGATGCTCAACATTACGCACAAATCGGACCGGCCCCTCAAAACAGGGCTTGCTCATATCGACTTTGGCCTTCCACTCATATTTCTTCTGACTGACATTACGCCGGTGAAGATTGGGCCCCACAGCAGGCAGCGGCTTACTCTTCGGGCTCTGGCCCATCACGACACGAAATCCAAGCAGCCAGTGCTTGTCCTCCGGAAGCGCAGCCATCCTGTTGGCCGACCGCAAATGCTTAACTAAGGTACTGTGACTACCCCCGCGACTAACTCTAAACTCACTGCTAATCCGTCCGACAGGATCAACCTGCTTGCCGCCAACATAAGGACCATACAAGTCAAAACACCACTCCTCAACATTACCGTGCATATCATGAAGTCCCCAGGCATTCGGCGGGTTCTGCCCCACAACCAGCGATACCTTCTCCGGACCGGTCGTAATCTCCTGGTTCTTATGATAGCTCTTCGGCAGCTCATCGCCCGTGTTATAAAGTGTAGTAGTACCCGCCCGGCACGCATACTCCCACTCAGCCTCGGTCGGCAGACGGTACGGTCTGTTCTCCTTTTCACTGAGCCACTTGCAGAAATCAGCCGCATCCTGCCAACCGACATGGATTACCGCCTCGCCGTCACCATTGGAAAGCTCATCCGGCTTGCCGCTCGTTTTGCGGTATCCGGCTTTGAACTTCTCAAACTGCGCGTTCGTAACTTCCGTCGCCCCCATATAGAAATCTCTGCTTATCACTGCCTCATGGTCGGGACTTTCGTCGATATCCACACCATTCGAAATCTTCGCTTCTTTGGTCCCCATCACAAACTCACCGGCCTTAATACGAACCAGCTTCATCCCGATAGAGTTGGCGATAACTTTCTCCGTCTTAGCTTCGGCTTCGACTGTATCGAACATGACGTAATCATAATTGCGAGCATTCGGAAACTGTATCGCAAAAACATCGATTTTTTTCGGCTGGTACTCTGCCGTAGTATCCGTCCGCTCGTATTTGCGGCCGTTCAACTCAATCGTCATCTTAACCGAACGCTCCGCAAGCCTCTCTAATTGAAGCTTCAAAACACCCTCGACACCCAAAGGAAGCTCGAACCCTCCCGCCAAAGGCTGACCAAGACGCCTGTAACTATTCGACGTCGAAAGAAGTGTTGAGCTGCGAGGATTCTTCGTCCTCTCCCAGAAACTCATATTCGTATGGCTCTCCCTCTCGTCACCGGCGCCCTTATACTCATACACTCGCTGAACGGTATCACTCGAAAGGTGTGGAAAGAACCGCCATGAATAACCCAGGTAACCTGAAAACACTTTCGCTTTTGTCCCCAGCCCGTCTTTGTCCGGGTAGCCCATGTTATTCGAATCATAAAGACCCATCCGAAAATCGCCCGTACCCGCAAGGCAGTCAATCGACCCGTCATTGCAGAAATCACCGCGGAAATGCTTCTCATTTGCACATTCGCATTTGCTATCACCGTCGCTCTTCCATTTCAGAGCAAATTCGACCTTGTCACCTGACTTGCTGAAATCCTGTTCCGGTATCCTCACCGTCAACTGGTCGGACTTCTTGACATTCCACTGGAGTTTACCTTCTGCATTGACGAAGAGCCGACCGCTCGGGTCCCTCGAATAATACCACGCCATACCCTTGAATTCCACACCGCCAAAAACCGTCCCCGCCATTAACACCACAAACAAAAATAGAACACTCCTCGATGCCGTAGAAACCTTTCTGCGATACATCTATTATCTCCTGCAAGGGATTCCAAATCGTTCAAAACCAACCATAATAACAAGACGTGCCCCGTTGGCCATTTTATGCAAAATTGCATTATTTCGCTGTTTGGTACGCCATGCTGAACCGGGGGTGGACGCTCATATGCAGCATGCCATGGTGTTGCAATCTTTTGCGAGAGCCGTTTTCGAAACTTAGGAAACCTACGAGTGAGCTGTTGAGTTCAGCGGCGAGAGTCAGGTGAGCCGGCTTATCATAATGTTCTTGAATCCACTTGCTCTCCTCCTCAACGCCCTTATCAAACTCTTCGCGCGTGGTGATATTGTAGAGGTCCTCCGTGAAGATGATATCGGCATATTCGAGCAGGGCCTGTGCATCGTCCGGCACGGCGGTGCGCACTATGAGCTTTTCGCCGGTTTTCAATTCGTATTCTTTTGGTTCTATTTCACTCATTGGAGAACTCCTTTTTGAGCTTCAACGCCATTATAATAAATCTATCCAGTATCGGCGAAGGGGTTTCCCACCTTGTCTGGGTATGACTTGGCTGGCGTATTTGCCGCCGTTTTTTTCGATAATCTGCTGCGAGGCAATATTGTCGGCGTGGCAGGTGACAAGCACACGCTCAAGGCTAAGCTCACGGGCCTTTTCCAGAGTGAGCCTGAGGATGAGCGCACCGTGACCCTTTCGCCTCTCGGACGGACGAATGTCGTAACCGATGTGGCCGCCTTCATATCTTAAGTCACCGGCCAGATAATGCCGCAGACGACTGCAGCCGAGTACACGGCTATTGTCACGAACAAGCCAGAATGTGCTCGAAGGGACCCATCCTTCAGGAAGATTTTCGCCTTTTGCGTGGTCGTGGAGCTTGGCCACATAGCTGTCAAAGTCTTCGACGGCCTCGGCATACATATCCGCGTATGATTTCTCGCTGGCGGCTGTGTATTCAGCGGCCATAGATTGAAACTCGGTTTTAAGTTCAAGTGTCGGTTCGATAAGTCTGATTTGTTCTTCGCTCATTTTTTCACCTGTCCGATTTTTGCAAAACCAATAAAAAAAGCCTTCCAGAGTTGATGGCCCTGGAAGGCTTTAAAACGCGAAATATAGCAATCTCAGGGCAATTTAAGACCTCCGGTCATATCAACGCTGATTGTGTTAAGAAGATACCACCTGGTGCGCAGGGATGTTCCGGGGCAACAGCACGTTTGCTTTCGTATGTTCAGTCTTGTAAGGCTCATGTCAACTCTCGCACCTGTTAAAGTTAATGCACTGACACCACTTGTAACATATCAATCGGCTGTTGTCAAAACAAAACATTAAAAAAGTTGGCTGGCTGGAAAACATAAATCCTTAAAGAACCGGATATGAGGGTATGAATCGCTTCTATTATCAACCGCGGGTTCTTGACGGTTGACAGAATTGGTTCGGGGCAATAGATTAAATAATCCCGTCAGGCAAGCATGATTTGTTTCGACATTGCCTCGTACAGGGTGTTCTGCAGGAGTTGAAAGGGAAAAAGGGTATGAACAAGCAAACAAGAAGAGAGTTCCTAAAGACGGTGGGTTTGGCGGCGGCTTCAGCAGGGGCGGTATCGGTCGTGCCGGGCTGTAAGAAAACTACCGAAACGACGGAGGTGAAAACTGCCGAAACGACGGAGCCAAAAAAAAGCCGGCCCAATGTCGTTCTGGTCATTACCGACGACCAGGGTTACGGTGACCTGGCCTGTCACGGCAATCCGATTATCAAAACGACGAACCTGGACAAGTTGTATGCACAGAGCACGCGTTTGACGAACTTTCACGTTAGCCCGACGTGTTCGCCGACACGGGCGGCGCTGATGACGGGGCGTTACTGCAACAGGACGGGCGTCTGGCATACGGTTATGGGGCGGTCACTGCTGCGCAAAGATGAAGTGACGATAGCTGATATTTTCGCGGCAAGCGGCTATAAAACGGGCATCTTCGGCAAGTGGCACCTCGGAGATAATTATCCGTTCCGGCCTCAGGACAGGGGATTCGACGAAGCGTTAATCCATAAAGGCGGCGGCATCGGAAACACGCAGGATTACTGGGGCAACGACTATTTCGATGACAGTTACTTTCGCAACGGCAAGCCGGAAAAGTTTGAAGGCTACTGCACCGATGTTTGGTTTGCTGAGGCGATGAAATTTATCGAAGTCAATAAGGACCGGCCGTTCTTTTGTTACCTGCCGACAAATGCACCGCACGGGCCGTACAGGGTGCCCGGTAAATACAGCGAGCCGTATAAGGGCAAAGGTGTAAAGTTCAATTTCTATGGTATGATTACCAACATCGATGAGAATATGGGTCGGCTGATGAACAAGCTAAAAGAGCTTGGCATCGAGGACAACACCATCTTGATATTCATGACCGACAACGGCACATCGGGCGGGCGTTTTAGCGTCGGCATGCGCGGCAGGAAAGGCTCGGAATACGATGGCGGGCATCGAGTGCCCTGCTTTGTCCGCTGGCCCAGCGGCGGCATCGAGGCGGGAACCGATATTGACCGAATCACAGCACATATCGATTTACTGCCGACGCTGGTTGAGCTTTGCGCGCTCGAGAAGAAACCCAACAGCGTGCGGCTTGATGGCGCCAGCTTAGTGCCGCTTCTAAAAGCTCAAGACAAGGCCTGGCCGCAGCGCACGCTTATTACCGATTCCCAGCGGGTTGACTATCCGATAAAGTGGCGAAAAAGCGCGGTTATGACCGACCGCTGGCGGCTGGTGAACGGAAAAGAACTTTACGATATGACGGTGGATCCGGGCCAAAAGAACAATGTCGTGGATGAGCACCAGGAAATCGTTGCAAAATTACGCGATGAGTACAATAAGTGGTGGGCCGGCACTTCCAAACGTTTTCTTGAGCACTGCGAAGTAATCGTCGGCTCGGACGAGGAGAATCCTGCGAAACTGACGAGTCATGACTGGCATGCTCACGGGCCCTGGAATCAGGACCAGGTCCGTCAAGGGCAAAAACGCAATAGTTACTGGGCTGTGGAGGTTGCACGCGATGGTGACTACGAGATTGCGCTGCGGCGATGGCCGAAAGAAGTGGATGCGCCAATCACAGGGACAATTCCAGGCGGCAAGGCCATTAGCGCAACCACAGCCAGGCTTAAGATTGCGGACGTGGATGAAACGAAGCCTGTCCCCAAGGACGCAAAGGCAGTGACGTTCGAAATGAAACTAAAAGCTGGTAAAACACGCCTGCAAACCTGGTTCACCGACGAGGGCGAATCTCGCGGGGCATATTATGTTTATGTCAAGCGGCTGGGGTAATGCGTGAATGCAGGGGAAAATATGAAGAAGCAAACACGAAGAGAATTTCTTAAAGCGATGGGCCTGACAGCGGCTTCTGCGGGGACACTGCCGATACTGTCAAGCTGTTCGAGTACGGCTCAAGTAACAAGCGCGAAGACAAGTAAGCCAAATATTCTCGTTGTTATATCAGACGAACACAACGCCGGCGTGTTAGGCTGCTATGGCAATGAGATAGCCAGGACTCCGAATCTGGACGGCCTGGCCCGGCGGGGCATCGTCTTCGAGAGCTGCTACTGCAACTCGCCATTGTGCGTGCCGTCACGGCTGGCGTTTACATCGGGCAAATACATCTCTCGCGTTGGCGCCTGGAGCAATAACTGCTGGCTGCCCAGCGCCGATTACCTGACACTTCCGCGCATTATGAACGCCGCCGGTTATGAGTCGATACTCTGCGGTAAGATGCACTACGACCGCACTCGGCGATACGGCTTTACGGAAATCGGCGGCAATATGAACAAGAGCTTCAAGGCAGGAAAAGGCAAGCGTCGCGAAGCCGACGACCTGGAGCCGAAGCCGGGGATTTCGGGGCGCTTCAAGGCTTTTCATCCCGGCGAATCGGGCGTTTTGAGGCACGATAGAAAGGTGACAGCCGGTACGATAGAGTTTCTCAAAAATCGCAATGCTGCGGACAAACCGTTTTTCCTGATAGCCGGTTATGTCGCACCTCACTTCCCGCTGATAGTGCCGCAAGAATATTGGCAGCCGTACAAGGGCAAGGTGCCGATGCCGGTCATTCCAGAAGGACATCTCGAATCGCAGCCGAGAAATTATAAACATCTGCGGATAGGCTTCAATGTCGAAGACGCGCCCGACGATATCGTGCGCAAGGGCCGTGAGCTTTATTACGGGCTAACTCAGTGGCTGGATGAAGAGATTGGCAAGGTGCTAAAGACCTTGGCTGATAGCGAAGTTGCTGAAAATACGATTGTGATATATACGACCGACCACGGGGAGAATATGGGTGAGCACGGTCTTTGGTGGAAGAACTGCGTATACGAGCACGCAGCCCACGTTCCGTTAATTATTAGCTGGCCCCAGCGGTGGCGGGGCGGCCAGCGACGAAACAAGGCCTGCTCACTTTTGGATTTGGCACAAACCATCGCCGAGTTGGGGACGGCAAAGACCGGTGGTGATTGGAACGGCGACTCTATGGTCAAATGGATAGACAACCCGAAAACCAAGTGGAAAGACCTTGCCGTCAGTGAATACTATGGACATAACATCGCCTCGGGGTTTGCAATGATTCGTATGGGCAGATATAAGTACGTATATCACGCGCCGGCGGACGCCAACCACCCGGCCGAGTGCGAACTGTATGATTTGCAGGCCGACCCGGGCGAATTCAACAATCTTGCGGACCAGAAGAAACACGAGAAGCGAATTGATGCGATGCATAAGGTGTTAGTCAAGGAAATCGGCGAGGTCCCGGACGAGACCGAGCAACGCTGCCGCGCCGATTACGCCAAAGGCTACCTGCGGGGCCAGACAAGAAAGAAAGGCAGCTAATCCTGAACGCGTTCGGCTGGGCCCCTGCTCGATAAGGATTTCTTCGCAGAATGCCTCTTACCGGCAGGGGACAGGTCAAGAAATACAAATTATTTTTAAGCAAGGAGAAATAGATATGGGCGATAAGGGAAAAAAAGATAAAGGCAAAAGAGAACATCAGAAAAAGGCCCAGCTTAATCCAAAGGAAAAACGAAGATTAAAAAAAGAAAAGAAGAATAAATAATTGCCCGGTGGTGTTCGCAGTCCGGCCGATGGGCTTTGACACGGTTTATGTCCGCCTCGGGCGGATATAAGCCCAAATGGCCGGAAGCCGGGTAGGGTGTGCAAAATTTATTTTGCACACGCGCGAAAATGAATATTGCCTTGCCCTTCAGCCGGGTGGGGCGTGCAGAATTTATTTTGCACACGCGCGAAAACTTTATCCGTTTAGAATCCATCCTGGGCGGTATCTACGACGAAGAAGAGCGTTTCCCTGGTCACTATTAGTAACACGGCCTTTGGCGCCGTCGTACTCTATTTCCTTTCCGACTCTGTATGCAACCAGACCAAGTAACATTTGCTCCATCATGGTGCCGGCGTAGTCAAAATCGCACGAAGTCTTCAGGTCACCCTTACAGGCATCTATCCATTCCTGCTGAAAGTCTCCCATCGGCTCAATCACTTCATCCCTAGAGCGCGGTTTGTAGTAGGTCATGTCGGCATCATCCCCAAAAGGAATTATCACGCGGTTGCCGAACGACGACACGAGAAAACCGGTGCTGCCTTTGAACAGTGCACCATCTCCAATCTTCTTCAGGTCAACATGCCCCATGGGTGATGAGGGCATGGCTCCGCCCTGGTACCAGATAACCTTGATTGCTGGACGCCAATCGTTCGCGGGGTGCTCGAATACGGCTTTTAGTTCAACAGGTGTCACTTCGGGATTGAACTCGTCCCCGGTTGCCTTGGCGGAAACTGGTATGCCGGCATCGATGGCATTCCAGGCAATGTCCATCGTGTGGCTGCCCATGTCCCCAACTTGGCCCGTTCCGAAATCCCAATACATGTTCCATTGAAGGCAGTTCAAACCGGGATCACCGGAAAAGTATTCAGGATTATACGGGTGATAAGGTGATGGTCCTATCCACAAATCGTAATGCAGCGTCTTGGGCGGCTTGCCTTCCGCAAGCGGATAATGACAACGGTGAAGCTGACGCTGATTCCACGCATGCACAGCTTTCAATTCGCCGATAGCCCCATCGCGAATCAACTCGCGCACGCGGTTAAAATTGGGTTTTTCATGACGTTGCGTGCCGTGCTGGGTGGCAAGTTTCTTTTTGTTCTTCAAATAAGTCGCCCGCACCAGCCGAACTTCCTCCACGCTGATACCCATTGGTTTTTCCAGATAAACGTGCAGACCCCGGTTCATCGCCCAGGTCGCGATGAACGCGTGTGTATGGTCCGGCGTACAGCAGACTACCGCGTCTAAATCCTTTTGTTCGAGACACTTTCGCCAATCCACATAGTGTTTGGCATTGGGAAATTCCTTCGCGGCCAAACCAAGGTGATTTTCGTCCACATCGCACAACGCCACGACGTTCTCATTTCTCAATCCCCGATAATGAGCTTTTGCACGCCCATACGCCCCGATGAGCGCCACATTCAGCTTATTGCTCGGCGCATTTTTTCCCGACAACACACCGCTCGGCAGAATAACCAGGCCCGCACCGGTAGCTGCCACACCTTTTAGAAAATCGCGCCTCTTAACTTTACCATTTATCATTATTTGTCCTCCGATTAGCCATGACATAATAATACTTGTGACCGTCCTATGGACCCCTTACGGGGAGCCATACAACACGATACCCTGATTTTATCCTGCCATTATGCTAACCTCAACAAAATACTTGTCCGCCTTTCGTTTGGCGGATTTCACTCCAAGCCCAGCAATAGCTTCAAATGGCCGTGCAGCGTACGGTTAATTTGTAAGCTGGAATTCGTTGTTGGAAGCAGTACTACTCGAATGTCACTGAACTCAGCACGTTGTCCAGAGCCGACTCCTCTTCTCCGTTAGTGAATGAGACAATGAACACAAGGGCGTACCCTTTCATGATGGTCGCATAGTGCTTCTGTCGTATCGTCATGCCGGTTATTGGCAATTCAACGTACATGACGTCGAAGTCGTGGCCTCCGAGTTCCTCGGTCGACACTTCCTTCGGGAAGGAAACCTCCATTTGGCTCGACTCAAACAGTCTCTTGGAGTGAAAGTGGTAGTCCTTCCCTCTCTTAATCCCTGGCATGTGACGAACTCGTTCTGCCAAGCACATGATATTGGGATTGTACGGAACGGGCGTACCTATGGGATGCTTGAAGGCAGCAAAGAGATTTACCGTCTGCATTTCGGATGCTTTGATGACTGCTTTAAGGTTCTTGTCGTCGCCTTGAACCCTTTTCCTGCCAAGGTTCATAAGCTTCTGCTGTGTTTCCTTATCCTGTACGCTCCATTCGGAGGGAAGCTTCACACTCAAACCAAAATAGTCGTTTCTGTAGGTAGAGTTCTCGACAGCACCGGAATTTATCTCGTCGGATGCTCTTTTTCTGCATCCCGCGAAGAGCACTATCCACACCGAGACCAACACATATATCCGATTCATGCTCACTCCTTTCTTTGCTTATAACATAATAATACCTATGGCACAAGTACCTGTGGCAGTCCTATCCAACATTTATCCGCCTTTTGTTTGGCGGGTTCCTCCCATGGAGCTTTTGCCCAATAATTTACTCTACCGGAAATAAAATGTCAACATATAGACAGCGTATGGCGTGCAGCGGACAACGTTTAGAATTTAGCGCGTAGGGCTTAGGATTTTGCGTCCCCCTTGTGCCCTATTGCCCTGATACACACATCCTGCTGAGCTGATGTCCTGCTGTCCTTCTTTGCTCTCTTACCGCCGCGCTGCCGGGCTTTTTAATCATTGACATATATGCTCCGGCCCAATATAATAACTGCTTTGTATTTCCCCAATGGAGTTTTTGCGGGATTGATACATTGAAATATTAAGAGCTTCTAACAAAATGAATCGTCGTATCGAAAGCGAGCGTTTTTTCGTCCGACAAGGAATGCGAAGCAGGCAACCTTGAAAGGTTGTCGATGCAGCCTGACGCCGTCTGGGCGGAAAATAAGCCGCTTGAATACAGAGTCATTTTGTTATACGCTCTAAAAATGAACCGACATTTCGCGCGGTCATTCGAATGCAGCAATCGGTGAAAAAGGAGATTATTGCAATGGCAGAAAAATGGGTTTACTTCTTCGGCAACGGCAGGGCCGAAGGTAATGCAAAGATGAAAGAAATCCTCGGCGGTAAAGGAGCAAATCTTGCGGAGATGACCAATCTCGGCATCCCGGTTCCGCCGGGCTTTACCATCACGACCAAGGTCTGCGACGTATATTACAGGAAGAACAAGAAATGGCCCAAAGGTCTGGCCGCCGAGATTGATAAGAATACGGCCAAGCTTGAGAAGGCGATGGGGACGAAATTGGGCGACCCGAAAAGACCGCTGCTGGTCAGTGTCCGAAGCGGCGCGGCCATATCTATGCCCGGCATGATGAACACGGTGCTCAACCTCGGCCTTAATGACGATGTGATAAAAGGCATCATCAAAAGGACGAAGAATCCGAGGTTCGCATACGACATATATCGCCGGTTCATCGACATGTTCGGCGACGTTGTTATGGGCTGTGACCATGAGCATTTTGAGCACGTAATTGACGCCGCCAAGAAGAGGGCCGGAGTCAAACTCGATAACGAGCTAAGCGCCGGGCAATTGAAGGAAGTCGTCGAGAACTACAAAAAGGTTTACAGGAAACACGTTGGCGAATTGTTCCCGCAGGACGGCAGGACCCAGTTAACGCACGCCATCAATGCGGTTATTAGTTCGTGGATGATTGACAGGGCAATTACGTATCGGCGGCTGAATAAAATTACGGGCCTGCTCGGCACAGCCGTGAATGTCCAGGCGATGGTCTTCGGCAATATGGGCGAGGACTGCGGCACGGGCGTCTGCTTTACGCGCAACCCAAGTACCGGCGAGAAAGAATTCTACGGCGAGTTCCTGATGAACGCACAGGGCGAAGACGTGGTGGCCGGCATCAGGACGCCTCTGCCGTTGAAGAAATTGGCGAAGATGATGCCGAAGAACTACAAACAGCTTACGGCGCATATGACGCGCCTGGACAAACACTACAAAGATATTCAGGATATGGAATTCACTATTCAGAATAAGACCCTTTTTATTCTGCAGACGCGAACGGGCAAGCGGACGGCGGAAGCTGCGGTTAAGATTGCGGTTGATATGGTTAGTGAAAGGCTTATTACAAAACAAGAGGCTGTTAAGCGGGTGACGCCGGAGCAGTTGGACCGGCTGCTGCATCCACACTTTGACCCGGCAGCTAAGCGCAGCGTTGTCGCCAGGGGTCTTCCCGCTTCGCCCGGGGCGGCGGTCGGGCAGGTTGTATTCGATGCTGATACCGCTGAGGCGTGGAGGAAGAAAGACAAAAAGGTGGTTCTTGTTCGGATAGAGACCAGTCCGGAAGATATAGGCGGGATGGACGCGGCGGAAGGAATTCTGACGGCCCGCGGCGGTATGACAAGCCACGCTGCGGTCGTCGCCCGTGGTATGGGTAAACCCTGCGTGGCAGGTGTGGGTGCACTGCATATTCATTACGGAACCAGGAAGCTTAATGTCGGCAAGGTGACCATTAAGGAAGGGGACTGGATTAGTCTCGACGGCTCAGCAGGCGAGCTTATGAAGGGGCAGTTGCCCACGGTGGAGCCGACTATGAGCGGGGACTTCGGCAAGTTTATGAAGATTTGCGACGATGTTCGCAGGCTGGGCGTCAGGGCGAACGCCGATACGGACGACGATGCGAGGCGGGCACGGGAATTCGGGGCCGAGGGTATTGGGCTTTGCCGGACCGAGCATATGTTCTTTGAAGGTGAGCAGATTTGGCCTGTGAGGCAGATGATTTTGGCGGCCGACGATTATGCGCTGATGCTCAACGAGCTTGAAGCAGCCCATACGCAGAAACAAAAAAACGCAGTTGAGAAAGAACATGCAACCGCTAAGAGGCAGTTTGAAGGTGCATTGGAGAAAGTGCTGCCCATTCAGCGCAAAGACTTTGAAGACATATTCGAGGTGATGGCGGGTTTGCCGGTTACAGTTCGGCTGCTGGACCCGCCGCTGCATGAATTTCTGCCTCAGGATGCGAAGTCCCAGGCGGAGATGGCAAACCGGCTCGGCGTTAAGCCGGCTGTTGTAAAGAAAAAGGTTGAGCAGTTGCACGAGTTTAATCCGATGTTAGGCCACCGCGGCTGCCGTCTTGCGGTGACATATCCGGCCATCTATCGTATGCAGGCAAGGGCGATTATCGAGGCCGCGTTGAACGTAAGAAAAAAGGGCAAGACCGTGCTGCCTGAGATTATGATTCCGCTGGCCGGGGAGGTTGCCGAACTCAAGCAGGTCAAAGATGAAATTGTCGATGAGATAGAGATGGTCTTTAAGGAAAGGAAGGCCAGGATTAAATACCTAGTCGGGACGATGATTGAAGTTCCGAGGGCCGCGTTGACGGCCGATGAGATTGCGAAAGAAGCGGATTTCTTCAGCTTCGGCACGAACGACCTGACGCAGATGACGATGGGCTTTTCGCGCGATGATGCGGGCAAGTTTCTCAAGGAATACGTCAACAAGGGTATCTATCCTTCGGACCCGTTCCAGAAGCTCGACCAGGCCGGCGTAGGTAAATTAGTAGAGATGGGGACAAAGCTGGGACGAAAGACCAAAAAGAAACTAAAGGTCGGCATCTGCGGAGAACACGGCGGTGAGCCGAGCAGTATTGCCTTCTGCCATAAGGTCGGGATGAATTACGTGTCCTGCTCGCCGTTTAGGGTGCCGATTGCAAGACTTGCGGCTGCACAGGCGGCAGTTAAATAGTCGATAGTCGTTTGTGAATAGTATTTAGCGTTTAGCGCAGCTCGATACTGGATGCTCGATGTCATTCCGAGCGCAGTCGAGGAATCTGTTGAACACTGTCATTCCCGCGAAACCTGTCCTGAGCAAGGTCGAAGGAGCGGGAATCCAGATTTTGAATTTTCCACTGTAATTTTGCATTTTTGGTCTTGATTTGTGCTATTTTTCCACTTTTTTTCCTTGACCCCGTTAGAAATTCGGCCTTTCGTCTTTCTAATGGGGGAAATTTTAGGCGGTGTTCGGAGGGAGAATAAGTTTATCAGCACACTTTCACGCAGAAAAAGTACCACATATGGGGCAGGCGGACACCTTAAATTCTCCGCCTAATCATCATTCTCGTCTTCATCATAATCTTCTTCTTCAAGCAACACTTCTAATTTTTCCTGTAACTCTTTGTATTCATCTTCTTTTTTGTATTTTTCTTCTTCAAGCTGTTTTATTTTGTTAGTTGATTCTCCATATTTTTCAAATATATGAGCAACAAGGAATGAACCAGCGAAAGCAAGGATGCCTGCTATAGATGAACGGGTGGTAACCCATTTTCCATCATCATCATAGCCACCCCACGAACGTGGAATAATAAATAACCACGTTTGTACTCCAATATAAAGAATTCCACCAAATGTAAATAAAGCAGATATATAGATTGCATATGTTAACCTATAATGCCTTTCAAAAGATATTTCTCTTTCACGTTGATTGAATAACCAATAACCAACTACAATGCAATTTATAATAGGTAGCATGCCGATAAGATATAATAACCACGTAAATAGAACAGATGTGATAGTTTTTGTTTTGCTTTTAATCATTTTCTAAAACATAACAATTAACCCAGATCATTCACGAGTCCCTCTGCTATCGCAGGCATTGGATAACCGGCTTTCGTATGCTGCTCAATATCTTCAATACTTTTGTCTTTCTTCTTATAGTTTAGGTTCGGCCTACTTTTTCTTCTTCACACCTTGGGCCTATTTCTACTTTTCGGTCGCCCTACTGGTCATGAACGAAGTCTAAAAAAGTAAACGGCGCCAATTGTTCCTATGGCTTTTTAGTTTTCTTGAAAGTTTTCTTTGTTGCTTTGGCTGGCTTAGATAACTTGTTCTCAAGTTCAGCTACACGATGCGTTAGAACTTGAACATCATCCCTTAGACGCTTTATCTCAGTATCAATGACTTCTGCAGCAGAAGTGAGTGCTGTATTGATGAAACTCAAGGGAGCAGACCATGGTGCCGCCAGACCCAAGGCACGATCTTCTTGAAGATGACCATTATTATCTAACCTGCGGATTTCGACACTGCGAAAATCACGAGGATGTGGTCGGCCGTGATGGTCACGCATGCTGCTCCAACACTGTAAGACTAGTGGTATCAGACCAATAAGCGATGCGATTGATCCTGCAACGTAGAGAATCTCCAAGCCCGTTTCATGCTCAACTACAATAACTTTGACTTTGGCGTCACCAACAAGATAACCAGTGCCCTGAAGATTAGCATCGACTTCCTGCCAACTTATTCCAACTTCATGCTCAAGAGTTTGAAGCAGATTGCGATATTCGGAATATGACCCAACCGATTCACGCAGCTTCAACGAGATAACTTGGTTAGGTGCCACACCAAGATGTCGTGCTGCGCCATCGAACTTTGCCTTGAATGTGTCCTCTCTATAACTCATATCATCTCCCTTAAAAGTATGTGTCATTCAGGCACACTCACCGTTTTCTGTGAACTCGCCCAGCCAATAATAGGCGGCTGACCTTACTTCTCCTATTTCTCCAGTCACACAGTCAAAATGGGTTCTCAACGTAATCTCCTGCCTCGTCCTCGTGAGGGGGCTCCTCGGTAATCTCGCTCTCAAAAACAGCGAGTACCTTGGCGGCGATCCTCAATAGCTGGTCGTAAGTAATCACCTCAATCCGGTGAAGGTGCGCGTTCAGATTCCTTAATGCCATTTGGTGACGTACGTCTCCATCACGACCAATAATTATTCTTGCACGAATCTTGAGCGTGTCGTAGCCGTCCTTGCTCAGGATTGTGTCCCTTGTGCGCTCGACCTCTTCGATGTAGGACATGACTTGACCGATGACTGGTGACAACTTCGCTGAGGGGTAATAGCTACGGTGAGAGCTGTCGTACAGAAGAAGTGATTCTGTGAACGGTGTCTTGATTTCTATGATCTCAAGGAAGTTGTCAACCGTACGCCGCAGCATGTAGTCAACAGTGTCGTCCCTTGTCCACTTTCTCCTATCCAGGAGCTCGCTGTATTCACTGCCGAACATCCAGGGATTCTGCTCCAAGTGCTTCTGAATGTTTGGCTCTGTGGTGCTTGGGTCTTCTACGAGAGACTTAAGGGTGGCGTATGCTTTCTTGTAT
The DNA here is from genome assembly GCA_964582985.1 of uncultured Pirellulales bacterium. Lineage (GTDB taxonomy): Bacteria > Planctomycetota > Phycisphaerae > Sedimentisphaerales > Anaerobacaceae > CAZQYB01. Next base: position 16,607 of record CAZOUM010000025.1, on the reverse strand, counting down.
TCGACAATCCGCGAGGCGACTGCAATATGCCGAAGCGTCTCGGAGTTGCTCGTCTGGAAGGCTTTTACGAATTCTTCGACGCACGAATGAGAAGCCTCCACTTGGGAGAGTACGGTCTTCACTAGTTCTACCTTGTCTGAAGAGGCCAGATTTGGCAGAACATCAAGCAGCTTCTCCAGTTTTTCATAGTCGCCCGAGTCAATAACGCGAAGGTCGCCAGTCTTACTTGATAATCTGCCTTCGGTAAGCGCAGTAAGAAATCTGTATAGGTGTTCAATTTCATTCGGGTCGTCGCCTTCTAGACGAACTGACTTCTCCGGTTTTGCAAACCAACCTTTATTTGTGCGACGGTCAATGCTGTCAATTTTCAGCGAATAGTGGTGTAGACTCTCCGTCTTTGGGTCTAGGATTTCAAGAAGTGTAGCGATTCTGAATGCCCTAGGTCCGTCCTTGAGGACCACTTGATGTATTTTGCCCACGTTCGGATTACTGTATGACTGCCGGATTCGGACTTTTACTTCGTCAAGGGACGTCTCGGGTGGCAACATTTAAAACCCTCATGGCATTCTAATATATATAATCCAACATCATTTTGGATAAGTAGGGCCATTCACCTCTCAAATCCACTCCACACTGGATTATCAAACTATTAGCCCGCTAAATTTTTTTCGAGGAAGTTCTCCGCTCTTGGGTGCCGGGAAAATCATACCTCTTTTAGCGTAAATGGCAAGGTAAAAAGAAAAAATAGCGTGCAGCGTACAGCGGGTGGTTCCCCGCCTTCGCGGGGACGGGGCAATCAAAAGCGCGGGTAGTTAGCAGTAAAAATCGGAAATTTGCAAAAAATTTTAATTGCTTTCATATAAACGAGTTACGAGCGACGAGCGACGAGAAACGGCCTATATTTTCAGCGCAAACGCGCAAGTCCCGCCAATTATAGAGGCAGTGCCTCGTGGCACATGCCTCGTGATTGGTTAAATGGTTAATTAGTTAATTGGTTAAATGCTTACTCACAACTAACTACTCACTACTCACTAATCCCGGGGGGGGGCAGGAATGGTATCAGCAGATACAAGCCACGGAACAGCAGTTCCACGAATCAGGCCTAAGAAATGGCCTGTAAGATGCGATAACAACTGATTTTAGTTCCTTTTCGTGGGTAAGGGAGAGTGAGAAAAGTATTGATACCGATTCTTCTGCCGGAGTGTATCTACCGGCTGTGTATATGGCTCGTGCTGCTTTACCGGCGCCTGCGGTACGGCTACACCTTCCGCAGGATTCCCCTTACGCGGGGCCAGTTCGCGATTGTGGATGTTGCCGATTACGAGGAGCTTGCGCAGCATAAGTGGTTTGCGCTCTGGTATGGCAGCGGTTATTATGCAGGGCGGGTGCTCAAGGTAAAGGAGGGCCGAGGCAGACAACAGCACGTCAGGATGCACCGCGAACTAATCGATGTTCCGGCAGGCAAATTTATAGACCATATAAATCATAACGGGCTGGATAATCGCAAGGCGAACCTCAGGATTGTTACGAGGCGAGAGAATAGCTGGAATAAGCGGAAACAGCGCGGCAATTACAGCTCGCAATATAAGGGCGTGACGTGGCTGAAAAGGACCGGGAAGTGGCAGGCGAGGATAGTCTGCAAGGGCACGTCGATATTTATTGGTCAGTTTGACGATGAGAAAGCGGCTGCGAGGGCGTATGATGCCAGGGCGGCCGAGCTGTTCGGAGAGTATGCAGCGCTGAATTTCAGAAGGCGTTGTTGACGAAAAGAGCGGTTAAGATACAATAGGGTTTTGTGACGGACTGAAGTTTGTCGGTGGGAGTAGCTCAGTTGGATAGAGCACCGGGTTGTGGTCCCGGGGGTCGCGGGTTCGAATCCCGTCTCTCACCCTTTTCTTTTTGCCCACAGAAGGGGCCGGAGCACAAAAGCAGGGCAGGAGAAGTCGGTTTAGGTGAATGACGACGACAAATTAGGGGGCCAATCGGCCGGGAAGAAGTGGGGGGCTATTATTGTATACGCGCTGACGGTATTCGTCGGGGCGTTTTTGCTGTTTCAGGTCCAGCCGCTGATTGGCAAATATATCCTTCCGTGGTTCGGCGGCAGTCCTGAGGTGTGGACGACCTGTATGCTGTTCTTTCAGGTGCTTCTGCTCGGCGGGTATGCGTATGCGCATCTTATCGTCAGCCGGCTGAGCTTGCGCTCGCAGGTCGTAGTGCATATCGCTTTTATTATAATTGCGCTGGCGGCGCTTCCGATTACGCCGCAGGCCGATTGGAAACCTGAGAGTATTGAGATGCCGATATTGCAGATTCTGGTTCTTGCCGCGGCCTGCGTTGGACTTCCTTATTTTGTTTTGTCATCGACGGCACCTTTGATTCAGAATTGGTTCAGCCGGGCCACCGCGGGCAGGCCGCCTTATCGGTTGTATGCGTTTTCCAACGCCGGCTCGCTTCTCGCGCTGGTCAGCTATCCTTTTGTGGTTGAGCCGGCCCTTTCCCGGCAGGAGCAGGCACAGGTATGGTCGGCAGGACTGGTCGTCTTTGCGGTTCTCTGCAGCTTGTGCGCGGTATGGGTTTGGAGACGACCTGCGCCGTCTAACGCGCACGAACTCGGCGCGAGTGCGGACGAGGCAGGGGCCGCAATTCCGCCGCTGGGGACTCGTTTGCTCTGGCTGGCGCTGCCGGCCGGTGCTTCGGTGGAGCTGTTGGCGGTTACCAATAAGATTTGTCAGGATGTAGCGGTCATTCCTTTCCTGTGGGTGCTTCCGCTGAGCCTGTATCTGCTTTCGTTCGTGCTGTGTTTTCATAGCGAGAAGTGGTATGTCCGGCCGGTGTTTTTGATTGCATTCGCACTGGCTATCGGCGGTGTGGGCTTGGCTGGGTTTTATGAAGAGGAGCTTTCGGCCTGGCAGCACATATTGATTTACTCGACGATGCTGTTGGCCTGCTGTATGGTCTGTCACGGCGAGCTTTTTCGCTTGCGGCCAAACCCGCGGCACCTGACGCGTTACTATCTTATGATAGCGGCCGGCGGGGCGATAGGGGGCGTTTTCGTAGCTGTTGTCGCGCCTCTGATATTCGACACTTATCGCGAACTACACGTTGGGATATTAGCGTGCTGCTTATTTGTGTTAATGGCCGACAAGAGCCCGGTATTAAGTCGGGGCCGGCGTCGATTGGTGTGGGTGGTGATAATCCTCGCTGCAGGCGTCGTGGCTATTTTTGTGCAGAGCCGGCGAGACTACGACTACGAAAAGGCGGTGCTGAATTCGCGGAACTTTTTCGGTGTGTTGACGGTGTGGGAAGATGACAAGGACGAGCCGAGTATACATCGGTACGTTCTGCAGCATGGGGCGACGCTGCACGGGTTGCAGTTTGTGGATCCTGGCAAGCGTTTGCGGCCGACGGCTTATTATGGCCAAAGCGGCGGTGCGGGCCTGGCGATACTTTTCTTTCCGCGGCAGGAGAAAAGACGCATCGGCGTAGTGGGATTAGGGGTGGGGACATTGGCGGCTTACGGCGGGGAAGGTGACTACATCCGTTTTTACGAGATAAATCCGGAGGTCAAACGCCTTGCTGAAACGCGGTTTAGTTACCTGGCGAGCTGCCAGGCCGAAGTGGACGTGGTTTTGGGCGATGCGCGTCTGTCGTTGGAGGCTGAGCCGGCACAGGAGTTTGACCTGCTGCTGCTGGATGCTTTTACCAGCGCTGCGGTGCCCGTTCATCTGCTGACGAAAGAGGCGTTCGAAATTTACCTGCGTCATATTAAGCGGGATGGAGTGATTGCCGTTCACGTCTCGAACCAGCACCTTGACCTGCACTCTGTGGTGTGGAAGGCGGCTGAACACTTCGGACTCAAGAGCGCGTGGGTGGACGATGCGGGCGATGAAGATAGCGGCATCTTAGCGTCGGACTGGATTTTGCTGACGTATAATGAGCAGTTTCTGGAGATAGAGGCGATCAGCCGAGTGGCCGAGGAGGCCGATACCGACCTTAGCTATATCGACCTGTGGACCGACGACCACGTCAATCTTTTTCAGGTATTAGAGTAGAGACCGTCTGAATCGTGACCGCAGGCACAGTGCGCATATCGAAATAAATCTTTCAGTGTCGCTCGTCGCTTGTGTTTCGTGGCTGGCTTTCACGCCCCCGCGTCCTTGGGCCCCAGGTCTCTCGTCGCGAGTCGGGGCGGCAGGATTGGGGCCGAGTGTGTCAGCATTGGTTATAGAGTAGCGTGGGCACAGCCCACCCTACCGAACTAATATCAAGCAGAATTCACACGTTGGGGCTACCCCGGCACACAACGCCGTCTTGATCCCGTCGTGCATTCAGTCTGGCCCAAGTTCTCTGACGACATCCCCGATGAGATGGCGCAACGCATCCTCGCTGAACTCGAAGGTAAGTCCCGCCGTGGCCCACAGCTCAGGCAGCGGCTTGGAGTCGACACTGCGTTCAATATTCCGGAGAGAAGCCAAACAGCGTAGCTATGATTATCTCTGCTAAAGCCCCGCCACCAACACACTCTATGTGCGACTGCGTCCAGCTCTGCGATATTGCTCCAACAGCTTCTGCAGGCACCTGACGACCTCAGGGTGTTCCTGCCATACGTTCTTCGTCTCACGCGGGTCAGCATCAAGATCATAGAGTTGTCCAAGTGGCTCGCCCGGCCCGGGTTGCGGGAACGGTTTTGGTTCAAAGCTCAAGTCATGGATATTGCCGGTCTTTTCATCAATCTTGGGCAGTCCGGGACAGTTGTAAAGCTTGACGCCGAAATTAAAGTCACCACCGTGGCCAAGCCCTTCAATGAGTTTCCATTTTCCCTGTCGGATTGCGAACATGCCGCACACGGAGTGATGGACTACAGCCTCACGCTGGCGCGATAGCTTTTTCCCATACAATGCAGGGAGGAAACTCTCGCTGTCTTCTCCGACATTGTGCGGTAACGAGAAGCCCATCAGTTCCGCACATGTTGCCATCAGGTCGGTCAGGCAAATGGTCTCGTCGCATGTGGAGGCATGGTTGATTTTGCCCGGCCAGCGAGCGATAAAAGGTACACGATGCCCCCCTTCATAAATTTGGGCCTTTGCCCCCCGCCAGGGCAGATTGGAACCGCTGTTCCTGGAACCGTTGTCGCTCGTCACAATAATGAGTGTATTGTTCGTGAGATTCAGGCGCTCCAGGGCATTGAGCACTTCACCAACAGCCCAATCAAACTCGACTACGAAATCGCCGTATTTTCCCAGGCTGCTCCTGCCACGAAATCTCTTGTTCGGCGTATGGGGTAAGTGAACGTTTGTCGTGGAGTAATACAGAAAGAAAGGCTTGTCCTTGCTGTTTTCAATGAATCGAATGGCTTCTGCGGAGAGTTCTATCGCGGTGTCTTGAAGTTTGCGGCGACAGCGATTGAACACTGCCTTATCCATTATACTTTCGCCGTCCTTCATTCCAACGATACTGCGACCTCTTATAAAGACCTCGGATGCCGGCGGCGAGTTATGACTGAATGGTACCCCGAAGAAGGAATCAAAACCGACTTCCAGCGGACCGGGCTCCATGATTCCTTTCTGGTAAGCATCATTACGTCTACCCCATCCCAGGTGCCATTTGCCAATACACCCGGTCGTATAGCCGTATTGTTTCAACATTGCCGGCACGGTGAGTCGTCCCTCTTCGATCAGTAGCGGCATCCGGTCATTTATGACCCAATCCTTCAGCCACGTTCGCCAACAGTATCGTCCCGTAAGAACACCGTAGCGGGTAGGTGTACACACTGCTGAAGGACTGTGAGCGTCTGTGAACTTCACGCCCTCATCAGCCAGACGATCGCAATTGTGCGTGGGTATCTTTCGAGAGCCGTAGCAACCCAGATCGTGGTAGCCAAGATCATCAGCCATGATGAAGATAATGTTTGGCGATGATTTGTCTTGATGTACCAGCACGGATAGGCAACCCGGCAGAGTCATAGCCGATCCTGCCAGGCCCATGGTCGCAAGGAATTGTCTTCTATTCATCCTGTCCTTCATGACTTTGCTCCATTTATTATACCCTAACCGGGATTTCCCATTTATACCAGCTACGCCGCTGAGCCTCTTTATTAATAGAATATCAAATCCATCTAAAAATTCAATCTTTCCGGCTAAAGCAAAACCCGGCGCGCCGGGAAAGAGGGACCGGACTATCAGAAAAATGGTGGCAGGCGCTGTGTTTGGTGTTACGAGGAAGCTGAGTTCGAGGGCAAGCAAAAAAGCGGGAGCCGGGGTCTACGGGAGAGCACTGGATGTCAGAGGATAAACGGCACCAGCCGTTTAGTTACTTTTTGCTTATACTCTATGTATTCATCGCCATATTCTTCGATTAAGATTCTTTCTTCACGAACAGTCGTCAAAAAGTATAGTAAAAAAAGAAATGGGAAATATAAAATTGATATTATTGATTTGAGTAATATTGTCCACCCCAATACGGCTACTACCGTTCCGGAGTATATTGGATGTCGAACAACTCGATATACTCCTGATGTTATTAAATTTGATTTTTTTCTAACACTTGGAATAGTTCCAAATTTCAAAAGAGCAAAAATGATGGGAATCCATCCTAATACAAAAAGTAATATTCCTATTGGTAGTGAGATAAAATCGCTTACATTAAATCTGTTTTGTGGGATTAGCGGGGAAATAAATAATGGTCCTACCACAACAAAAACACTTAATTTTTGGAGAAAAACGGGCAATTTAAGGAAATGTTTTTTCGAGTTTTTATTTGACAGGAACATAAAATCAAACAAGAAACCACACAAATTAATTGATAATACTGCAATTGGTAAATAACTCATCTGAGATTTCCATTTACACCTGCTCAGCTACGGTGCTGAGCCTGTTTTCTAATACAATATCAAATCCATCTAAAAATTCAATCTTTCGGGCTGAAGCAAATCCCGGCGAGGCGGGAAAGACGAGTCTGCCAGACGGACCCGCCAAACGGATGGCGGGCAAGAGGCGGATAAATCCAATTCAATGTAGAACGTTGAAATCAGCCGCCGCTTTAACAGTCGGCTACATTGAGTTGTTATTCAGTTGTGTTCTATCCATCTCATTAATGCTTTTTAAACGCAAGTTCAAAAACCAAATATATTGCTTATCCATATCACGGACATGAAGAGCCAAATCAAAAAACCAATTCCCCAAATAACGAAAATGACCACCTTTAAGAAGATATTCTTTAACTGTTTGACTTTATCGTGTATTAACATAAGAAGAAACAATCCAGTAGATAGAAACAGAAACAAACCTACAGCAGAGAGCAGTTCTTTTTGGGGGAATTGAAGTCCTTCTCTGATAAACGCAGGAATTACAGAGATAACAAAGAAAATCAAGAAAAACAACAAAAACCACAGATACTTTTTGCACCAGCGTTCTTGACTGGTGAAAACCTCTTCAAATTTTTTCCTAAATGGAATTATCATTTTTTCATCTGCATAACGTAACAATATACAACATTTATCCGCCGTTGGTTTGGCGGGTCCGTCTCGCGGACTTTTTGTCTAACAATTTACTCTACCGGAACTAAAGACTCTTTCAACAGACCCACAGACCCTTTTAATTCAAGTTTAAATTCCTTCAAGCTGGGCGCTATTTCACAGGCCCGGCCAAGTCATCGAGGTCTCCGTTGTAAATGGCCAGCCTGATGTCACAGTTCGCTTTATCCTGAAATCCTTCCGGACAATATATCATGAAGTAAAGTTTCTCGGCGACCCTTAGAACCTCAGCGTCCTCGGTTCCGGGTAGCCTGGTGTTCTGTGCCTCCCATTTAATGCCGTCGAGCGACGTGGCATAGCCGGCCCGCGGCTCTTCCTCAAAGCCGTAGTACATATACCAGGTTTGACCTTCCCTGAACACCTGGGTGTATTGATGATCAGCGTTTTCGCCTTCTATGCTTATAGGCAGGGAGTTATCGAAATCGAAGCCGGTCTCGTCGGCCGAAAACGCCAGCCGAAGCCTCGCGCCATCGGCAGCGACATCTCCCCAGTTCCAATAGTACATCAAAAATCGGTCACTCTTATCATCGTGGAGGACATGTATATCCGCGATCCGCTCGCTATCAAAGTTGCTTACCCTGCCCTTCTTGACAAAGTGCGTGCCGTCCTCGGATACGGCATAGCCGCACTGAAAACTTTTGTGGCCTTTCCTTTCGCCGCCGTACCACATCTTAAACTGTCCGTCTTCGTAGATGACGTATGGGTCCCATACCGCACCGTCGTCCCACTGACCGGCCTTGCCCGGACGCAGCACAGGATTGCACGGGTCCTTGATCCAGTCAAGTCCGTCCGTGGTGGTGACATGTCCTATTTGCAGGTCCCCGACACCTCCGGCCCCGCCTTCATAGTAAAGATGAAAGACATCACCGACCTTGACAACACTCATTGACATTGCCCCCCAGCTGTCCCACTGACCGGGGCTGCCCGGGCCTATGATTGGATTATCGGGATATGGTTTCCAGGCGGTTTGCCCGGCAAGGTTCCGCCATTTACTTTCAAGGGCTTGTGCCGTGGTTGAGCTGTCTGTTGTATTGCTCGGTTCCTCACGGCAGCCTCCTGCCGCAACAGACAACAGTACCCCGGTTATTACCAGCACTCTCATCGTACATTACTCCAACTGACACCACCATTTAGCCGGTTACAGAAAATAATTTTCTCCGTACTACATCAATAATTTTACAAAATTCACCTTGTACTATCAAGAATTATCTCTTTCGCCTGCAAGCATCCATAAGGTCTATAGTATCAAGATCCAGTCCGCTTGTGACCTGTTACATAGGAAATGTGGGTTCAAATAAATCATTTGGATTTATGCTGGAATTTGTGTCACGTTTTTTGGGTTTTGGACTCTATTCTCTTGTGACTATAATACGAGGACCAGAGACAGGCCTTGAAAGGGGCATAAAGTGGCAAGTGAAGCCGAATTATTGCAAGCGAGTTTAGCTGGCAGCAAAGAGGCGTTTGGGACAATTGTCGAGCAATATCAGTCTCTAATCTGCGCGATTACGTACAGCGGGACGGGGGATTTTGCGAAAAGCGAAGAGCTGGCTCAAGAGACGTTTTTGAGAGCGTGGAAGGAACTGCGGCAGTTAAAAGATTTTGGCAGGTTCCGGGCGTGGGTGTGCACGATTGCGCGCAATCTTGCAAGAAAATCGATTAGAGGGGGGCGCAGGGACATTATAGGTGACGCGCAGGCGCTTGAGAGAGTTGGGCCGGTTGAATCGGCGGAACCCGGGCCGAGTGATGCAGCAATAAACAAAGAGCACGAAGCGATTGTCTGGTCTGCACTGCAGGAGATTCAGGAGCAGTATCGTGAGCCGATGACGTTTTTTTATCGCGAGCAGCAGTCGGTAAGAGAGGTGGCAGCGGCGCTGGGACTGAGTGAGGAGGTGACAAGACAGCGGCTTTCGCGAGGCCGGAGGATGCTTAAAGAAAATGTCGCTGCGCTGGTGGAAGAGACTCTTGGCCGGACGAGGCCGGGCAAAGTCTTTACGGTGGTGGTTATAGCAGCACTTCCGGCATTAACTCCGCAGGCGGCGAGCGCAGCCATCGCGGGAGTGGCGGCGAAGGGTTCGGTTGCGGCGAAATCGGCGGGGATGCTTAGTTTAGTCGCAGGAGCGTTAGGACCCTTGCTTGGATTGTTAGGGTCAATCATCGGAATCAGGGCAAGTATTGCCGCTACGAAATCACGGCGCGAACGTGAGTTTATGAAAAAAAGGGTCTGGCAGGTAATTCTCTACTGCTGTGGTGGTTTGGCAGTTGGGCTTTTGCTCTGGTGGACCTGGTTTCGGTCCCTCCTGGTTTGGCCAATATGCATAGTGTTCGGGGTATTTTTTGCAGGGGTGTTTGTATTAACTTTTATAACCGAACGGCAGCGCAAGGCCATTCAGATTGAGGAGGGAACGTACGTCAAGCCAGAGCGGAAAATGCTGGAAAGAACAGATGGGCAAATCTATGGTTCATTTGGAGGGGCAATCTTTGGTTCGCTTTTCTGGCTGTATCTAACAACAGTGCAGGCCAAGGACTGGGCGGCATGGTGGATTGTATTGTCAAGCGGGGTCCTGCTGTTTTTGCTGGCAACTAAATTATGTTTACGAGCGAAGCAACATTACGAGCGAGTTGCTATGGGGACCTTTGCTGTTATTGGGGTACTGCACCTGTTAGTGGTCAATCTGCGGTGGGAAAAGTGGATGGCATATTTCATAGAGAGTGGCCATAACCTCAAATACACTCGCGTATCGCTTTGGCAGGTTAATCTGGTTATAACTGCGGTAACATCAGCCCTTCTGCTGGTATTTCTGTTTGGCGAACTGAAGCAGCGAAAGTTACGAAGAAAACAGCAGCAGGCCGAGGCCGAATAGTCAGAAACGAATCCTCACACCAGAAGCCTACGCTTGAATGTTCAGCCCAGTTTTGTTATATGGGGGAAATTCTGTACGCACAAATACCACCTATGGTGCAAGCTGAGGCACAAGTAGTTGTCGTGCCGGTATGCGGCGAAATATAAAACTTAGCGAGTCAATATGAAAAATATTGTTGAAAATTTTCTGATATGTGTTTTGCCTTTTGGGCTGGTGCTTTTGTTGGGCGCAAGTTATGCGGGCGCTCAAGAATCGGTCTCCGTGTCGACGGTTCGTGAGCCGGCGGTCATACCGAAACCTATGAAGATGAAAGTGGGCAAGGGCTATTTCATTTTGAAGGCCGAGACCAGAATTCTGGTCGGTGAGAAGGCGCGTGAGGTTTTTGGCGTCGGCAGATACCTTTCTGAGCGTCTCGGCCCTGCAACGGGTCTGAGCCTGGTTGTGCAGAGAACTTCCAAAGCGAGGCCGGCGGCAGGGTCAATTCTGCTGACCACGCGCAATGCCAGGCAGGAACTCGGCGAGGAAGGTTACGAACTGACAGTTACCAAGGATTATGTTGTGTTGCGTGCGCCGCGGGCTGCGGGTCTTTTTCGCGGCGTCCAGACTGTCAGACAATTGCTGCCACCACCGATTGAAAGCCGGGCGAAGCTTCCCGGCATCGAATGGACAATTCCCTGCGTGGAGATTGAGGACAAGCCCAGTTTTCGGTGGCGCGGGTCTTTGCTGGATAGCTGTCGCCATTTTCTTACCAAAGACTTCGTGAAGCGCTATATTGACCTGCTTGCCTATCACAAGATGAATCGTCTGCACTGGCATTTGTGCGAGGACCAGGGCTGGTGCATTGAGATTAAGAAGTATCCGAGATTGACCGAGATTGGCGCGTGGCGGGGCGAAGGCGAAAACCGATATGGCGGTTTCTACACGCAGGAAGATGTGAAGGAAATCGTTGAGTATGCGAAAAGCCGATACATTATGGTCGTTCCGGAAATTGAGATGCCGGGACATTGCACTGCCGCCCTGGCGAGCTATCCGGAGTTGGCCTGTACGGGCGGGCCTTTTGAGGTATCGACCAGAAGAGGCATTCATAAGGAAGTTTATTGTGCAGGGAATGATAAGGTCTTTGAATTCTTAGAGGATGTGCTGTCGGAGGTTATTGAACTGTTTCCGGCACCATATATTCATATTGGGGGGGACGAGTGTCCTAAAGACCGGTGGAAGAGGTGTGCAAAGTGCCAGGTGAGGATAAAGGCCGAAGGTTTGAAGAACGAGGATGAGCTTCAAAGTTATTTCATCAAGCGGATCGAGAAATTTCTGCTGGCGAAGAACCGCAAGCTCATCGGCTGGGACGAGATTTTAGAGGGGGGTCTGGCGCCGAGCGCAACGGTGCAGTCGTGGCGGGGACTTAAAGGAGCGATTGCCGCAGCACGGGCAGGTCACGATGTAATTGTTTCGCCGACGAGTCACTGCTATCTTGACTATACTCATAATAAAACCAGTTTGGAAAGAGTTTATTCATTCGAGCCAGTTCCTGAAGGATTGACCCCTAAGGGGGCGAAACACATTCTCGGCGGCGAGGGGAATATGTGGACGGACCGAACGGCTCAGGAGCTGGTTGATAGCTGGGTTTTTCCGCGTTTGACGGCGCTGGCGGAAGTCCTCTGGTCGCAGAAAGATGCACGCGACTGGAAGGATTTTACCGGGCGGATGCAGGAACATTACGCGCGACTGGATGTAATGGGTGTAAATTTCTATAGGCCAATACCTGCGAGGCGGGTCGCAAGATGGCAGCCGGGAGACATCTCTGCAGCAGCAAAGACTTTCGAATGGGACATTACGAATCATCTCGGCGCCTTGGGCAGGGGCCGCGACCTTTTTGTGATAGTGGTATACGGCCAGGGCAAGCACGGCGTTGTTGTTGAAGGCGTTGAACTGCTCGAGGACGGCAAAGAGGTCGAGCGGGATGAGCATAAGGCTTTTAACGGCTGGTCAAACCTGTACGCAACATACAGGTTAGCGCTCGGGTACACTCGGCCGGAAGTCAGCTATAAGATAAGGGTAAAACTTCGCGCTAAGGGCGGGACCAATAGCTGGGGTTCGGTCTGGCTCAGCAGGCACCCTTTTCCGCCTGATATTTATTGAAGGGCTATGCTGACCTTGGGCCCAAGGACTTGGCGCACTCGAGCTCACAAAGATATGTTCTTGCCTGCCTGAGGCGGGTGAAATTTTTAGTTTGAAAGCATTCCGATGATTTTAGAAAGCATTGACTGGGTATGTATTTTTGTTTTTTTCGCTATCTCGCTGGTTATCGGTGTCATTGCTTCCAAAAAGGCGGGGAGAAGCTCTTCTGAGTTTTTTCTGTCGGGGCGTAATATGCCCTGGTGGCTGCTCGGTGTTTCGATGGTGGCTACGACCTTCTCGACCGATACTCCCAATCTGGTCACTGATATTGTTCGGCAGAACGGCGTGGCCGGCAATTGGGTCTGGTGGGCGTTTTTGCTGACCGGTATGCTGACGGTTTTCGTTTACGCCAAGTTATGGCGGCGCTCGGGGGTGATGACCGATATCGAATTCTACGAGCTGCGATACAGCGGCAAAGTCGCCGCTTTTTTGCGGGGCTTTAGAGCGATTTACTTAGGCGTGTTCTTTAATGTCGTTATTATGGCGTCGGTTACGCTGGCGGCGATTAAGATAGGTGGGGTGATGTTAGGGCTGAGCCCCTTTCAGACAGTTGCAATCGCCGCTGTGGTCACGGTGACATACAGTATGTTAGGCGGGCTGCGGGGGGTCCTCATTACTGATTTTATCCAGTTCGCTGTCGCTATGTTTGGCGCAATAATGGCGGCGAAAATCTCACTCCAACACGCTGAAGTTGGTGGATTGGCGAATTTGATTGCCCATCCGAACGTGGCAGGCAGAATCAGCATACTGCCTGATTTTTCTGATACCAGCTTGTTGGTGGCGGTATTCATTATCCCGGTTGCAGTACAGTGGTGGAGTGTGTGGTATCCCGGCTCGGAACCGGGCGGCGGCGGTTATCTCGTTCAGCGAATGCTGGCGGCCAAAGATGAAAAGAATGCGATGGGGGCAACTCTACTTTTTAATGCCGCACATTATGCCCTTCGTCCCTGGCCCTGGATTATTGTCGCGCTATGTTCCCTTGTGGTTTTTCCCGATATTGATTCGTTAAAGGCCGCTTTTCCCGGTGTCACTATAGGGCACGACCTTGCGTATCCGGCGATGCTCACGTTTCTGCCTGCCGGCCTGCTCGGTCTTGTGGTGGCCTCGCTCATCGCCGCTTATATGTCCACTATCTCAACGCATCTGAACTGGGGTTCTTCCTATGTGGTCAATGACTTCTACAAGCGTTTCTTAAATCCTGATGCGACTGAGAAGCAGATGGTCCTTGTCGGTCGGATTTCCACCGCGCTTTTGATGGTTGCGGCGTGCGCACTGGCTCCGTTTCTTGCCAGCGCCAAACGGGCCTTCGACCTTATGCTGCAGATTGGCGCGGGTACGGGGCTGCTTTTTATTCTGCGGTGGTTCTGGTGGCGGATAAACGCTTTTAGCGAGATTGCCGCGATGGTGGTTTCATTTATCGTTGCCTGCTATTTTGAATTCGTTCATACGCGTATCGGCCTGGCTCCACTTGAAAGCTGGCAGAAACTAATTATCGGCGTTGGTATCACGACCACGAGCTGGCTTACGGTTACTTTTATCACCAAACCGGCTGACGAAAAAACGCTGCGAAGTTTTTATCGTCTTGTTGGGCCAGGCGGGCCTGGATGGAGGGCGGTGCTGCAGAGGGCCAAATCAGATAATGACCCTATCGACGAGTCAGGTGAAAAATGGGATTTGCCTGCAGGGATTTTGTGTATGGTCTTCGGATGTTTTGCAGTTTACAGCGCGCTTTTCGCCACCGGCTTCTGGATTTATGCGAACCGTGTCCCCGCTGTCATTCTTACAATCACGGCCATTGTGTCGGCGGCGTTGTTAGTGAAGGCCTGGGCTAAACTGGACATAAAATAAGAAACGGTCTCACAGTGACTTCTACAGATTAGAAGACCTACAGCTCAAATGCTGCCGGGCCGGGACGTGTAAGCAGGAATACCGCATTGGCCGCCGGCCCAGGGAACTCACTTTTATACAGGGCCGACCACTTTCTCAGGAACCGTTTGGCTTCACTGGTTTTCGTCAATGCCCAAACGCTTCCGCCGAAGCCGGCGCCAAATGCTGAAGCTGCAACTGCACCCAAGTCGCGAGCACAGCGTGCCAAGAAAACCGTTTCCGGCACCTGATTGCCGAGCAGTTTTTCTGCAAGCTGCTGAGAGTGTGTCGCCTGCCGGCCAAACTCTACCAGGTCACCTGCTGCCAGGGCATCACTCGCCGCGGGGACGATGTTTTCACTCTCGGCCAAAAAATGTTCGAGTCGTTTTGACAGTTCTTCCGAGCTGAACTTCTTGTCACTTGCCCGCCAGACGTACGGCGGGCCAGCCTGTTGAAGTATATTTTGCAGACGGTCCGGTGCGCTGGGGCTGCTTGCTATGGCGGCGGCAAGGTGCGGGTCCGCACGTCCGGTCGCTTCGTTCCATATCCGGACCGCACACTGAGAAAGGTTCGAGAGGCGGTTGTACTTTTCCATTGCGGCCCCGGTCTTTTCGGCAACGACCCCGCTTGAAGCTATTGCGAAAATATGCTCAGGAGGAAATTCCACATTGCGTTCGAATCGCACAGGACAATAAGAGTACTGGCTGAGCGTACCGGGCCGGCAACAGAGAATGGCGGTGTGGTCCTCGCTGCCGCCGAAGGTGCCAACGCCTTTGTCACCCGCGAGTGAGCCGAAGGTCCGGCCGTTCTCAACTGTGGCGAGGTAGGTGGCCAGGTCAATCGGACCACTGATATCGTTGCGATATTCTGCGTGCGACGTCAGGTCGTCGAAGGCTGAGAGTACCAGGAAAAAACCGACTATCATGGCGCTGGAACTGGCCATTCCCGCAGCGGACGGCAGGTCGCTGGCGAAGGCAATCTCGGCGCCGCACAGAGTCCCGGGAAAATTTCTTGCCAGCCGGCGGGCAACAGTCATTGGATAATTGGACCAATGTCCCGGCCGTGGATTCAGGTTGTCACTGATTTGGAACTCTACCTGTTCGCCGGTGGCGACGTCGATGAGCCGAACGGTAGTATCCGGGCGTTGAGCTGCAACGATGCAAAATCCATTTTCTGTGGCGGCGATGATGCTCCGTCCGCCGGCGTAATCGGTGTGCTTGCCGAGGACTTCAATTCGGCCGGGGACAAAAAAAGCCCTGACCGTTGCTCCATCATTGAGACCGGAGTTACGCAGAGCTTCTGCACAAGCGAGAAACAGTTCAGCCTTATTCTCGCTCTCCGGGGAACTCAGACCTTTCGAAACCAGACGAGCTTTTGACTGCGAGAGGTCAGAAAAAGCCCGCAGAGTCAAAGGCTCATTCACAGTGACACCTCCACGTCGGCGAGTGCCGCCGCGACTGCTTTGATGTCCTCGCGGCTGGACAAATCCAGGACGGGTGCCCGCATCTGCACCACACGAAATCGCCGGCCCAAATTGTCTATCGCATACTGGACGGCATCGGGCAGTTCAAGCTCACCCCGCGCCGACGGTGAAATGGAGCGGCAGGCAGTAAATATAGCCGAGTCAAATCGCCAGCAGTTCATACTGACGTAAATAGGTTTTGGGACCGAAGCGATGACATCCGGACTGGGCTTTTCGATGATTTGGGTCAGGTAACCATCATTGTCGGTCTGGACGATGGCAAACTTCTCAATGCGCTCGGGCGGAATGTTGTCCCTTAGGGACGTCTCGCGGTCATTCGCGGAACGCCTCTCACCGGCGAAAGCAGCCAGGCCGGGTCCGTCCAGCTCGTGTAAGTCCTTCAGAGCTTGAAGAGGGTAATAGTTGTCGGAGTTAATCACAAGAAAGTCGTCACCAGCGGCAAATTGCTCGGCAGCAGCAACGGCATCGGAGGTCCCCAGCGGCTCGGTCTGGATTACAAATTCAATGCTCACGCGCCGGCAGTTGAGTGCCTCGTAATAGTTTCTGACAACATCATGCTCAGGCCCGATGACCAGGCAGATGCGGCGATAGCCGGCGTCAGCCAAGGCGCTGATGACGTAATCAAGGAAGGGGCGGTCGATGGGAATCATTGCCTTGACACCGGTTTTGGCGACGGCGTTTTGCTCTT
>CAZOUM010000024.1:0-40022 GCA_964582985.1 uncultured Pirellulales bacterium | reverse complement strand
CGGCAAATTTTGCTCCCAAAGCCAGCTTTGTCACAAATTTTTGCCTGCGTCCACAGTCGCATTTTGTTTAATGCAACTATTTTGAAGCTGACTGAAAGAATTTATTAACCACGGATACCTTGGGCACAAGTACCTTAGGCATAAATTTCGCAGGTCCATATAAAGTGATTAAGTAATTAAGTATGTGCGTACATACTTAACTCAACTACTATCAAATATCAAGTGGGAAATGAGACTCTTTTGTGGATTTGAGCAGCAAAGAACAAGGATTTTTTTGGGCCCTATTTTACTGGCCAGCCGTCGTGGGCGGTGATTGCTTCGTCATTCTACTTAAATATGTCCTTTCACAATATCTCTTTCTTCTTCGGATAGGTCGTAGAGTTTGTAGACCATCTGGTCAGTTTTTTTGTAATATTCGGCTTTTTCGCTTAGATATATAGGATACCCATTCAAGCACCACCGCAAACAAGGAAGTAAGTGAAGCAACAAAATAGCCGAAAGCTGCATTGCGGTTTGCTTCAAAATTTGACTTATTCTGCTGTTCAAGATAATTGTTGTTAAACTCATTTGCGAAATCTTGAAAAGGTTTTTCTATAGATACCCCGCCCTTTGTAATATCACTGCCACCACCTAAAAGCTTTTTAACTTCAAGTTTTGGTATCACCCGTTTTGATTGCTCCCAGTGTGAGCGTCCAAGCTTCACAAAGATAAAAGTAAAAACCAGCCATATAATCGATATGATTATAGTTGATTTCACATCAATTCTCCCAAACCGTTTGTTTCTTTATTCCCCAATTATCTCTTTTATTAAGTCACCAAACCAAATTATACTTAATGAGTGAGGGATCGTAATGGTTTCGTTCGTCTTCTTATTTTTTATTTCCCATAAAGGCTGACCAGAAAAAACTCCAAGTAAAATAATTTTAGACTGACCCATGTGCCGAGTTGATTTGTCCTTATCGACAGTTACATAATCAACGAGATGCATAAATACAGGACTACCGCTCATTCCTGGGTGTGTTTCCACATCTCCAAGCATAAAAGGGTATCCGTGAAAAGGCACTCCAAATGGGCTTGATAGATGGCCAATTCTTGTAATAGGGAGATTGTGCAGGGAATCATGCCAGCCGTATGGGTAACCCATCACGAATATTTTCTCAAAACCTATTTTTATATTGGAAGCATCTAAAAGACTTTCGTCCGCCAAAGCGAAAAGATACTTATTTCTGTCCAAGTCAAGAGGTATACATACTATGTCAATATCTTTCCTGGAGTGCTCCCTCCATAGCCTATTTTCCTTCTTAAACAGACCAATTGTTATTGTCTTGTTTTGTGATAGATCATTCCTGTTGACGTGAAGAGTTATATCTATTTTATCTATTTCCGGTACCGCCTCATCCTTATAAAAATTATCCCCGTAAATAACGTGTTTATTAGTCACAAGATATATGGAGCCCTGTTCGCTCTGAAAGAAAAAACCTGTTGCATTACCTTTGGATTCTTTATCAAGATATCTGCTAATAAGTGTGGTCGACAAATGTATTGGATCTATGGGTGGCATTGCTACTCCCTTCCATGCTCTGTGAATGATTTTATTTGTTGCCTGCTTTGGGCGGTAGCTGTTGTCGGCTTTTTCTGCCTCTTCTATAGAAGCACAACTAACCAAAAACAGAACAAAAATAAGATATAGCAGTCTCTTCATTTTTTCACTCCTTTGATTTCGGGCTTATTGTTTATCCTCACCTTCTACGATGGCGATTTCTTCGTCGGTCAGGCCGTAGAGTTTGTAGACCATCTGGTCAATTTGTCGCTGGAGGAGATTCTACAGGACCTTCGACATTGTGGCGGCAAGTTGTTTGTGCATCGTCAATATTGCTTTGGGAGAGTCCATTTAGGAAGAACTGCAATTTCTCTGATCGTATCTCGAAGTAGGGTAGTTGGTAGGATTTAAACACCCCTTTGCCATTGCAGCCATCACCCACACGACGGTTGAAACTGAATTTAAACGACAATCTGTTCCATAACTTTTTGAGCCGGTCCCATCGGCTGTAAATGGGGAATGAACAGGCCCAGAACGAATTATTGTATAGGTTGATGACGGGTCGCTGTTCCTTGATATCGCGAAGTATTAAAAGAAAATTGGAGGTCTTTTTGTCGGATGCAGACAGCAGGAAGCTTGCGGTCGTACCTCTGAGAAAAGTCGAGGATACGCCTTTGCTATATTCAGACGGTGGGATAGGTATAGAAACGTTGCCCGACCTCCCCTGACCATGAAACCACAGGGACATTAAGATATTTTGCAATTGAATTCCCCGGTTGACGATGCAGACTTCCAGTTTGTAGGATGCCCCTGCTCGATCCTGAGTAAACGATGAGCTAAACCTCTTTAGCTTCAGAATAACCGTATTGTTGCGGTGAGCTTCCCGCCATGAAACCCACCATGCACCCAAGGCGGCAATAGCCGCGATTAAAGCCAAGTTTTCCGTTAGGTTGGCGATCATTATTTTTTGCCCTCCACGATTGCTATTTCTTCTTTTGTTAGGTCATACAATTCATAAACGAGTTTGTCGATTGCAGAGTCGGTGGTGTTGATTTGGCGTTGGATTCGGGTTTTTTCGGCAGGGACTTTTGCGGCGGCCAATTTCTTGTTCAAATCCAACATTCGCTCCACCAGCTTTACCATTTTGTCATGTCTGGCTTTGTCTTGCGGACTGTCAAAATCAATTGTGCGAATAGGTGTACCATTAATGCTTTTTGCATTGAAGCGGGTGTAACCGCTTAGCTTGGAGGGGCAAATCGAGCGTAGGTGAAATGAAACGAGTTTTGAATTCATAATTCCCAATATGTATAATTCCAAATGACGTTGGTCCTTATCGAGGATTATAGCTGGACAGTTCGCGCCATTAAAGCAAGTCTGTTGATCCAGAAGACCTACAACCGTCCGTTTGTCAATTCCCTTGATGATCAGTTTTTTTGGCATGATATACTTGAATGAACCGGGCCGTAAGTGGCGATACCAGTGAGAACCGGTAGCATACAGGCGCCGGCTATCTTTTCGTTGGCACAATTTACTTTTCTGAGCGACGAGATATTTAAAAATGTACGGACAACGGCGCCGCAAGTCATTCTCTGGAATCAATACAGGGGAACCATCAGGGGCTTGAGTATAAGGGTAGATGACGACTGAACTGGGGGTTACTGTTTGGTAGCGAACAACCTCTTTGCCTTTATAGGCATATGGAAGTAGGATTTCATCTTCAAGGCCCAGTCGATTGGTGTCTGATTTTGGTAGAACGAAGGCAGCATCCATTCCAGTCAAGACACCTATGTAAGTATTGCCAAAAGCCTGCAGTGGTTCCCATACAACACCATGACTGTCGAGGGTTTGAGGAATATCCAGTTTGGCTAGATTCCATGGTTTTTCTGAGAGGTTTTCGAGATTGATTTGCCGGGGACATATCTGTTCGATTTTAGAAAGGTTAAGTTGGTTGGGTGACGTGATCTTTTTGATACGCAAAGATTTAGCCCGTGATGGGCTGAGAATAAAAATTGCGGGGTAGGTACTTGCCTTTTGGAAAACTGGGAGAGAACCGAAGTCAACAATCTCATGGAGTACTCCATTAGATAATACTCGGCGCATGTTCTTCCCATAATCGGTTGCTATCCATTGAGAAGTACAAATGAAACCAATGATGGCGGTTTTGTTTGCAAGGATTAGAGAGCGTTCAAGAAATAATTGTGAGAGATCGGTTTTACTAGCTGGAGTTTTATATTTGGCGAAGAGATAATCGGATTCTTCGTGGCCGATTCGTTGGATTCGGATATACGGTGGATTTCCGATAACGGCGTCGAATCCGAGGTTTTTGCCGGAGAAGATTTGGGGGAATTCAGCTTCCCAGTCGAAGGGGTTTATTTTTTGGTAGAGGTCGTTAGGAATTGTTGTTTCGTGTGAGCCCCCCGCCACAGGTGCGGGGGCTAAACGTTGGTAGTCATCGAAAAAGTCGTGGCCGATGAGAGAATTGCCGCATTTTATATTGTTGCCCAAATCGGGGAGGGCACGTTCGTGGAACATTCGATAGGTTTGGCCGATGGTTTCGCTGGTTTCGCCTTCGAGGACTTTTAATAATAAGGATAGTTTTGTTACTTCGACTGCCTGGGAGTCGATATCGACGCCGAAGATGTTGCTTAAGAGGATTCTTTTTTTCTCGGCGATGGTGAGGAACCACTGGGCGCCTTTGCCCTGATATATTTGTTTTGTATGCTTTTTGGGATTGTTCTGGACGTACCAATCCCGATGGTAGTTTAGCAGATATGTATAGGCACCTAACAGAAATGAGCCTGAGCCGCAGGCGGGGTCGAGGATTTTTAGTTTTGAGATTTGCTTGGGGTCTTTGCCTTCGCAGAGTTTGCCGACGGTGTTTTTTACGATGTAGTCAACTATATAACTTGGTGTGTAGTAAACGCCGCCGGCTTTTTTAACTTTGGGTTTTTCTTCGATTTTGGCTTGGTGGCCGGGAGTTATGCGGATAACCTTGCCTAAAAACTGTTCATAGACATTGCCGAGGATTTCTGCGGGAAGGACAGAGAATTCATAGGGGCAGCCCGGATAATAGAGACTGCGAAGAATCCATCCCAATTGGGTGTCATCAATAACGAGGGTTAGTGTAAGTTCGTCCGGGCCTTCGGCCCGACCCTTTTCGTGGCGAAAATGGAACAGGCCTGAGTTGTATTTTGCATCGGCCTGCCTGAAAAGCTGGCATAACCTGGGATAAATTTGTCGGCCGTTAGTTACGCCTAAAAGTTGCTGGTATCGCTCGATACCTCTGTCCTCGCACATCCTCAAAAACAGGATTCTGTCAATGGTTCGCTGGACGGCGAAGTTTATTTCATCCCTTGATAGTGATATGTTTTTGATAGTGATGGTTCTGGCCAACATTTCGCGCCATTTTTCGATTTCTGCGAGGAATTCTTTATCAACAGTGGCGGTGCCGCGTTTTCCTTTGGTTGCGGCCGCGAATTTATCGAATGAGCCTTTCTTAATTGCGTCCTTGCTGAAAATGGTCTCGATCTTGTCCCAGTTGTCGATGTAGTCCTTATAGGTGTAATACATAATTCGGGCAGTTCCAGACTTGTCGGTCTGTTTGGGACGGATTTGGCAGTCATAAACGGCAAATTCCTCAAAGTCGGTAAGGATTGAGAGTGGCAGCTTTGCACTCCAGGCGTAACGGCGCAACTGGTAAGCGGGGTGTGGGTCGCCTTTTATGTCGATGGAGGGTTTCTTAGCTTCGAGGAAGAACTTGCGCGTCTCGCCGATGCGAAAACAATAGTCCGGAGCTTTAGTGTAACCACCTATTTTTATGGCGTCTTCGTGTATGACGTCCTTATAGGCAGGAGCGTACCCTTTTTCATTTGCAACATCCCAGCCGAGAGCGTGAAAAAATGGGTCTATAAATTCGCGACAAAGCTGTGCCTCTTTGTATTGCTGATTTTTGTAGGCTTCAATGTTGCGGTCGAAGGTTTCGACAAGCTCTATGACTCTAATAGGTACGTTTGCCATTTCGCTGTTTTCCGATATCCTTTTTTATAGGCAGATTTAGGACAATAGTAGCATCAAGAGTGGGAAAAGGCAATAAGAATTTGTAGGAAGGCAAATTCGTCGCTCGTCGCTCGGGACAAGTATGGTCAGGACAGTTTGAGTTTGCAGAAGGCTACTAAACTCATTTTCAGGAGGAGCCAGCCGTGCTGCCAGCGATGGATTTTTATTTGGCCGTAGGTGCGTTCGCGGTAACGGATGGGCAAATCGATAATCTTGTGGTTGAGGCGGGATGCACCAAAGAGCAGGTCGAAATCACCGAAGGGGTCAAAATCGCCGAAGTATGACCTGTTTGCAGCGATTCTCTGATAGTCGCGGCGCCATAAGACCTTTGTTCCACAAAGGGTGTCCTTTATGCTCTGTTCGAGGAGCCAGGTGAAGAGGCGGGCAAAAAAGTAATTGCCAATCATGTTAAGAAAACGCATGGCCTTTTTTTCCATTGGGTAGACGAGCCGGCAGCCGTTGATAAACTCACCCTTTCCGGAGACAATGGCGTTGTAATACTTTGTCAGCTCCTCGGGGGGCATTGTAAGGTCGGAGTCGAGAACCATCAAGATGTCACCGTGACACTGGGCGAAGCCCTGTCGGACGGCCTGTCCCTTGCCGTGGGCGGTTTGGTGAAGCAGGAGGATGCGGTGCCATTGGCGGCCGTATTTTTCGGTGCACCTGTTGATTTCTTCAATGGTGCCGTCGTCGGAGTGCGCATCCACAAAAATAAGTTCCGTCCACTTGCCCATTTTTGGGGTGCGGGTGAAGGCTGGTTCGATATTGCCCTTTTCGTTGCGGGTTGGGATAACGATTGAGACTGTGGGCCCATCGGAATCTTTCTTCTCGGAGCTAACCTGGGGACGGGGACGGGCGACAATTCGCCAGGTCAGACACAATTTGTTAAGCAGGGGCATCTTGGCAAGGACGCGATTCATTATCCAGTCGAGGCCGGGCAGGCGTATTGGCAAGAGTGTGCGGCCGGAATGTGTGACGGCCTCGAAATCGGCCAGATGCAATAAGTTTTCTATGTCGTGTGTGGAAAGCCAATTGTAAGACGGGTCGGGCGAGCGATGTCTGAGGAGTGTGGCTATGGCAAGTACCGGCCGCCAAAGGTTGGAGTGATACGTGATAATCAGCCGGGTGTGCGGCATACAAACCGCGTGCAGGCGGGCCAGCGTTTTCTGAATGTCACGTAAGAGCGGCAGGACGTCGGAGATGATGATACAATCGAAAGGCTCGATGCCGGCGAAATCCATTTCCTCGACGTCACCAACGCGAAACTCTAATTCGCTGTGGTCGGCGTGAATCTTTTTGGCGGTTTCGATTTGCTGGGTGTCGATGTCGATTCCGAGGCCGTAGGACGGGCGAGTGGCGGCGAGGAGTCTTCCCGTGGCACAGCCGAGCTCGAGGACGCGAACGCCCTGGGGCACGACAGAGGTGTAACATCGGTCGACTTCACGGTAATAGCCGCGATTCTTCCGCCGCTTCCAGTCAACCTGAGCTAATGTCTCAGCATTGTTCATCATGCACTGTCTGTCTGCTCTTATAGATTTGGTTTTTCTGCCCTGATTAGGAGTGAACCGGCAATCTCGCGAATCGGCCAGATGTGTTCCAGCACCGCATTTAACGATTGGAACACGCGTATAGAAAATTTGGGAATCATAGGGTGGAGGAATTCATGCGGTCGTATGGACACATTAGTGAATCCTTCATCAAGAAGAAATTTCTTAAGACGCCAACGGTAAAAAGCTGTTTCATCAGGACTTGTCCCAGTAATTCGGCGGATAACAGGCACATTACGTTCTAACCATATCTGTGGATTCATCATGTTTGGTTCAGCGAAGACAAAACAGCCACCGGGCTTCATAAGCTGCAGCATTTTTGGAAGAAATAGTGTTAGGTCCAGATGATGCAGGACAGAACTGCCCCACACTACATCGTAACGACCGTGATGTTCAGGACCCAACTGCGCAGCGTCTTGGTTAAGAAATTCAACTTTCGAAGCATAAGATTTTTTGGTGGCAAGTTCCAGAAGTTCTTCGGATAGCTCGCAGGCGGTTATGGAAGCGCCGCTCTTGGTGACAAGTTCTGTAAAGACACCTGTGCCGCAACCAATTTCCAACGTTAAGCTGCCGGCATTTATTTTACCCGCCTCGATTATAAGTTTTGCCCGGCGTTGGGCACGTATCCGACCCGCAGGCGTTGCCCAACCCCAAATCCCTTCAGGGTCACGTAGAAGAACCTTTGCATGCTCTCTTTCGTGAGATAACCGCTCTTTGCCGGCAATATCATCGACCATCTGACCGTCACTCAAAAAATACAAGTATTTATGGTTGTTGGCACTTAACTACGACCATTTGGGAGCGTATTTTAAACTTCCTTCGCGTCGGACGCAATGGCAATTTCTCGTGTGCGGACTGCCCTGAGATAACCATGTCCGAAGGTACACAGAGACTACAGCTTCGTTTACATTTAGTATCGACAGAATTGCTGCAGAGATTTTGAGCCTAAGCGATGTTGGTTACAATTCTCCAGAGTGCATCAGGCCGGATATTTTACGGTATATGCCGGTTTTTGGATAGGCTCGTTGAAGATAAGAGGTCACGTAAAATTTTTTATAGAATAGTTTCTTTTACTTGAAAAAGAGGAAAAATGTTATAATTGTAGTGTAGGAGACGTAGTTACAGAGCTGATGTGGCAAAATCCGGCTCTATTGGGAGAGTTTCGCGAAGTTTTACAGAGAGGTACGAATGTGCTTACGCTAAGTCGACAGTTTCGAAAAAAAATCCCAAAAAGTGAAGTAAGTTTCGTAACGAAATTTGCTGGCTGATGTCTATTAGCTATGATGACTATGGCGGCATAATTTAATGTCATACATTTTCGAAAGGATAGAAGAATGGCAAGTAAAGCGAATTTCGGTGTGGTAATTGCATTGGTCTTGAGCCTTTTGGCCCTTTCTGGGCTTGTGTGGGCTGAGCCGAATCTTGTTAGCTGGTGGGAGTTTGACGAAGGCGCGGGAACAACCGCGTATGATTCGGTTGGTGGCAATCACGGGACGCTGATCAACGGTCCGCTCTGGACAAGTGGTCAGATTGGTGGGGCGTTGGGCTTTGATGGTGTGGATGACTATGTTGATTTGGGCAATGACAGCAGCTTGAAACCGCCTCTGCCAGTAACGCTCTCGGCATGGATTAATCTTTCGCGAAATAGTGTCGTTGTTATATGTCTGGATGAGAGTTCGTCAATATATTACGGAGTGACACTGCTGATCGACAACAGCGGTCATGCGACAATTAGTATTGGCGATGGCAACGGTTCGGGCCCAGCGTACAGAAGAAGCAAGACAGGAACAAGAGCACTTGATACGGATACATGGTATCACGTCGCTGGAGTGGTAAGAGGCGCGACAGATATGGACGTGTATGTTAACGGCGTGGATGATGGCGGAACATACAGTGGAAGCGGAGGAAGTTTGGCCTATTCGAGTGCTAATGCAAGTATCGGAACCAGCCATTACCAGGATATTTGTTTTGACGGGAAGATTGATGATGTGCGCGTCTATAACCGGGCTTTATCTGCCGAAGAAGTTTCGCAACTCTATCAGGAGGGCGCGGGCGGTCTGGTCGCTCACTGGGAGTTTGATGAAGGCAGTGGGATAACAGCGTTTGATTCGGCTGGCGACAACGATGGTATCCTGAACGGGGACCCGGAGTGGGTGGCTGGACAGGTTGGTGACTACGCACTTGATTTTGATGGTGACGGTGATTGCGTCGACTTTGGGGATATCGACGAATTCGAATTCGGCGACGCTAATTTCACCATTGCAGCGTGGTTCTACACCCAAGGGCCTCACTCGGCATACGGCGGCTACGGTGACGTCGTCAGCAAATACAACTATGGCGGCGATGGCCGGCAATGGGTCGTTTATCAGGACCCCAACGGAAGAATAGATTTCTATACAAATCCTACAGGACAATGGGCAACCGACGAGCATTTGTGGTCGAATGATGGTTATCAAGGCCGGTGGACCCATATCGTGGCTGTCAGGGACGGTTCAACAAAAATACTCTACATCGACGGAGCACCGGAGAACACAGGGGCAACAGCAGGTGTGGTTACGGGAAAATCGTCGAAAGTCTATGTTGGCTGCAGGGAGAACCCTTTAGGTAGAGGCTATTTCTTCAACGGCATGATCGATGATGTGCAGGTCTATAACCGGGCGTTGACTGCCGAAGAAATCGAGGTATTCTACCTGGAGGGAGTGGGGCCGATAGCCCACTGGGAGTTTGATGAGGGCGAGGGGGATATAGCATACGATTCGGTCGGCAATAACGACGGCATGCTGAACGGGGATCCGGAGTGGGTGGCTGGACAGATAGGTGACTACGCACTTGATTTTGACGGCAGTGGGGATTACGTGAGCATAGGAAATACGGTAATGCACAATCTGGCTAAAGGCACTTTTATGGCGTGGGCGTTTGCTGCCGACCTAAGTGAGACCTGTGGCGGCAGGAACTTTGCTTACATAATAGGAGCAAATAATTGGATTGGTGGAGAATTAGGATTGAGAGTACATGGAGACGGTGGCGGCTGGGCTTCGGTTCAAAATGACATGTACCTCGGTCATCTGACGTTTGCAGCAGGTACTTTCCGCGTTGGAAGCTGGCATCATGTTGCCATGACCTGGGATGGCTCTGATTGGAGACTGTATGTTAATAGTGTTGAAAAAGACAGCAAATTATTCTCGGAAGGGACTTCTAATGCATCTAATACAGCGCTGATAGGAAAGGCCTGGGATGGGTGTTCCTGGAACGGTAAAATCGATGACGTCCGCATCTATGACCGGGCTTTATCTGCTGAGGAGATTCGGAAACTCTATGAAAACGGGTCGAGTGGCCGTGGTTTGCCGGTAAGTCCAGGAACTGCCGTCGATAATATCGAACGTGCTATACGTGAGAAAGTTGAGGCGTGGAAAAAGATTGATGATATGCTGAAGAAAGAGCGGCAAGCGTACGAGGCATTAGAGCAGATGCTCAGGACGACGGATTATGGCAATTTGAGTTATAGCGATATTGTCACGGCGAGGTATGAGATATACACGGCGATAGAACAGGGTGAGCGGTCCAAAGAAGCTTTAGAGAAAAGCATTGAAAATCTGGAAGCTGCATTGGCTGCTTTAGGCTTTGAGCTTGTGCCGAAGGCGTCGACCTGGCTTGAGCAGGCGAAACTCGCGATACGGTAAGATGCCTATCCGCAACCTATTTCCGGCGGTAAGTTGCCGGCGTGTATTTGAGGGCATTTAGGGGTTTTTGGATGAGGCGGCCGACAATAAAAGATGGGGCCAAATTTTTTAAAAAATAGGTTTTTTTACCCGCCTTCGCAGAAAGCCATGGGTTTTACCCGTGGATGAATGCGAAAAAGGTATCCGCCGAAGCTTTAGCGTAGGCGGATGCTTCGGCGGGTTCCGCCGAAGATGGAGGTGCCACGGGCTATGCCCGTGGGGCTCCACTTGAAATATAAGATAGAATGTTATAATTGAAGTACGCATAGGCGGAGTCAGGGAGCTGATTGTGTCATTCTTGTTGGTAACGTGCCAAAATGGTTAGCTGCGCAAAGGTGGGACGCCAATGCGGACGGTATAGTGAACATGCGCGACTTTGCCGAGTTTGCGAACTATTGGTTAGAGGAAGCACAATAGCAGTTGGTTGGATTCGTAACAAGCACTTTATCCGGCAGGGCGTAATAATAAGAAGTGCCGAATACTCTATATTTTTCGAATCACAAAGAAGAATTTCCGCGTGATTTTTTCCAGCGGTATTTCGCAGTAATTCTTTATCTCCAGGCCTTGTAACTGGGTGGATTGCTTGGCATTTCTCAGGACTATTTTGTAAGGTGTCTTGACTATCTGTTCACTCACCAGAGAAGAGACATCATCAGCATCGACAAATAAGAAAACCTTCAAATCACGTCTGGTCAGGACAGATATCTTATCAGCGCTGGAAGGCTTTTTGAATTTGT
The DNA here is from genome assembly GCA_964582985.1 of uncultured Pirellulales bacterium. Lineage (GTDB taxonomy): Bacteria > Planctomycetota > Phycisphaerae > Sedimentisphaerales > Anaerobacaceae > CAZQYB01. Next base: position 28,423 of record CAZOUM010000024.1, on the reverse strand, counting down.
CCAGGTACTCAGAATTCTGCCTGATATATTGCTCATTGAAGAAGCCGGTTTTTTCAGGTGGAACTGAAGTATTATCCACGAGGATGGCGCCGCGGAGGGCGGATGGGACTTCAACGAGCCTGTAGGCCAAATCAGTAGTCCAGGCGGGAAAACCGGTGAAAACAATTCCAATATTGCGGTGTGTGACGGTCTGATTTTTAAATACAAAGTCTACCGTCCTTCTGATTTGCCTGTGGTCGGGGGCCTTGGCCTTTGCCACCTGTGTGGTAGTCCTGTTGTACTTCTCGCGCATAACTTGGCCATATTTGCGCTGATTGCCGCCATAAGTGTTGGTAAGCCCTTTGTCCTGCCACCATCCATAGTGGTTAAAGTTGGCGTCCGTCCTGTCGGGCATGTTACGGCTATGAATACAATTCGCAACAAGCAGGACAATCAGCAACCCGCTTCCAACCCTGGCCAAGACCAGACGATAGCGAGCAGCCCTGCTTACGAGGAAGCCAAAATACAATAAATTCAAAAAGTTAAGGAGCACTTCCTTCCAAAGAATATCGCGGAGGATAAACCGTGTCGCAATAAGGATATTTGCAAAAGCAAGAACAGTAATTATCAAGCACAGGGCCAACCGGCCTTTTGTTATTCGGACAAATCCAAAACGGCAGCCCAGAACCAGAAGCAAATTCAGGGCGACATTAACAACAAACAGCGTGGGATTGTAGCTCAGATATGACAGGAAATTGGAGATATAAACAGGGAGGTCTTTAAGGTGGAAGATTTCAGAGTGTCTGAGAAAAACCATTTTGAAATCAAGCAACATATAACGCAGTGACAGACTTGGATTAGAATAAAAAAGAAAATGCAAGGCAAAGGTCAGGAGAAAGCCGGCCGCGATGAGGCTAAAAAAGCCGGAGAATCTGAAAATGGGCGTGGATGCTCTTTTTCTGAGATACAAAAAGAGTTGACAGAGAAACAATGAAAGCAAGGCCAAAAAGAAAAGGACTGTCATTGGTGTAATGCCGAAACCAGTGGCCCAGGTGGGGATGCCACGAGGCACAGGGGTCCGGTACGCAGCGATAGCCAAAAGCAGAAAAGCAATGACGTCAGCAAGGCTGACTGCCAGTATCAGATATGCGCGTGCAGGTGTAATGTGCTGACTATGCTGTTTGTGATGATTTTTTAGAACAGAAAACACAAGAATTAGTAGAACGGGCAGCTCAACAAGGTAAATCAGCGCCTGTACTTTGGTCAGGAAAGAAAGCCCCAACAGAAGGCCTGTCAGCAAGAGCAACAGGCATCTGCGGACCGGGCTGGTAGTTTTAGCAGCCATTGCGATTGCTAAAACGGCGCCACTCCAGTAGAAAACGCTGTAAAGCTCGCTTCTTACCAAACTTGAATGGTAGATAAGCGACTCCTGTGTGCCCAGAAAAACAATAAAGCAAAGAAGATACCATCGAGGCATATCAAATATCAGGTACACTGCGACAGACAGCAAGAGGACGATACCTACCGATAAAAATGGAGAATGAAGCCTGATAAAATCCGTCAGTTCGGCCATTGCCGCAAGGGGGTTGAGTGAGGCGTCGAGTTCGGTGAGATTTATCGCCGACACGGCGTTGAAGGCGTGGGCGATTTTCTGGCTGAAAAACAGGAGTAAATACATTCCGGAACTGGGGTGACATATCTGGTCAGGTAACAATTCACTTTGGATTAGCACTGTATCCACACAAGTGATATGGTCCATATCCCATATAAAATAATAGGGGTAATCACAGGAGATGTGTATGTACCAACCCAATAGTACAATAATTGCGACCGAGACGAGTATCGGAAAGAACGTGTTTTTTTGCGGCTCCGTTATCAATGCTGTCTCCAGTTTCGGCCTGTCAAAACTTTTTTTTCGCAGAAACCTCATGTCTATCTCGAGCTTATACGATAGCGATTTTTGAACGTGTGTCCATAACTTTTGTGCTAAAGATTTCTTATCGAGGCCCTGGCCAAAGTGACGTTTCAGGCCGGCTGGTTCAGTGAATCAGGAAAAGTGGCTGATGCACGAAACTTACGGCGGAACTAAAATAAATCGGCGGCAAAATCGCTGTCACAGTAGTTGTTTGCAGATTGTATATGCTGAAACCGGGCAAGTGCAGCACCTGTGAGCTACGTGGCCACGAATGGTGAGAGTTCGCGGAGTTTGTTTACGATTTCGGGCATTTTTTCGAGGCAATAGTCGACTTCTTCTTCGGTGTTGTACCGGCTCAGGCTGAATCGAATTGAGCCGTGGGCGGCGGTGAAGGGTACGCCCATTGTCCGCAATACGTGGGAGGGTTCGAGTGAGCCGGAGGTACAGGCGGAGCCGCTGCTGGCGCAGATACCGAATTTGTCGAGCATGAGCAGAATCGCTTCGCCCTCGATGTACTCGAAGCTGATGTTGGTGGTGTTGGGCAGGCGGTTTTGTTTGCCGCCGTTGAGACTGCTGCCGGGGCATTTTTCGAGTAGGGCATTTTCGAGTTTATCGCGCAGAGTTTTCACTCGCTGGTTTTCCTCTTCGATATTTTTTGCGGCGAGTTCGCAGGCTTTTCCGAGGCCGATTATTCCGGGGACATTTTCTGTTCCGGCCCTTCGGCCTGCTTCCTGATGTCCGCCTAACATATATGGAGAGAGGCGGGTCCCTTTCTTAACATATAAGGCACCTACTCCCTTCGGTGCGTGCAGCTTGTGGCCTGAGAGACTTAGCAAATCGATATTGCTTTTTGAGAGGTTCAGCGGAATCTTTCCTATGGCCTGGACGGCGTCGGTGTGGAAGATGACGCCTTTGTCGGTAGCCAGCTCGGCGATTTTTTCGATTGGGAACACGACGCCGGTTTCGTTGTTGGCGTACATAATCGTGACGAGGGCGGTGTCGTCGTCTATTTGCTCTTCGAGTTCGTCCAGAGCGAGTTGGCCCTGTTTGTCTACTGGCAGTTCTACGACCGTGTAGCCGTGGTTTTCCAGTTCGCGGCAGGTGGTGAGGACGGCGGGGTGCTCAACGCGGGTGGTTATGATTTTTCTTTTGTTTGGTTTGGCAGTCAGGGTGCCCATAATTGCAGTGTTGTCACTTTCTGTGCCGCCTGCGGTGAAAATGATTTCGCTGGGTTCGCAGCCGAGCAGGGCGGTAATCTGTTCGCGGGCGTTGCGGATTTTGGCGCCTATTTGTCCGCCGAAGGTGTGCATGCTCGAAGGATTGCCGTAGAGGTCGCAGAAGTAGGGCTTTATTTCTTCGAGCACTTGCTCTGCGACTTTTGTTGTGGCGTTGTTGTCAAAGTATATGGTTTTCATTGCTTATCCTCTGTGATTGTGTGGCTGCTGCGTTGAGTCCTTGTCCTCTTCGACGAAAAGCTCATGGCTGACAAATTCTCTTAGCTTAGCTTCGACCACGTCTTTCATTGTATATTCTGCCAGTTTGCACTGAGCGCACATACCTCTGAATGCGACGATGACTTTGTTTGCTTCGACGTCGATGAGCTCGATGTTGCCGCCGTGAGCGCGCAGGGCGGGTCTGATTTGCTCATTTATTGTCTGCTGAATCAATTGTATTTTTTTAATATTGGTTAGTTTGCCGGCTTTTGGAGGTACGGATGCAGCCGCAGCTTTTGCTTTGTCTCCCTGCACCTTTTCCAATATTTTTTCGATTTCGCCCTGGCATCCTCCGCAGCCTCCGCCAGCCTTGCAGTAGTTGGTGACCTGCTCGACGGTTGTAAGGTCGTTTTCACTTATTACTCTCTCGATTTCGTTTTCAGTGACGCCGAAGCAGGTGCAGATGACCTTGCCTTCAAGTTCGCGTTTTTTCCTGCCGCCGGTACGGTAATTTTCAATGGCGGCTTCGAGGGCTTCTCTTCCCATAACGGAGCAGTGCATTTTCTGTTCGGGCAAACCGCCGAGGTAGTCGGCGATGTCTTTGTTGGTTACCTTTGCGGCTTCGTCTATTGTTTTTCCTTTTATCATTTCGGTCAGTACCGATGATGTTGCTATTGCGCTGGCGCAGCCGAAGGTTTTGAACTTTGCATCTTTGATTCTGCCGTTGGCATCGAGTTTGAAGGTCAGCTTCAGGGCGTCGCCGCAGGCCAATGAGCCGACTTCTCCGGTGCCATCCGGGTCTTCGATTTCGCCGACGTTTCGGGGGTTGAAAAAGTGCTCTTTTAATTTTTCCGTGTATTCCCACATATTCTTTACCTCTGACTTGCCTTTAGCGCCTGTTCGAAATCGGCTTGCAGACGGCGCTAAACAGTATAAAGCATAACGTGTGAGATTGCCATCCCGCACCAATTGTGCTTAGGCTCACGCCTAATTGGTGCGGGACTTGGCAAGCCTTGCAATGACCATTACTGTTTTGACGGTAAAATTTCAACCATCCTATCAAGTGACTTTTCTTGCCCTTATTCTACCGGATGAATCCTTACCTTGTTATCGACAACCTCAACGGGATTCTAACCTGAGAGAAAAGTTGCTTCTTCTGCGGTTCAATTATTCCTCATTTGACGTTTAATATTTAAAGTATCGCCTGTATCCTTATAACGTTTAACTTCAACAGGCACCGGTTTTAAGTAAAGCCTGCTGTTTTTAAAGTCGAACGTCATCATTTTAAAAAGCCTTACAAATTTAATCCCCAGAATCGAGACGTGCTTCTTCTCAAAGCAAAGATTCGGAAGGTCAATGCCAGGCAACGGCGCTTGGCTGATAAATACTACCTCTGTTTCCTCTAAGTCGGAAGGATTGATAAGTGATAGACCTTGTTCACGAACAAGTGCTCCCATTTGCTGTTTGCTGTATTTATAATACTCAATTCCGTCCAAGCCCTTTAATTTGTCAAAAGTACTTTCGCGTAGCCGGTTATGAGCACTAAGTCCCGTATCAACTAAGAACAGTTCAGTTATCGTGTCAGTTAAATTTAAGTTGATTTGCGGCCAACCCGCTTCATTTTTTATTATTTGAACAGGATGTCCCCATTTTTGTCTAAAGTCTTCTGTATTTTGTGAAGCAGTCTTACGCCATCTTAGGAGCCGAACACACTTGTTCTCAATATCCAATTGCAACACTTCATCATATAGAAGATTCATTCCTATTATGCCGTCGTAGTTATAGTCTGGAGGGAGGCCAGCCACGCACAAGTCGAAACAGGCAATCGTACCCTTAAGATTTAAAGAGCCTATTTCGAATTGCTTGGGAAAATTATAAAACTCGAAGTCCACCTGCTTCTGTTTCGGTGTAACGGGGCGCTTTTCTTTCTTGACAAAATCACCTAATAACGATTTTAACTTGCTATCGACTATTGTGTTACCGGAGGCAGTGTCGATAATAAATCTGTATTGCCGTGAATTTATGGTTACCGGAATTACAATATAGTAGGGATCATCCAGCATAGGCAGGTCTGCAAGCACAACCATATTTGACTGTTTTTTCCCAGAGGAAGAGCATCCTTTGATTGATAAATTTGCTGCTCCCAGGAACAGTAATCCGAGCAATAGTATTTTGCATTTACTGTTCCTCAAAATCATTTTTTCACCTTTCAATTCTATTTTAATAGACATTGCCCAGACAACTGGTGCCGAAAATGATGGGTGAAACCGTTTTCCTGCGACCGCACGGCTGTAATGCATCAGGCCAGACCGCACACCAGCCCCAAAGGCTTATTCGGCTGACTACCCGTATGGCTTTTGTCTGGACGATGCCAACCGCATTTTCTTCAGTCTTTGTCATTGTTATCTCGTAGGCAGAATTTGTACCATTCTATCAAGAGCATTTCTGGCCTTTGTTCCTATCTCTTGCGGCACTGTCACTTTATATTGCATATCTTCCAGTGACCAGACGATTTTTTCGAGATTAATCAGTTTCATATTGGGGCAAATAGCTCTCTCGCTGGCCGGGATGAATTCAGCATCGGGCCGTTGCTTTTTGAGAGCGTGGATTATTCCTATCTCGGTGCCAACGATAAATTGTTTCGCTGTGCTTTTTTGGGCAAACTTGAGCATCTGGCCTGTGCTAAGCAGTTTGTCTGAAAGCTCTTTGACCGGCTCTGAACATTCGGGGTGGCTCATTACAATCGCATTCGGGTATTTTGCTTTTGCATTTTTTATGTCGTCTTCTGTTATCACCACGTGCGACGCGCAATAGCCCGGCCAGAGGATAAGGTCTCTGGCGGTTCTATCGGCTGCAAAGCGTCCAAGATGCTGGTCGGGGACGAAAATGACGGGCCTGTCCTGCGGCAAAGAGCTTACTACTTCAACGGCGTTAGCACTGGTGCAGCAATAATCGCTCTCGGCCTTGACTTCTGCCGAGCTGTTTACATAACAGACCACCAGCGCATCTGGGTGCTTCTGCTTGAGCTGTTTTAACTGCTCGGCGGTTGTCATATCAGCGAGGGGGCAGCCTGCGTTTTTGTCAGGAAGGAGAACGGTTTTTTGTGGGGAAAGAATGGCGGCGGTCTCGGCCATAAAGCGGACGCCGCAGAATACGATTACTTTTGCGTCGGTTTCAGCAGCCTTTATGCTTAAGGCCAGAGAATCGCCGGTGAAATCAGCGAGGTCCTGTATTTCGGCGGGCTGGTAATTGTGTGCAAGTATTACAGCTTCTCGCTGCGTTTTTAATTGTTTGATTTTTTCAAGTAATTGCTCGTTCAAAATTAACATCCTGAAAAGGAGGTAAAAAGGCAAAGGTTGTGAGTTCTTTGTTTCCTTATTTACTTTTTGCTTTCTTTTTCTGCTTTTTGTAAACCAGGTCGAGATTTCCCGCTGAGACGGTAACGCCTGGCGGGACGGATTCTTTTATCCAGACGTTTCCACCGATGACGGCATTTTTGCCGATGACTACGTCACCTAATATAGTTGCTTCGGCATAGATAGTCACGTTGTCTTCTATCGTTGGGTGCCTTTTTCCGCCCTTTATTATTTTTCCTCTTTCATCCTTTGGGAAGCTTAAAGCTCCGAGGGTAGCGCCCTGATAAATCTTTACGTTATCACCAATCACTGTGGTTTCGCCTATTACGACGCCGGTGCCGTGGTCGATGAAGAAGTTTTTTCCAATTTTTGCGCCGGGGTGTATGTCGATACCGGTTTTTGCGTGTGCGCACTCGGTCATTATTCGCGGAATCAGAGGCACCTGTTTGACGTACAATTCGTGGGCGATGCGATAGGTTGCAATTGCTATGATGCAGGGGTAGCTTATTACTATTTCCTCATAGGATTTTGCGGCGGGGTCGCCGTCGAAGGCCGCACCGACATCGCCCTTCAATAGTTGTCTGATTGTCGGCAGTTGAGAAAGCAAGTGGTGGGTGACATTTTCGGCCATTGTTCGGCAGTCGCAGGCATCACATTTGCCTATTCTGCATTGATATTGATAGGCTCGTTCTATCTGGTCGGAAAGCTCGGTGTAGAGCTGACATAAGATATCGCCGACGATGAAGTTGACATTTGATTTTGTAACCGTCCTTTTTCCGGTATAGCCGGGGAAAATCAATTCCGTTAGCAAATCAAGAATTTCCAGGATTTTATCCCGTGCTGGCAGGTTAGAGGCATCAATAAAATTGATGCCGGAATCGCCCTTATACGTTTTGGTAATTTCGGCGACCAAATTTTCTATTTTCTTGTTGGTTAACCCGTTTTTTTGCATCTTTGCACCTTTTGCAGAGGGAAAAAACTGTTATTCAAACATTTCGGTGGAGATATATCTTTCTCCGGTATCGGGTAGAATCACGACTATCGTCTTTCCTTCGTTTTGCGGTCGCTGAGAGACCTGTATTGCGGCCCACATTGCAGCTCCTGCACTTATGCCGGCCATTATTCCTTCTTTCTCAGCGAGTTGCCGGGCTGTTTCCGTTGCATCATTATTTGAGACCTGTATGATTTCATCGATTATGTCAACGTTCAAGACTTCTGGAACGAATCCGGCACCGATGCCTTGTATTTTGTGTGGTCCGGGTTTGCCTCCGGAGAGAACGGGTGAATCTTTCGGCTCAACTGCTACTACTGTTAGATTCTCGTTGTGCTGTTTCAGCACTTCGGCGCATCCGGTCAATGTTCCGCCGGTCCCGACGCCGGAGACGAAGATGTCGACTTTGCCGGCGGTATCCGCCAAGATTTCTTTTGCAGTGGTTTCCCTGTGAATTTGGGGATTGGCAGGGTTTTTGAATTGCTGGGGCATAAAGGCGTTTGGATTCTGTGCGAGCAACTCTTGAGCTTTTTCAATGGCTCCTGTCATACCGAGCTCGGCGGGTGTTAAGACGAGTTCTGCGCCGAACAGTCGCAAGAGCTTTCTTCTCTCGATGCTCATCGATTCGGGCATAGTCAATATCAATTTGTATCCCTTTGCGGCACAGATGAAAGCGAGGCCTATTCCGGTATTTCCGCTGGTCGGTTCGATTATGACGGTGTCGGGCTTAATGAGGCCGTCCTTTTCAGCGGCTTCTATCATTGATAATGCGATTCTGTCTTTGACGCTGCCGCAGGGATTATGCGATTCGAGCTTTGCGAGGATGGTTGCCTTGTCGGAGCCGAGCTTGTTAATTTTCACCAATGGGGTACGCCCGACTACAGTTGCTATGTTTTCGAATATAGCGCCCATAATTTCTCCTTCGATTTATATTTGGTAATCCAAGGCCCGCTTGTCTTTTGCCCTGTCAACTAAATCCTGTAACGTTATTGATTGCAAGACATTTGTAATGGCTTCCTGGACCTGCGTCCAGACTTGCCTGGCGGCGCAATCGTGGACTCGTGTACAATAACTTTCGTTTTCTATACATTCGACAGTAGTCACAGGTCCTTCGAGGCAATTAAAGACATCGCTAAGTTTAATGTGATTCGGGGGCCTGGCAAGAAGATAGCCTCCTTTGGCGCCTCTAATACTTGTGACGAGTCCTGCCGATTTTAATATGGCCATTAATTGTTCGAGATATTTGCCGGAGATATCTTGTTGCCTTGCAATGGTCTTGATCTGTAGGGGGCCCTTGCCGTAGTTTCTGGCCAATTCCAATGTGGCTCTTATTCCGTATCTGGTTCTGGTAGAGAGTTTCATAAATATGTCCCATTATTCCTACGATATTAGTAGTATATTATACGCATTTGGCGGGCTTCGTTGCAGAAAAAATGGCAAATTATTATTAAAAAATTTGAGGAATTCCGCAGATTCCTGTTTTTTTGGGGTTTTGGTGGTCTTTTCGGCCCAACTCCTCGGACGAGCGTGGGCTTTATATCCTATAATATGCGACCTCAATGGTCAATTTACTTGACAGCTTATTCGGCTTGGCGTAAAATCAGGTGTTGAGTTAGCGGCTATTTCAAAAAGGGTGTTAGGGATGGCAAAAGGTTCCACGAAAAAAGTGGCGTTTATTTCTTCTTTTCCACCAAGGAAATGCGGAATTGCGACTTTCACGTCCGACCTTATCAAAAGCGTGACATCATCAGGCAAGGGCCAGTTCGAGCCGCTGGTGGTCGCAATGCGTGCGGATAATAATCTTAGATATGAAGACCCTGTAAAGTTTGAAATTCGCCGGAACGTCAAGAACGATTATATCTGTGCTGCGGATTATGTGAATTTTAGTAATGTCGACCTGGTTTCTGTGCAGCATGAGTTTGGTCTTTTCGGAGGAGATGCGGGCTCGTATCTGAGCTTGTTACTGAATCGGCTAAAGGCCCCGGTGATTACGACGCTGCATACGGTGCTTGACTCGCCGAGCGGTGAATACCATAAGGCCCTGGTAGAGGTGTGCAACACTTCATATAGAGTAGTCACTATGAATGAGCGTGGGGTCGGAATGCTGCGTGAGAGTTATGGCATATCGAGCAAGAAGGTTGAGCTGATTGCGCACGGCATACCGGATTTGCCTTTTGTTGACAGCAACTACTACAAGCACAAATTTGGGAGGGAAGGCCGGAGGACAATTCTGACATTCGGTCTGCTCAACAGGAACAAAGGTATAGAGGTAATGCTGAAGGCGATGCCGGCGATAATCAAGGCCGAGCCTTCTGTTTTGTATGTGGTTTTAGGAATGACACATCCGCTTGTGTTAAAACACGACGGCGAATCATATAGATTCAGTTTGCAGCGGCTGGTCAAGGAGCTGGGCCTTGGGGAGCATGTGGTCTTTCATAACAGATTTGTGACCGACGAAGAGCTCAACAACTTTTTGTGCGCAGCGGATATTTATGCGACTCCGTACCTGAACGAAGCCCAATTGACGAGCGGGACATTATCGTTTGCGGTTGGCACAGGCAAGGCGGTTGTGTCAACTCCTTATTGGGCGGCTTTGGAGCTGCTGGCTGAGGGCCGCGGGAAGCTGGTGGACTTTGGCGACTCAGAGCAGATGGCCGAAACAATAGTGGAAATACTTGCGAACGATTCGCTTTTCTACTCGTTGCGGAGACGGGCGTACGATTACGGTCGGTCGAGGACGTGGCCGAAGATAGGCCAAGGTTATTGGAAGCTATTCAATGTGAAGCGCCTGCCGTTTCGAGTTACGACTAAGGCTGCGCGGTTACTGGCGGAGACAACCCCGAGTATTGAGGTTCCTGAGCCGTCGCTGGCCCACTTGAAGCGGCTAACCGATGATACAGGGCTGTATCAGCACGCGAGGTTTACGGTTCCCGACCGCAAGCACGGCTACAGCACAGATGACAATGCAAGGGCGGTAATTGCAATGACGAAGTATTACGCGCAGTACCCTGAGCCGGGTGCTCTACAGCTTTTTGATACGTATTTATCGTTTGTTCTGCATTCTCAAAACAAGGACGGTTCAATCAGGAACTTTATGAATTTTGACCGAACGTGGTGGAAGAATGAGCCTGTTAACGATGCTCTTGGTCGGGTATTGTGGGCGCTGGGGACGGTTATGGCCAAACCGCCTTCGTCGTCGTATTTGCCGGTCATCAAAGACTGCTTCGATAAGTCCGCAGAATATGTGGAGAAACAGTACCCGCGAGGTATGGCGTATTCAATACTGGGCATGAGTGACTATCTGAAGCAGTTTCCCGGGGCCAGTGACATCAAGCGCCAACTGGAAATAGCTGCGGACGGTCTTGTAATTCAGTACGAAGAAAACAGTCACCCTGATTGGCAGTGGTTTGAGGACGCTCTGACTTATGACAATGCGATTTTGCCGTATGCTTTGTTTGTTGCGGGGTCGACTTTGGGGGACAAATACGTCAAAGTGGCAGAAAGGACTTGTGAATTTCTGTTAGGGAATACTTTCAACGGCAGTCATTTCAGCTTTGTGGGCAATAAAGGATGGTATGAGCGCGGGAGGACAAAAGCGACATTTGACCAGCAGCCTATAGAAGTTGCAAGTACGGTTATGATGCTGCGTGCGGCTTACGATGCCACGCAAGACAAGAGGTTTCTGACGCTGCAAAGAAAGGCCTTTGACTGGTTTTTGGGTGAGAATGATTTGCACATTCCGGTCTACGATTTCAGGACGAAAGGCAGCTGTGATGCTCTGGTACCGGGAGGTGTTAATGTCAATCAGGGCGCGGAGAGTACACTAAGCTTTTTGTCGAGCCTGTTGGCAATAGTCGAAAGCTACGCAATAGTCGAGAAAGTTGAAGAGACTAAGGCAGTATCGTTACCTCGAGGCGCAGGTTTTAAGAGACCGGTGCCGATAAAGAGTATACCCGGCAAGAAGGAAGTTAAGAAAAAGCAGGTTGAAGAGCCGGCGTAAAGGGGTGGGGGTCAATTTGTCGAGGTGTCGACAAACGGAATCCCTGGCAATTGATGAGGAAAGTTTTTTATTCCTGGTCAACGACGTCGGAGCCTTTCTCACCGACCCACTTAATGTCTTCGCCCAGTCCCTGAGTAGTTTTGCAGCCTATCAGTAAAAACGCCGTGACAATTAGTGCAACCGCCAAAAGCATCTTTTTAACCATCCTACAGGCTCCTTTTATTGCTACCAAATTTTCAGCTCAACAACCAAATCCAAAGACTCTTTGCGGAACCCGCCAAGCGTCTGATAATATTATACAAAGTTTTTTGCCGTCCTGCCAAATGCAATTTATTACGGTGGGCAGGTTTGGATAGTATTGTGTGCCGGATGATGTAATTTTGAGTGGCTTTCGGTTCAAGTAAAGTGGTTTGAATGAAGGTTGCGAGCTTTAACGTCAATTCTTTGCGGGCCCGGCTGCCTGTGGTTCTTGAGTGGCTTGGGCAACATCGGCCGGATGTTTTGTGCGTGCAGGAAACCAAGGTACAGGATGTTGACTTCCCGAGAGATGCGTTTGATAAGACTGAGTACAAATATGTGTTCAAAGGGCAAAAGAGCTATAATGGGGTGGCGATTTTCAGCAGAAGTGAGATAGCAAACGTGCAATTTGGGTTCGATGATGAGCCGAAGGATGAGGCGAGGCTTATAAGAGCGGAAATTGGGGGCGTAGTTATGGTCAATACTTATGTGCCGCAGGGGTATATGGCGGGGTCCGAGCGGTTCGAGTACAAGCTAAAGTGGTTTGAGCGGCTGCGGAGGTATTTCGGTGAGAACTTCGAGTCAACTGATGCTGTTCTTTGGGTAGGGGACTTGAATATAGCGCCGGAAGCGATAGATGTGTATGACGCGGAGAGCTTGTTGGGGCACGTCTGTTATCATCCGGAGGTTCATAGGGCGTTGAAGGAGGTTATGAGCTGGGGATTTGTTGATGTGTTCAGGATGCATTGCAGGGAGGCGGGGCAATATACGTTCTGGGACTATAGAATGAGAAATTCGTTCAAACGTAATCTTGGCTGGCGGTTAGACCATATTATGGCTACTAAGCCTCTGGCTGAGAAGTGTTGGGCGTGCTATATAGACAAAGAGCCGCGGCTTGCGGAGCGGCCGAGCGACCACACGCCGATAGTCGCGGAATTCGACTGGTAAGTGATACTTCTACCATCTGGGTAGACATTGCACATAACGGCTTGTACGTATCTGGAGTTTTTAGGACAGCAAAACGTCAGGTGAAGCGGCAAAGGCACGAAACCAGATGCAGCAGGATATACGGGCAGTTAAAATTTCCACCAATTGCGGGGGACAGTTCCGTTTGTCTGGTATACATGTAGCACAGTTCCGTTGGTAGAATCAACAACGTATGACCAAAGCTTGAATCTTTTTCCGAAGTCATCCGCTTCTTCTGCAGAGCCAGCTACATAACCTGATTTCATTGCCATGAGCACCATTTTGTCGTCCGGTGAAAAAGCTATCGCTTTGGGGATTGCGTGGTAGGGGAGCCACTGCTTTGGAGCGGTGCGCATATGTTGCTCGCATATTTTTTCATCTATCCTCCAATTGTTCCCGGAGTCGATATTTGCAACCATGACCTTACAGGCTTTTGTAGCAAAATAATCGTTGATAAGCACCAGTTGACGCTGGTGTCCGAGTGCAGCTTTGATTCGGCGCCCATGAGTGTAGAAAAGCACGGGTTTTTTGTCTGATTTTCTTTGGACGTATACACTTCGGACATAGGTAGAGGGTTCAAGTCTTTGGACCATTTTGTATCCATTTCGGACGACGGCAGCTTCTTTATGAAAACTCACCCAAGCAGAAGAATTAGTTTCACGCAGGCTTAACAATGACTCGCATGAACATACTAAAGTGCACAAGACAATAAGAGACGCGCAAATCGCAGTTTTCATTTATCTACGCCCCTGGTCGGCAAGGAGGCTAAAAATGGTCAACTATATTATTCTATCGGTCAGTTTGAAAATAAGACTTTAGCTGTGTTCTGCACACTTGCCGGCGTCCGAGCGGAAATGTTCACGGTGGTATTCGATATCACGGCGTCAGCGACCACACACCTATTGTTGCTGAGTTCGACTGGTGAAAAAAGTACCTGGGATTGCGGATATACCAAGGCCGCAACAGTACATACAGAGAACCCAAGAACCTGATTCTCTACGCTCATTTCAACGGCCAGTCGTCGGGGCAGAAGGTCAGCCAAAGCTCGGCAAACATGCCGTAGTCAACGAAATCAACTTCCTCGTTTCCGCTCAAATCGCCCGGCAGACCAATGCCACTTTGCAGCCAGTCGTCAACGAAATTAGCCAGGTCTATAAAGTTGACCTTGCACGCCTGAACACCAAACCCGTAAAGGTCAGCAGAGTTGAAATTGAGCCAGCCGATGTTCTCACCCCAGGCCAAGCCGTCGAAGTTGCCGTCAATGTCAATGGTGACGCCATAGTGATTTGGGTCACCGGGGACATTCGGGTCAAAGTTGAGCCAGCCGACGTTTTCGCCCCAGGCGAAGCCTGAGAGTTGCCCACTGCCGTCATTACTTACGCCGGTGTTGGGGTCATCATCATTGGGGTCGAGATTTATCCAGCCTATATTTTCAGCCCAGATAAAGCCGGTCAGATTCTGGTCGCTTACAGTCGCACCAGCATTGGGCGCAGCTACGTTGGGCTCGAAATTTAACCACCCGACGTTCTCACCGTAGGCGTATTGCGAACCATCTTCATTGGGGTCGATGTTCTCAGCGCACAAATTCCCAGAGTATAGAATAAGGCAGACAGCCAGAATACTCACTCCAAATATATATCTTTTATTCATAGTAAAACCTGTCTTTCTTTTCATTATTACGGAGCGTAGTTTATGCCAAATGCGCCGCTACCAGGATTATTCATGTTTATGCCGTTGTTATTATAGGCAGTATTCTGGTCTACCAGACAGCTTCCTGAAAGAAAGATGCCGAAGACAATGCTGGTAGCCGAAGTTCCGTTGTAGTATGCCGTGTTGCCGGTTACTGTACAGCCGGTGTTGTTATAGATGCCGTGCACGTGGGTGCCGGTGGCCGAAGTTCCGTTGTAGTATGCCGTGTTGCCGATTACTGTACAGCCGTGGCCAGCATAAATGCCGTAGACGATGCTGGTAGCCCCAGTTCCGTTGTCACTCGCCGTGCAGTCCTTGATCAGATGGCCAGTGCCCTTGAGAGCAATACCATACAGGCCATTGGAGACGGACCGGACATCAATGACCCGGTGGTTTTGGCCCGTCGTACTGTTATACTCGTAGATACCAAAGTAAAAGTTGCGAACTGTGCCGTTGCGGATTTCCACGTTGCTGCGTCCGTTCATAGAAATGCCGTAGTTTGTCCCTGAGCCCGCCCCGATCAAACTGTACCCCATTAAGTCAATAGTTACATTATTAGCAATGACTTCTATACCGGTTCCACTGCATGACCTATCGCCGGTGAGATAATAGGAACCAGACTCGCTAATAATAAATGTTGAAGCAGGGTCACGGCCCGCTGCTGATGGAATCGGAATTCGCGGCTCGACCTCATCCAGTGTTTTCATCGTCGGCCCAGGCGGCGCGCTTGGCTGCAAAGAACCGCCGACAGCGAACAGTGAAAACACCAGCAGCCCAGCCAAAGCCAGCAGACTCACCACAACTTTTGCACTTTTGCGTTTCGTTTCCATTTTGTGTCTCCTAATTTTTCAATATATAGGTTTAATCGTTTTAGAAATCGAAGTTATCCCAGGGTCCGGCAGTAGTAGGGTTTGTGCTTATGGTGCCGACTTTGTTTCCTCCGGCTATGTCGTACTCGGTGCCGTTGGTTGAGGCACTGTTCTTGACGATGAGGTTGTTGGCTGCGTCCACATCAATACCCCGGTCGTTTTGCAGTACCGTATTATCCATAATGACATTGCGTTGCGACTGCACGTGGATTCCGGCCCCATCTCCGACGTTACCATTACCGACGCAGTCATTCCCGACAATACGGTTTCCGTCTCCGGCTTTGATTCCGTCGAGTGTATTCTCAGCGCAAGAATTGCGGGCCACCACAGCGCCTGAGTTGACGCTGATTCCGTACGCTGAGTTACGGTCAGCGGTGTTATCGGCAATAGTGCCCAGGCCCTCGAAATCTATCCCATTGCCGGTATTTATCCTGGCGGTGTTGCCAATGATTGTGCAGCCGGTACCAGCATCAATGCCGTGACCGGCGTTCTCGTAGGCGGTGTTGCCGCTCACCGTGGAGCCGGAGCTGGCGTAGATGCCGTTCTCGCCATTGCTGTTACAGGTGTTGCCGGTTACTGTGCTGCCGGGACCGATACGGATGCCAGTGACATGATTACCCACAGCTGTGCAATCCTTGACGAGGTGACCAGAGCCGGAAAGCCAAATGCCCTCGCCCTTGTTTTCTATCACCCTGACGTTGAGAATACGGCACTTGTTCGCGTTATTGTCTGCATATATGCCGAAATAAAAGTCCTGCACCGTACCGTTGCGGACCTCTACATTGCTGGCTGCGAGGGCCCATATGCCATAGTGGGGCGGCGAAGCCGGGCCTTTCAGTTGATAACCCATCAGGTCGATTGTTACATCGTTCACCTCAACGACTATGGCATGCTTGTTTATAGCGGCATTGTTGACATCGCCAGCAAGATAATACGAGCCGGGTTGGTCAATTATATATGTTGCGTTTGCATCACCGGAGAGAGACTGAATTGGTATCCTCGGCTCGACCTCATCGAGTGTCTTCATGGTTGGCCCCGGTGGCGCACTCGGCTCCAAGGAACCGCCGACAGCGAACAGTGAAAACACCGCCAGCCCAACCAAAGCCAGTAAACTCACTACCACTTTTGCACTTTTGCGTTTCGTTTCCATTTTGCTACCTCCTTAAAAAACAGTTAATATAGTATTTCTCAGCGCACCCCGTGCACACCAATACCAACTCATGAACCCCCCGGGACCTTAGGCTGATAGTCCTGCATAACTCCTCCATTTTGTCCATCTTGAATTCTTAGCGGATGGATTCAAGCATAATACAATTCTACGCTATTCGGTCGGAAAAGTCAAAGAAAAAGCAGACCCGCTTCAAAAATATGCTTTTGTATGCTGTAAAAAAGGGAGACGCAAGGGATTTAGATTGAACTTGTCATCACCCCGTCTCCCTGTTGCGATAACTTTACTGGCTAATCCGGCCACTATGGCGCAATCGCCTAATCGCAACATAGACATAATAGAAAAGACTACAAGGCTTGTCAATCAAGTTTTTTCTCGTTTTTCCCGCCATCGCCGCCCTGAAGCCGAGCCGCATCGGGTTCTAAATTGGAATGTTTGAAATTTAGCTTGACTTAACGGGCCGTTTGTAGTAGAAAGAGTGTAATCCTCCAAGCTCAGAATATGGGCTGGGCCATCGCCATCACCGGCGGTGGCCTCCTTTTTAGGGAAGATAATCATTCTTATTAAGCTGAAAATAAAGCGAGGGCTTTTGAGCTTTCAGCATCTATATCATAGATGTCATTTATTTTTTCTTCGAAGCAGCCTCCTTGCCGAGCATCCCCCTGAGAACAGTTCCCATCAGCGCATCGGTCATCCCTGCACCCGCGCCGCCGACCATTACTTCCGGCGTAATCCTGATTTTCCCGGCCTCGACGAGTTTCATAATCTCGATGAGAGCGGCATTGCTTGCGCCGATCACCTCGGAAATCTTCCTATAAGCCTGAGCCTTGGCCTCAGCGGTAACCCGAATTCGTTCAGCATCAGCCTGTGCATCAATAATTCTTTTCTGCTTATCCTGCTCAGCGATCTGAACGTCGTATCTGGCAGTTGCCAGCCGCTTTTCCTCTTCAGCTTCCTGCTGTGTTTTTGTCAGAGCCTTTTGTTTTTCCGCAGCACGCTGCTGTTCCTCAAATGTCGCCTGTTCCTGCAGCGCTATTTCACGGTCGCTCTGGGTTTTTAATATCCGAGCAAGCCCGATGCTTTTTTCGTCACCCACATCATCAATGAGAACTTCAAGAATGGTTACGCCGTATTCAGCCAATTTTTCTTTAAGCGTTGCAGCGCTCTGCTGTTCCTGTTTTGAGCGGTTCTGAACATAATCCAGGGCCTTGACCTTTTCGGCATTGTTTCTGAAAACCGATTTTACGGCGGGAGTTACCAGCTTTGTCAGGACCATAGCATCATCGCCAACCGAAGCAACGATACGAGGGGCATTTTCACTTTCAACTTTGTAGGTTATGCGAACAGCTACGGGAAACTCAATGCCGTCCTTAGTGCGGACCTTTATTGGTTCCATAGGCTGATAGGCTTCGCCTTCACCTTGTTCTTTCTCGGCGGTGTAGCTGACCTTGACCTGCCGAATACTGACAGGTGTCGCTTCATAAGCTTTCGTATGTAGTCTATACTTTCCTTCTGTTAACGGCTTTTTCCATACCCCTTTCTGGCCTACCTCCACCAGGCGGTCTTCAGAGTCAACTGCTTCGCCCACGTTACTTTTAATAACCACAACCGTGCCAACCGTAACATTTGTTATCGGCACAGGTGTTATGGTAAACAGCTTTGTATTGATGCGGTATTTTTTCGGGGGAAGGACTGAAAGCTGCGGGCCACTATAGCCTTTGCCTTCCCCGAGAAAATAGTCGGCATTGTGCATTCTTTCCAGATCTTCCCATTCCGGCGCATAAATTATGTCGGCAGGCAGGCTTCGCCCGTCCGCCGCCTGTATCAGGCCCACAAAGCCTTCTTTTATCTCGATCATCTTAATCTGGGTAACATTGTACTGCCATTTCCATTTGACATGCCAGCCCGGCGCCAGAATCTGCGCCTGAAAGCCGTTCTCTCCGTTTACCGCTAAAACCTTTCCCTCGGGCAGGGCTCCGCCGAACAGTTTCTTCTCCACTATCCCGACTTCATCGCCGTCAATTTTCACAATCGAGCTGGCAATTACGGCAAGCAAAACAATCAAAGCCACCACAACAAGTATCAAAGTTACCATGGCCTTATTTACAGGCATTCGTTCCCATGTACCGTTCATAATAGTCCCCTTTCCAAGAAATTGTCAAAAATACAGTTTCGTTGTATGCTCCACAATTACAGGAGGGAGCCAGACTGCGCATCTGGCTCCCTCCCCAAATAAATACTAACTCTCTTCGGTTTCCGCCGGTGCCTGTTGAGGCTCTTGTGATGGCGCCTCTTGAGGCTTTTCCGATGGCGTCTCTTGAGGTTCTTCGGGAACCTGAGGTTTTTCTTCACAAACCATACGATTCATCTCCTTTCACAAATAAATAAACTTAACTTTCAATATCCTTACGTACAGTAAAACAGTTGTCATTATCCCAGTAAAAGTAATACTTGTCAATATCTTCTTTAGCTCAAATCGACTATCTGATTCCAACTTGTACTGCAAACATTTGTTACTTTGAATCGGTCTGACTTCCTCACTATCACCGCACCGAAGAGGCGGGCAGGGGCCGTTGTAAGAGGGTCATATGGTCTGCAAACGGTCGTCCATTGGGGCCAGCATTCGATGTTTTCTGTGTAATTGTCGCATCAGCGGCGTTACCGGTTCAGCAGGCGGTTGACCCGTTCGATACGGAGGTCGAAGGCGGGGTGAGATGAGAAATAGCTGCCGAGGCCGGATTGATTGGCAGGGCGGGCAAGTTTGGCCAGGCGTGAGAGTAATTGTGCAGGGGCTTTAGGGTCATAGCCGGCGGCGGCGGTCAGGCGTGCGCCAAGGTTGTCGGCCTCAAGCTCGAGGTCCTGGGAGTATGCGCTTTCAAGGAACTTGACGCCTACTGTGCGCAACCAGCGGGCGATGAGTCCGCGAACGGGTGCCGCTATGGAGCCGATGGCGATTGCCGAGTTGCTGATGAAGCGGTCCATGGCGTGACCCCGGATGACGTGGGCCATTTCGTGTCCGATGATGAAGGCAAGCTCGTCCTGGTCCCGTTGGCAAAGCTCCAGAAGCGAGCGGGTGACGAAGATGAATCCGCCGGGCAGAGCGAAGGCGTTTGGCTCAGGGCCTTTGACGATTTCGAAGTCGAATTTACGTCGCCGGTCTGCAACGCAGGCGGTGAGTTTGGCGCCGATTTGCCGGATGGTATGGGCGGCCTTCGGTTCCGGGTCGAGCTCCAACTGGCGTTTTATTTCACGTGCCAGGTCGCGGCCGACCTCGTGCTCGACGCGGATGGCGTCAGCTTCGGTTCCGGCTATTGATTGCCAGAGCCATTTGGCCTTGCGGACCTTTGGGCCGAGCTTCTTGCCGAGATTGTAAAATAAGCCGCTCATAATGTATTCTCTCACCGTTATCTGTCTCTTGTGACTGAGAGTCTATTGTAGTTGCTCAGCGCGAAGGCGTCAATGGAAGCAGGCGATTGACAGCGAAAGAATGAGGCTTGATAGGGGAAAAGATGTTGTCTTATTGAAGCTGAGGTGTTTCTCGATAGCTGGAATCTCTCTTTGGTCTTCGGTCATTCATTCGGGTCGGGGGCAGAGCTCAAAATACTCTCAAGACGCACTGGTTGACTGTTGTGGCCGGAGTGGTCGTAAATCCATACTTGCACATCTACTTTGCCCGGTTGGGGGGTAGAGATCCAAATATTAGGCATTAACTTTTCGTCGAACACTCCTCGCTCCAAGTATTTTTGCCAGAATTGTTCGTTCTTCCGTTCACCTTCCTTTCGAATTACAACGGGAACAGACAGAATACAAGCAAACCTTTGTGATTCGCCATAACAGAAGATCGGATACATCTCTTCGATTATCATTGTCTGACCGTTTGGCTGCAAATGACGTTCCCTTATGCCTATGCCAGCTATATCACCATCTTCGTCTGATAGCCCTACAGCAAGATAAACAGGGTGCTTAGGCGGCCTATATTCAGTTTCCACGAATACAGCGTATATGAGTATAGGTTCTGGGTCCGAATAATCATCCTTTCTTTTCTGCAGGACTGATTCGGCACGAGACTTTATCTCTTTTGATACCTGAGGATTTGCCAATAATTTCTCACAAAATCCTATGCTGATTTCACGTTCCAACTCTTCACGCTGCGTGGCCGGAGACTTGCCGCAACCGGAAAAGAGGAACAAAGCCAAAGTCCATAGAGAAATCAGCCAAGGGCTAATAGATTTTAACTTACCGAATGCCATTTCTTGCTTCCTATGTTCCGCGGCCAGTAGGGATTCGACGAAATGCTGGCGGCGATTAGCATCTTGTGAATCGCATCTGGGGAACCAGGATTCGGACCTGGACTAACTGATCCAGAGTCAGTCGTGCTACCGTTACACTATTCCCCAATGAGCCCGTAATAGATTTCGGATTTACGAGCTATGAACTTCAGACAATAAACCACTTTACATCCACGGAGTGAAGATTGCAAGAAGATTAAGGTCAATCTTGTTCTATTGCAGCGGCTGAGAGGAAGGCGTCGATGTTTTCTGTGGGGACGTGTGGGGGCATGCCGCCGCCGCAGGAGAGGATAATACGCGTTTTATCATCCAGCGAATCGAGGGCCGCTTTGACACTTTCGCGGACCTGCTGGGGCGTTCCGGCGGCAAGGACATCGCGTGGGGGGATGCTGCCGAGCAGAGTGACGGCGTTGTTAGTGAGTTTCTTCATCTCCGGGAGGGTGTGGTCGGAACTGAAATTAAATAGATTGACGCCGATTTCCGGCAGATATGGTGCGCAAATCAGGCCGTTGGCATCGTTGTGGAAGAACTTGACCGTGACATCAAAGGATTGGAAGATTCGGGACAGGTAAGGTAATGCCGTTTGTTTGAAGTCATAGTCTCCGAGCAGGCCGACGATGTCATCAAGGATGAATATGCCGTCGATGGACGGGAAGGTTTCGGCCTGGAGTTGGAGCCAGTCGATGATGAAATCGGTTACGGTCGCGAGCAGTTTTTGAGTTTCATTGGGATTGGTTCGAATGGATGTGAGGAACTCTGTGGTGCCGAGCAGAAAGGAGGCGACGTTTAACGAGCCGCGTGAGACGGCGAATTTGATGGAGTGGCCGGCCTGCTCGATCTGGTGTTGGTAATGCTTGAGGCGGTTGAGGACAGACGGCGGTAAACCATCCGTCTTTGGGTCCGGCTTGGAGTGTCGGTGCACATCTTTGATATCGGTGATGAGTTTGGCGGGGAAGGGCAATTCGTTTTCGGGCCAGGAGCACTTTGCGCCAAAGGCAGAAGGTTCTGTGCACATTCCGAACTCGGCCCAGAAGCCGGGCAGGAAAATAATATTAGGGAATCGGCGGACGGCCTTGAGGTTGGCTTCGAACCACATCTGCTCATTAGAGAAGTAGTCCGTTATAGAGATGCCGGACCAGGAGGGGAGCCAGGGACTGTCGATTATGAAGCCGAAGGGAAGGGGTTTGACAACTTTGCCGTTGATGACATCTATTAGTTTGTTCCACTGCTCTTCTGTCATAGTCTCTGTCTTGCGGAGCGAATGAAGTGGACGAACAAAGCCAACGCGACGAATGCGACAATTAGTGAGATTCCGAGCCATCTGAACTTGGACCAAAGGGTCCATATACAGCCGAAGGATGCGAGGCCGGCGGCGACTGCCATTAAGATATTCCAGGCGAGACGTTTGGGGCCGTGGGGCATATTGTCACCGAGGAGACTTTTTTGGTTCATCAGGAGATAAAAGGTGAAATAGGCAATCGGCAGCAGGACCATAGCGAACATAGAGGTAGGGACGGCGAGCCAGAACTGAGCTTTTCCGCCGGTCCAGATGAAGGGGCCGAGGACGCCGATGCAGGGCGCGAGGCAGCCGAGGCGGTAGGACCAGCCTTTGGATTCGATGCCCTGCATTTCACATATGACGAAACCGTTGATGAGCATTAGCATAATGATGCTGGAGACGGCCATTCCGACGACGCCGATTCCGAAGACGTAATGTGCGAACATGTCTCCGGTTAGTGGCGACAGGGACCGGGCAAGATTGAATGCATCGCGTTTTACGAGCATAGCCGCCAGGCGTTTTTCGGGGACGGGCAAAGTATCCGCCAGTGTTGTTTTTTCCTTATTACTTAGGCCTGCGAAAGTATCATTGCCAACTTCGTACTTGATGCGTGCGGCGGTGATTGCTTTGTACTTGTCGGCGAGGTTTTTTGCAGGCTGGATGGCGACACCGTTATTATCGGTTTCTTTGAGAAAACCGGCAGCAGGGCGGGTGTGGAATTGTGCGGCTGAAGCGATAATGACGCAGCTGGTTGCGAGGATAAAAGGTATGAACAGTCCGGTGCCGAGGTCAAAGATGGCGAGGCCGCGGAAATCTTTGCCCCATCCGCGTCTTAACATTGAGTAAGGCAGCATGAATGTCATGTTGATACCAACAGCGGCAGAGGCGGCGCTAATCATAACATCGCGCTGCTGGCCGACGATGAGGTTTGTCCAGAATGCTTGGTAGCGGGAGTCCACGGCGGCGATGAACGGCTCAAAGGTTTTTGCCGGCGAGAGGAGCAAGCGCAGGTCGGGTACAAGGCCGTGGAGAATCCGGCCCCAGTCCAGGACTCCTGCAATGGTCATCTTAACGACGACGCCGAAGAAGCAGACGACTATTATTGCGACCATTAGTTTAATGATGAGTCTGAAGGCTTTCACACCCCAGCCGCCGCTGTTGTACAGCAGCACTACAACAACGCAGATGATGAGGATTGCGGAGGCGACAATGACTTTGCCCCATGGCTGGGGCATTGCTTCTGTGCCGACCAGGTCCTTCAAGAGGTTTTGCTGAATCGCTGCGGTGCCGAGTGCGAACTGGGGCATGGACCATACGAGGTTTGCCATCATTGTGGCGATGAGCCAGCCCCAGCCAAGGACGGGGTTGACGTGCTGGTTGATGGCGCGAAAGGGACGCTCGCCCGTGGATAGTGTCACGTAGGCGATGGCGCTTAGCATGACGATGCCGAGAATCATTGCCAGAGGCTGGAGCCAGAGGAGGCTGAAGCCGGCGAGTACGCCGAGATAGAGACTGGAGGCCAGAGAGCCGCCGCCAAGGGTGATTGCGCTTTGGAGCCAGCCGGGGCCAGATAGTTTTATATATGCCGAGAGTGTAGCAGCTCGGCCCTTTTCTTTTGCCTGTGTTAACAGCTGGCGATCTTTTTGAATGTCCATAGAAGCACTCTTGTCTCGTGTGGTTTTCAAAAGACTTTTATTGGGACCTCTGCGCCGGCCTTTTCGGCTGAGACATACGCGCTGTAGATTGTCGAGATGCAGTCTGCGGCAAGGCGGCTGTCACTTTCGACGGGTTCGCCGTAGGCGACGGTGCGATAGAAGGCTTCTATTTCCTGTGGGTAACCTGTGAACCAGTCCTCATCGGGTGAGGGCGTGGACCAGCCCTGCTTGGTGCCGGTCTTTTCGACAACGTATATGTCCTTGAAATTCTCATCGACGGGGTTATAGGTCTGCATAGCTGTGTTTGGGTTGATGTTGCAAATGGTGCGATGGTTGTTTGCAGCGACCTCAATCCAGTTATGAATGCCTCCGATAAGAATGTCGGAAGCGACGATGTCGGCGACGGTGCCGTCCTCGAAGACAAGATGCATGATGGAGAAATCGTCTATGTCGTGGTAGTTGGCGCGAATGTGTCCCTCGTCCCGAAAGTTTTTCATTCGGGTCAAGGCGTGAATGCGGGCCGAGACGGTTTTTGGTCGGATTGGCTTTTTGTTTCGTGCCTTGCCCTCGGCGCGCTTTAGATAAAGTGCGCCGGTGAGGGGGTGACATCCTTTGCTGAGCATTACGCCGCCGCCGGAGAATTTCCAGTAGCCGTAGGTTGTTGCGTGCGAGCCGGAATGCGCTTCCTCGCCATGCATCCATAGTACCTGCGCGCCGGTCTTTTCGATAATCTCGCGCTCCTTCTGAATGGAAGGCGCATAGACCCAGTTTTCTGCATAAAGGATTTTGCCTTTGCTGTTTTTTTCGGCGTCAAGCATTCGCTCAATACTGGCCAGAGCGTGGTCAAGGACCTGTTGTTTGGGGAAGGTTTCACCGTTGAAATCTTCCGAGCCGTCACCGAAAAAGCCGGTCAGCGGTTTTTCCACTATGGCGAACTTGTCACGCTCGAGGGCAGCGATTGCGATTGGTTCGTGCGAGACGGGGGCAGTGCAGACGTGGACGACGTCGACTTTATCGAGCAGGGCCTCAAGAGTGTCGAAGGCCTGGATGCCGCGTTTTTTCGCGAAGGCTTCGCGGGTTTGTTTTGTGCGGCAGTAGACTCCGAGGACCTGTGCTTGAGTTCCATAGAGCTTATTTACGGCTTCAAAGTGAAATTTTGCGGAGAAGCCCGCGCCGACTAATCCGGTGCGAACGGTTTTCTTATTCATTCGAGTTCTCCTTATATTTGATTTTTTATCATAGACTCCAGGGGCTGCGCATTGGTCTGGAGAGCATGCGATTGGCCTCCTGGTCGTTAGTGAATCGTTCTTTTTTCGGGTCCCATTTTAGCTTTCGGCCGAGGAGCATTGCAATGTAACCGAGGAGACAAACGGTGTTGGAGCGATGGCCGATTTCAACGGGCGCGACTGTTTCAGAGCGCGTTCTGATACAATCAAGAAAGTTCTGTTTATGATTGCTGCTTTTGTAAAGCCGTATTTCAGTCGGACTGATTTGCGAGGTCAACAGTGATTTTGGCTGCGCATCAATCACTCTGCGTTTGACATAGACCCAGCCATCTGTTCCTTCGAAGAGAATGCCTTGTTTGTTCTTTGTGTTTTCCGCGCAGATGAGCTTGACGCCGTTGGCATAAGTGTACTCGATGCGGAACTTGCCGTGGACGTTCCAGAGGCCGTCCCTGGGATATTGGGCCCAGCCTTCTACTTCGATTGGGCCGGTATGTTCGGCCGCCATACCCCATTGGGCGATGTCGATGTGATGTGAGCCCCAACCCGTAATCATTCCGCAGCAGTAATCGGAGATGCGCAGCCATCCCGGTCTGCCGTAGCCTTCCCGGGGGTGGACGCGCTTCTCGGTATATTCGGCCCATGGGGTGGGGCCGAGCCACATTTGGTAATCGAGCTGTTTTGGGATTGGCATTGACGCCTGGGGCTCAGTACCGGGGTCGATGGGCAGGCCGACTTTTACGGTGTGCAGCTTGCCGATGCGACCATTGCGGACCAGCTCGCAGGCAAAACGAAACCTTGAATCGGAGCGCTGCTGGCTGCCGACCTGTAAGATGCGGCCATAGCGGCGGACGGTGTCGCTCAATATGCGTCCTTCCTGAACAGTGAGGGTCAGCGGTTTTTCTATGAAGATGTCCTTGCCGGCCTTGGCCGCGGCGATAGCGGGCAGCGCGTGCCAGTGGTCAGGAGTACAAATCAAAACTGCGTCGATATCCTTGCGGTCGAGGAGGTCTCTGAAATCTTTATATGTCGCACATCCTTTGTAGGTTCCGTGGGTGCTCCGGGCGGCGTAATGGTCTTGGACTTTCTGGCGGGCATAGTCGAGTCTGTTTGAGTCAACATCGCACACGGCAACAACCTGGGTGTAGTCGAAACCCAAGATTTGGCGCATATCACCGAGTCCCATACGTCCTACGCCGATGCAGCCAATCGTGATGCGATTGCCTGGCGTGTTGGCGGCAAACACGCTCGATGGGACTATCTGGGGTAACACCGAAGCTGCCCCCAATGCGGTGACGGCCGAGGTTTTTAAGAAGTTACGGCGGTTCAGTTTGCCTGTGTTTGTGTTTTTTCCACTTTCCATATTTGAAGATTTGCCTGGCAAAGTAACATATCAACCAAGCAACTTTTATAGCAGGTTTTGGGGCCGCTGGCAATTTCTAAGCCCGGATTTGCCAGGTAACGGGTGATAAAAGAACAGGATTTTGATAGTACAGAGCCTGTGGAGACCATTCAAGCCGGTTTTGACTGTCCTGATTGGGAGAAGCCAATGGGTGAAAGACGCAAGGATGCTCTGAGAGTCAGTTTTGACCACAGATTGAAGCTCGAATTTAATGGAACCAAAGTCATCAGTGACACAGGTTTGTTTGCTTTGACAGCTTATGAAAGTTGGAAGGCGTACCGATGTTACTAAGGCGTGTATATGGGAAATGCCGGATAATTGTCGCTGACCATTTTGCTTGACTTGGCCGATATGTGCCGTGTATTCTGACAAGCTAATAAAACAGAAACTGGTAAGTTTCAGCAGGGAAGACTGTGGTTAGAAAGAAAAAGGCGAAGAAGGAAGAGAGGTTATGAGACGCAGTGTAGTATGGCAGTTGACGATGGTTTTTATCTTCATGGCAGGGTGTACGAGCGGCGACGTGGAGCCGGGCCTCTTACACCTGAAAGTCGATTTCGCGGCTCCGAGTGGCAAAGACGACCCAAAGCCCATTGCGGGCACGACGAAGGATGGCTGGTGGCACTGGGTTATTCCGGACTGGGATTTCTACCGCAGCGATTTGACGTGGGAGGATGGTAAGGGAAGGTATCCGGAAGGTGGGCCGGGTATCGCCGGCAGCGGTGTGCACGCCGCCGTCACGTGCCACTACGAGGGCATTATGACGATGTATGTGGCCGGCATGAGAAGGTACCTGGCCGGGGGTATTCAGCCTGAAAAGAAACCGATACATGAGCCGCTCTGCAATACCTGGATTGCCGGGTCCGATTTCCCCAATAATCCCACCAGCGATGTTCTGCTGTCGTTCTACGACCTTCCCGCCGGAAAATACAGGCTGGTGAGCTACCACAACAGCTTCAACTGCCGCCGCATCGGCGATGCCCCGACCGGCGTTGAATGTTCTGGGACCAGGGAGCCGGAGCCGCCGATGGCGTCAATCAAGGTCTATCCTTTGAAGACGGTCCTTACGGAATATTTCGGGCGGCGGACAGATGCCCTGGTCAAGGGCAGTACGTATGGCACATCGGAGGACAAAATCATCGTTCCCGGAAAGCAGGGCACCGGAGACGTTAAGCAAACGCTGGAGGCAAAAAACGTGGTTATCCAGCAGGTTAAAACCGACGCCGAACTAAAACCGTCGATTATCGAATTCACCACCGACGGCTCGCCGCTGGTGGTCGTATACGCCGGCGGCTGCTGCAAGAGTGACGACCTCAGGCGCCATCGCAAAGGGGGGTATGCAGTCCTCAACGCATTCGAACTGATACAGCTATCCGCTGCGACGGCACAGGAGAAGTGACCGTCCTTCGGCAGGCAGAATATACCGGGCTGCTTGGAGCGAAACTACGAAGCAACGCGCGCCGGGTAAACGGGATTATTACACTTGCAATAACTGTGGGCGGCGAAGGCTTTTTGTTGGGGAGAGGTGCAAAATATGGCAAATGTGCCAGTAAATACTAAAAATATTGCTATATACAGATTACGTCCGGAATTTTTTGTAAAAATGACTTACGAGTTTAGAAAGAGCCATATCCATCCTAAGTTCTTACAGGTATATTAGAATTTAATTAGAAAGGACAAGATATGACTCAAGGGGAAAATAATTCAACCGCTTAGTAACCCAAAGAACTAAAAGGAGCCCACGATGAAACGAGTAATACTTAACCGGCGTGACTTCCTAAAGACTACCGTTGCCGGAACGATGTTGGCCGGGTCCCCGGCAGTCGATAGCCGGGCGCAGCAGACGATACCAACGTCATCACGTGCCGGGAGCAAGAAAAGCAAGAAGACCTCCGCCGGCGGGGCAAGCAAAGGGACGCTCATCAGGTCGGATATGTCCCAATGTCTGCCTGCGAAAAATCTTTCTCGCAGCTTC
>CAZOUM010000023.1:0-41669 GCA_964582985.1 uncultured Pirellulales bacterium | reverse complement strand
CTGTCGAGAGCCCTCTACAAATCAGCTCTTTTTATGCAAAACAAACCCAATTTGCTGGATGCTCAAATGAACCTAAGTTCTGTTAAAACAATGAACTACGAACAAATAACTATGAACAATGCCAATAAAAACAAACCCAATACGAACCCAACTTGTCGCGGCGTAGCCTCTGGCGAAGCCGGATCAAACCCAATTTCCGTCCAAAAAGCGCGCATTTTTGCAAATTTCTTACCACTTTTTACGCATTTTTGCCTTACCTATCTTAACATTTGCACTTTTGCGCGCGCTTTCTGAGCCTTCGATGTGGGTTTTTTGACGAAAAAGGCGTGTCAAGGCTCAACTTTGGCCGTCCAGCGGTTCTCCAACCACTCCATTTTCGTGGTTTTGCGTCAATCTCACCCTCAGCAACTGATTTTTTTCCGGCTTTGCGGGCGTTTTTTCCAGGTAGACCATAAAATATCTCTTGCTCCGCCCACAAATCGCCCCATTGCTGTTCTCCAGCAGCACCGTGGCCGTGTCGCCAATAAATTTTTGGCGAAAATTTCTGCTCAGGTCGACGTCTAAATTATGGAGTATTTTTGAGCGCTCTTTTACAACTTCATTATTTACAGCACCTTGCATAGCTGCTGCAGGCGTGCCCCTGCGGGGCGAAAACCTGAAAACGTGCATCTTGGCAAAGCCGACTTCTTTGGCCAGCTCAGCCGTTTGCGCAAAATCAGCGTCTGTTTCGCCGGGGAAGCCGACTATGACATCGGCGGTTATAGCGGGCCTGTCGAGCCGGGACTTGATTAGCTCAACAGCCATCTTAAAATCGTCCGCGTCGTACTGCCTGCACATCTTTTTCAGGATTTTGCCGGAGCCCGACTGTAACGATAAGTGGAGGTGTGGCATAATGTTACGATGCCTGCAGAGGACATCGAGCAATCGCGGTGTCACATCGCCCGGCTCCAGTGAGCTGAGTCTTATTCTCGCAAGGTTCGGGATTTTGGCCATTTTTTCGAGCAAAACAGCCAATCTGTCGTTTTGCGGCTTATCCCAGTTTTTCCGCCTGACGCTGGTCTGGCCGTAAGCTCCGAGAAATACGCCAGTTATGACAATTTCCTTATGGCCAGCGTCAATTAGGGCCTGAGCCTCGTGCAATAGCTGCCCGGTCGGCCTACTGTGAACATCAGGGCGGGTCCGTGGTATGATACAATAGGTGCAGTGTCCGTCGCAGCCGTCCTGGACCTTCAAAAAGGCCCTGGTTTGGCCCCTAAATGATGTTAAAGATGGAAGTTGCGGCAGACCGAGAAACTTATTTTTGTGCTTGATTTTTTGGGCGGTTTGTGTTCTAATAGTATTGGAAGAAGGCAGTGGGTCTTTGAGATCTGAAGCGGCGGCTTTGCCGTTCACTACTTGGCACAATTTGGCAGCGAGGGCAGCTTGACGTCGAACGAGTTGGACGTTTTTACCAGTATTGTTTAGTTCGCCGATTCGCACCCTTGGTAAACAGCCACAAACAACTATGGCAGCATCAGGGTTTAGCTTCTGTGCTTTTCGGACGTATTGTCGGCTCTTTGCTGAGGCACTGTGAGTAACGCAGCAGGTGTTGATAACGACTAATTCGGGCTTGTCAGCGGTTTTGACCTGCCGGAGTCTGAGGCGTTCGAGCAGCTCTCGAATCTGCTGGCTTTCGTATTGATTTACTTTGCAGCCAAGAGTATATATGGCAAAAGTTTTCATAATATGGTATAATTTACAACTGTTCGGATAAGCTTACAAGATTATTCAAACTATGTTTGGGACCTAAGGCAGGAGGCCCACTATGGCGGCAAAATTCGAATCGGTTTGGGCTGTCGACTTAGGCAACAATTTCCTAAAGGCATTGCGCCTGAGTACTGAGAAGGGGGCGGTCGAAGTTACCGGGTTCGGCAAGATTGAACACGGTAAAATTCTCAGCGGCACGGGCGTCACCGAGGCGGAAAGAGATGAGCTTGTTGCGTTAAGTCTGCGCCAGTTTATTAGGCAGAACGAATTAACGGGGGACGAAATAGTCGTCTCTGTGCCGGGCCAGAACAGTTTTGCCCGGTTTGTGAACCTGCCGCCTGTTGAGGCCAAACGCATTCCCGAAATCGTCAAGTTCGAGGCAGCACAGCAGATTCCGTTTGACATCAATGAGGTGCAGTGGGACTGGCAGTTGATGACAGAGGCGGGAAGCCCTGAAAACAAGGTTGGTATTTTTGCGATAAAGAATGAGGTGGTGAACTCGGCGCTGGAGCATTTTGGGATGGAGAACATCACCGTGAGTTACGTTCAGATGGCACCGATGGCTCTGTATAACTACGTATCGTACGACCGTCCTGATTTGGTTGGTTCCGACAATCAAGGCGTTATTGTTCTTGATATAGGTGCGGAGAATACGGATTTGGTTGTCTGCACAAAGTCGAGGGTTTGGCAAAGATGTGTTCCTATGGGGGGCAACGAATTCACCAGTGCCATAGCAGAGGCATTTAAGATCAATTTCGAGAGAGCTGAAAAACTAAAGCGTTCTGCTGCGATGAGCAAATACGCACGGCAAATATTCCAGGCGATGAGGCCGGTCTTCACAGATTTTGCATCGGAAGTTCAGCGTTCGCTGGGTTTTTACAGCAGCTCTAATCCTAACACTAAGCTGTTAAAGGTGATTGCATTTGGCGGCGGGGCGAAGATGCGCGGCCTGCTCAAGTACCTGCGGCAGACACTGCAGATACCCGTTGAAAGACCAGAGTCGTTCAAGAAACTCAGGATAGGCTCAGGTGTCTCGACTACGGAATTTCATCAGAATGTCTCAGATTTTGGTATTGTTTACGGCCTTGCTTTGCAGGGTTTGGGGCTGAGCAAGATACAAAGTAATCTGCTGCCCCGCGGTATTGCCAGGTCAATGGCTTGGGCAGGTAAAGCCAAGTACTTTACAGCCGCGGCGTGTGCTCTGCTTCTGGTTTCGGTTATGGCCTTTGGAAGGACCCTTTTTGACAAGGCCACTTACGGCAAGCGGCAAGGAGAGCGAAACAGAACCACTGATGTTATTAAAGCCGTCGATGATGCCAAGAGAAGGCTAAGCGACATACGAAGAACAGGCGAGGCTTCGGAGGCGACAATAAAAGAGGCATTTGAGCCTTTTAAGTATCGTAATGTAATTCCACTGTTGCATCAAACCATACTATCGGTTTTGCCGAGCGAAAAAAACTGTTCCGAACGGATACAAAAGGAGCTTCACAGGGCTTTTGTCGCCGGGGATGTAGAAGCGCTTTTACAGACACCACGAAAGGAGCGAAGGCAGATATTTATAACGAGTATGTCAGTTCGCTATGTAGATGATGTTGCAACTGCGAAGTTTGACGCCACTGATTTGCTGAAGAGCGAAAGCAGGAAGAAGGGTGGAAGCGGTTATGATGAGCAGGAAGAATATGAGCGGGAGATGAGGGCATTGGGTGGAAGAGCTCCCAAATATATGAAGCAAATGCTCTTCAAGAAGGGCAAAGGAGGCGCCGCAGCAGAGTCAGCGAAGCCTGGATTTGTGGTCGCTATAGCCGGCTACAGTCCTTATAAAAACTTAGGTGAATTGATGGACCCGCTCGACGCAGAAGATAACCCAAATAAGTGGGGAGTTGTTACTCAAATGAGGCATCTTGATGGCATCGGTGACGGGAACAGCCCCTTTGAGCTGTATAAGGAAAAGGGCAGTGATCACTTCAAGTTAGATATAAAACCGATAGACATGGAAGCTGAAATGCCTGCACAGATAGGTTTCGTAGATGTCAGAAAAGAAAGTGGTGAGCCGGTTTTGGTTGACCCTATGACAAAAGAGGTCATTAGCAAAGTGGCCAAGCTCGAGCGAGGGAAAAAGAAGCTGGACAGGTTAGGCAATGTTATTTACGAAGTCAATGACCATTGGTTTGTGCTAAACGCCAAGTTCGTGTGGAAAGATGCGCCCAAGCCGGCCGCTGGTGATGCGACGAGCCCCACGAGTGTGAAACAACCTAGTGTACGCAAAAAAAGGCCGGGCAAGAAAGGGAGAAGGGAGTAAACGGGTAAGTTGAAGATGGATACTTCCAAATTCAAAGATGCCGTACATAGTATTCTTAAGAATTATTCATCGCTGTTGGTGCCGGCGGTGATAGGGGTGGTTGCTGTGCTTCTTTTCATACCCACACAATTAATAAGCGGCAAGCTGAGAGCGCAAATTGAATATGAGAGTGTTAAGCAGAGAGGCGACAAAATTCGGTCCTCTGGCGCAGGTCTTGTCACTCGTGACCAATGGAAGCACGAGGAAGTACATCAGGGGGCTCTCAAAGACGATGCCAATGAGATAGCCCTTTTGGCGAAACAAAGTACCGAGAGGGAGTTGTTAAGTTATAAGATATTTCCTGAGCCGAAGGTTACCTCAGTACTGATTTTTCAGGAATTCAGCCAGCGGTTTCTTAAGGCGGTAGACGGTCTGCTTGGTCGCATAAACGCCAGCGATTGCCCCTCGGACGTGGAATTGGAACGGGGATTGGAGGGCCTGTCAAAGCCTCGTTCCAGTGTATCTCGGCACAGATTAAACGGCTGGCGAACATCCTCTCCGAGGTTGCGCGAGGCAAGGGCCACGATAGAGGACATTCTTTGCCGGGAAAAGGCTGAGTCTGCTTTTGTTTACGCCAATCAGACTGATCTGAGCGGATACGAATTCTGGAAGGAGTACGAAGCCAAAGACTGGGCCGATGGGATCAAGGATTGCTGGTATTGGCAGTTAGGCTATTGGATTATCGAAGATATAATCGATACTGTAGATTCCTTGAATTCGGGTTCTGCCAATGTTTTCACATCACCGGTCAAACGGCTTATGAGTGTAAGTTTCCCGGCGAGCGGCAAAAGGTTCAGATTTGGAGCGAGGACTGGGTCTGGCGGAAGAGGGGCCGATGATAAGCCCAGGTACGTTTTTTCGGTAGAAGATGGGCTTGCGGGGCTGTTCACGGAAAGAATTTCAAGCGGCGATGTTGACGTTGTTCATTTTAATGTTGTCGTTGTGGTTAGTGCGAAAGAGATTTTGCCGTTTATGCGGGAACTTTGCAGCGCCAAGTCGCATAAATTCAGGGGCTGGGACGGCAAGGGCCAGGAGCAGGTCTTTAAGCGCAATCAGATTACGATATTAGAAAGCAAGATTGAATCGATTGACCGGGAGGATATCGCACACGAGCGGTACCGTTACGGGGACGATGCCGTGGTAAAGCTGGATTTGGTCTGCGAGTATATCTTTAACAAAGCAGCGTACGATAAAGTAAAACCGGAATCTGTTAAGGAATCTGTTAAACAAACACTGGAAGAGCTGGCCAAAAAGAAGGCAAAGGCTAGGCGAGTGAGAAAAACACAGCCAGTAACGAAAACAAAGGCCCCGAGAAAATTCAAGAGAAGGTCCTTGCCGGGGATAGATTAATTGATTTCTTGCGAAGTGGATAGCAGATGTGCTGGTTTTTGGATTCGAAAGGTGAAAGACCCGAATGAGTAAAACAGGCGGGAACATTTTTGAACAGCATATTGAAAAGGCGGTTTTAGCCGTTGTAGGGCTTGTGTGTATCTGGGTACTGATTACGCGGGTTTTTGTCAGTCCCAATAAAGTTGCGTACGATCACAAGGAATTTGGTCCGGGCCGGATTGACCCTTACATAAGGAGGCAGGCTGATGGTTTGGAAAATCAGTTGAGTAGCAAGGCCGGGCCGGACGACCCGTATGATATGCGATTTGATGAGTTCATCGCCAAGATAGACTTATCCATCCCTAACATTGATGTCAGCCTTGGTTGGCCACTGCCGCCTTGTCGCTCGAAGAACTTCCGTCATAACGGGAAGTATCGTCTCCCACAGTTAGGGAAAGTTGGCGAGGCAGTAACCGAGCACATCAGGGTAGTAGCATATGTTCCTACAATAGAGATAGACAAAGAAAATATTTACGACGAAGACAATTCCGAGCCCAACGATGTTGATTTTGTTACTGTAGAGTCGACGATTGCTATCGACCAATTAGTGAAGAATTTTTATGAATGCTTTGCCGGCGAGGAACTTCCGGAAGAATGGCGTGACCCGTGCCTTGCGAAACCGGTTTTTGCGGCTGTGCAGTTGCAAAGGCGGGAACTTCGTTCCGATGGCAGTTGGAGTGAGTGGCAAACAGTGCCCCGCAGTAAAATTGACCATCACAAAAAGATGTTTGAGATTGTAGAAGATGTCAAAAAGCTGCCTGCTGGCGGGGTACAGGTGCGTCTACTCAACTTTGATAACAAGCAGGTGATGATGGATTTATTGCAGCCGGAGGCGTACAGGATTGCATCTGCAGATGAAGAATGGTTCCCTCCTTCGGTGCACGAGGAATATGCGAAGTATCAGAAGGAAAGAGAAGCAGAAGAGAAACGCGAGGCCCTGGAGGCGAAGAGGAAGAAGCACCAAGAGGAGCGTGACAGACTGCGGCGAGAACGGTCTGGGACAGTACCCGGAAGAATGTCAAATCCGGGCAGGATTAGCGAAAGAGATGAGGAGTTCAGCGGTAGCAGGCGTCCAAGAGGGAGCGGTCGGGATAGAAGGCGGGGGCCCGGAGGAAGAAGGGGTAATGTGGGGGGGCAAAGAGAAACAGAAGGAGAACTTGCGGCGGTTAGAAGAATGCGTGGTGGTGATACGAGCAAGAAAAAGTCTGGAGAAAAAGGCAAAGGCATTTTAGAGACAAAATCGATAAAAGATTTTTATGATGAATACAATGAGATGTTGATTACGGCGAAAACAGATATTGCCAAGATGGATGAGCCATTGGTGTTTTGGTCGCATGATGATATTGTCGAACCTGGGAAAAACTATCGGTACCGAATCCGGCTGGGCGTTTTTAATCCGATAGCCGACACGGAGCAAGTCAGTGAGCAAGACGAACATCTGAAGGACCAGGTTATTTTGTGGAGCGATTTTTCCGATGAGACCGAGACTGTGGAGATTCCGTCAAGGTTGTATTTCTTCCCGCAGAGCATACAAGAGGTTGTAAAGACTGTAAGGGTGAGGGTCTGCCGGTATGTTTTAGGTTATTGGTACAGTGAGAACTTTAGGGTCAGGCAGGGAGAGGTTATAGGTACGGTGCGAGCTGTTGAGCCCGAAACCACAGAAGGAGCTGAGGAAGATAAGAAGATGGCGGGGGTCACGATACCGGAAACAATTGATTATTCTACTGGAGCGATGTACGTGGACGCTGTGCGCGTTAACAATTGGACCGGTGGAAAGCATATGCGTGCCATGTCTTACCATGATATGCTTTACACTTTTGACGGAACCAGCATAGAGCGTGTTCCTGTTAGCCGAAGTTACTGGGCCACAGAATTGCAGATAAAGTTTAATGAAATCGACGAATTAGAACAAAGGCCAAAGAAACCGTGGCGAGATTGGGGCAGCAAGACAGCCGACTACAGACGGCGTGGTCCAAAGAAAGCGGATGATGAATTTGACGATGAGGAAGAGAGAGAGAGGAGGGCAGCTGCAAGAATGAGGGGGGAGTAGGGCAGGCACAGCTTTACACCTGGAATGGCGGTTTGAGTGAGCGCATATACGAAGTGCTGTCCGAATTAGTGAAGTCTCTTGCTCACAATCGGCTATCACGATAAACTCACCTGTGGCATCAAGTCTTCAATATCTTCACAGGATTGACCAGGCACAATAGTTGTGATTTGCCCATCGTCGGAGGCATGTCTGGTTTGGGTCGAGTTTCTAACCGGCGCAGAAACAATCACATCAGGAAGTTCCAACGGAGCGGAGACAGTAAGCAGCCCAATCTCACAAGAAAAACAGCGTTAGGCTGCAGGTTAAAGCTGTTAGCAAAGATTTTATACGAATCATAACGAATATATGCGCTTCATCAAACAGAACGCCGATGATAAGCGCGGTCACATTGCTCCATTGGTCCCACAGTGGATTATTGTCGAGCGCATTTAATTTTTGTGGTTCGTATCGTTCGGGAATCAGGTTTTGTCCGGAGCTGAATGCTTTTGACCCTGCGACTACCCGCCTTGTGATAAAAGGACCGGCGGAGATTGAGATTGTGCCGTTCGAACTGACGTTCCGCAATATACCGATTATCGACCGATGACCGAAAAAGCCGTCCGGAAACAATAAGAAGCGGCGTACTGTTTAAGTTCTTGCCAAATAGGGGGTTAAGTCATTTATTGTGCGCCCTGTGGCAAATAAAAGCTTGCAAATTTTATCTCTTGAATTTACACTTATCGTTTCTGTTTTTTTGAAAGGATTTGTAAGTGAAATGTGACGTAGCTGATTTATCATTGGCGAGCGAAGGTAAGAAACGGATTTTGTGGGCTGATAACGATATGCCGGTATTGGCGGCGATTCGTAAAAGGTTTGCCAAGAGCAAGCCGTTGAAGGGCAAGAATGTCTCAGGTTGTCTGCACATAACCGCAGAGACGGCCAATCTGGCGCGGACGTTGAAAGCGGGGGGAGCGAACGTCGTTCTCTGCGCATCTAATCCGCTCAGTACTCAGGACGATGTCTCCGCTTCGCTGGTGAAGGATTTTGGAGTAGGGGTCTTTGCCATCTGCGGTGAGAATCGCAGCACTTATTATAAGCACATTAACGCTGCAATCGACCACAAGCCGGTTATTACGTTTGACGACGGCGCTGATTTGGTGAACGAGCTGCATACGCGCAGGAAAAAAGAAGCCAATCGGATTATTGCGAGTATGGAAGAGACTACTACCGGGGTCATTCGTCTGCGGGCGATGGCAAATTCGGGCTTGTTAAAGATTCCGGTTATTGCAGTAAATGATGCTGCAACCAAGCAGCTTTTCGACAATCGCTACGGTACGGGCCAGTCAACTGTTGACGGCATTATTCGAGCAACAGATTTTCTGATGGGCGGCAAGAAGATTGTCGCGGCAGGATACGGCTGGTGCGGCCGCGGCTTTGCTATGCGAGCAAGAGGAATGGGCGCGATTGTTATCATCACGGAGGTTGACGCAATCAAGGCCCTTGAAGCGGCTATGGATGGCTTCGAAGTTATGCCGATGGCGCAGGCGGCTAAGATTGGCGAACTGTTCGTGACGCTTACGGGCAATAAGAACGTTATACGGGCTGAGCACTTCCGTGCGATGAAAGACAGAGCAGTTGTTGCTAACAGTGGGCATTTCAATGTTGAGATAGATATACCAGCGCTGAAGAAGATGAGCAAGAAGGTAAACCGTAATGTGCGCAACCACGTGGATGAGTACATCCTGAAAAACAACAAGCGGATTTATCTTCTTGCTGAGGGACGATTGATTAACCTTGCAGCGGCGGAAGGTCATCCTGCAAGCGTTATGGATATGAGTTTTTCGACGCAGGCGTTAGAGTCTGAATATGTAATGAAAAGGGCTGGCAGACTTGCTGTTGCAGTCCATGATGTTCCTATCGAGATAGAGCAACAAGTAAGCAGGCTAAAATTGAAATCGATGTCGATTGCAATAGACAAGCTTACGCCGGAACAAGTCGAGTATCTTGCCAGCAGTGGTGAAGGGACATAACCGAACTCGTATTGTGTATTGCGTAATTGATTCTGCGCGATGCGACACACACCCGGCGAGGTGAGGCTTATGGATGATAAACAGACGAAAAAGACGCCAAAAGTAGCCTCGAAGTCTTTTCTGACCGTCGGTCCCACGCTGCACTACAGCCATAAGAACGTCCAAAGATTCTGGCTGTTTGCTGTTGCGGCTTTTGGTTTAAGCTGCCTTTTCTGGTCGAAGATAGTGACGGGCGTATTCTGGTCTTTCAGTTTTCAAGCCTTGATTTTCCCAAGATTTTGGCGTTTGGGTCAGTCTATTACGACCGGCGTTAGTATATTCGAGTATCCCTGGCAGATTCTTGTTTTAGGGCTGTTTATGGGTATTTTGGCGATAGTTCCGGTGTTGATATCACAACTTTTGAGCTTCCAGTATAGTTTGATTTTCGTATTGGCGGTGGTTTTTTTGGCAAATTTACCGGGATTTGCGTTTTGCATTTTTGTGAGTTGCTTTGCCGTGGCTTGTCGTCCACTTCGCTTTCGGTCGCGCTTTATTGCAATAGTGTTATGCACCGCGCCCCAGCTTATTTACTGGGGATTCTTTGGTGTGGTAAAGGGGGCGGACCCTATTGAGTGGGGATTTTCCTTTGCGCCCTGGATTTGTGCCTGGCTTATTGGTTTAGGTATAGCGGGACTCGTTTTGGGTATAGGGCATTTTACACGTTATCGGCCTGGGCTGGTCTGGACGTTTACCTGCGTTTTCCTTTTGCTGGCTATTGTGACCTTTGAAATAAGAATAGGCTTTGATGAATTAGACTATCAACTCTATATAACCAAGAATAATCCCGAACTGACAGAGGAGTTTCACTGTCACAGCATAACAAAGGCACTGGATGAAACGATTGCGAATCCTGTTGTCAGAAAATATCTGGCAGGCTCTTTCTATCCTACCGAGCCGATAGCGCTGCGTGGGAAACTAAAAGAGAAAATCCAGACTCAGTTGAGATTCGACCGTTGGCCGAGCTGGTTCATAGTTGGGCCGGAGTTAAAGTACCAGGATAAGAAAGGCAGGCTTTTTGAACAGTATGATTCGTTTATAAACCGGCGACCACAAAGTCGTCGTATGCCTATAGCGCTTTACTATAAAGCACTTCTGAGCGAATATAGTCCCGACGTAGAGATGCTGGGGCAAAAAGAGATTTTGCATTTCTACGGTGACTATCCGTACGAGAGGTCCCGGCCAACATGGTGGCTGCTGTACCAGGATTTCGGCAATAGCCCAGAGTCGATTGAGGCACGTTGGCGGATTGCAAAACATTTGGCCGGTGAGCGCAGATTTGAGCAGGCGGACGAGCATCTTGCGAAGGCCCAAACGATGGCGGCTGAGCAATTGAAACTTCTTGAGGCGAAACAGGGACAGAGTGATTCATTTTTTGGCCGGTTTCGTCCGCCGGCTGATTCGGCAATGACGGTATCCAAGCTAACGGAATTGCAGCGAAGATTGGGTCACCTGCGCAGTTTAATAAGTTCGGAAAATCGAACCAACGGCCCCACATCAGCCGGGCATCTGGCAAGATTTGTTATGCTGAACCACCACGCCCCCGATTACGAGCAACGCCTCGACGAATTGTTGAACGAGATGAGCGAGAACGCACCTTTGCGTGATAATATTTTGTTGGCCAAGACGAAACTTGTTGCCGATGAGCAACGCCGGGCTGAAATGCTGGGCCAACTGCATGAGCAGTTCGAGAGCAAAGATGGGGGCATAGAGGCACTTTACGAATTGGCCCTTTTGAAGAAGAATATGTGGCACCAGCAGGGTGAATCAGATTTGGAGCGGTGGAAAAAGAATCTCAGGGAAACACGAGCAATTCTGACCAGATTCATTGGTTTATATGCGGACAGCATTTTTACTGAGCAGGCCAAAAAGCTCTTGGCGAACCTTCCGACGGTCGAGTAGATGCATTGTTTTTCGAGTCTTGGCTGTCTCGGTGGCCGCAAGCCGGGTGCTTGGGCTTGACTTTTCTGAGAATTTATGGTATGATAAAGGCCGATAATTAAGCAGTCTCTGAGGTTTTTGGGGTCCTTTTGTCATAGGCACCCCGCTTGATTATCACAAAAAATAACAGTGGTTCATCGGTCTTCAGCAAGGATGGGGTTCGTAGCACCAAGGCCGAAGTGGGCAGTCTATAGGGATTTTGAATAGATGAAAACGTCCGATACAGTGGCTCACAGAGTTTTGCTCATAGGGGATGTCGATAGAGCGTTTTTGGACGCCGATGCTGTCGGTCAACTGCCCTGCGAAGTGTGCGGCGATATGCGTGCTGCGATCAGTGCAGCCGCGAAAAATAGCTTTGCAACTATCGCTGTCGTAATGTCGGGCTTGTCGGGTAAATTAAATTCAGCTCTGCGGACATTGAGGCAGGCGAATAGCGATGTGAGAATTGTTCTGCTTGCGCAAATGCCTGAGGAGCCGTTGGCGATGCAACTGGTTGGCCAGGCTTCGGATGGTACAAGTGCTGCGGACGATTATTTGATATGTCCAATTGAGACAAGTAGATTCTACGAATCCGTTGTACTGCCAAACGGCAAGCAGGTAACCGAAGCAGGTGCAGCGGTCGTCACCGACGCAACGGCCGCGATGAAGATAAAACAGCTGGAAAAATTGGCTACTGAAGATGATTTGACGGGCTTGAAGAACAGAAGATACACATGGGAATTTTCCAGACAGATCATGGAATACACGAAGAAAAAGGGGGGGATGGTGACGCTGCTTATTTTCGATATTGATAACTTCAAGCATTACAACGATGTTTACGGTCATCCGGCGGGGGACAAAGTTTTGAAACAGGCGGCGGTGTTGATGCAGCGCTGCTGTCGGCAACACGATGTTGTGGGGAGAATTGGCGGCGATGAGTTCGCTGTTGTTTTTTGGGATGACCCCAGAAGGAAATCAGTTGACCGCCAAGCTGAGAGGCGCTCGGCAACGGCTGGTCATCCTAATGAGGCGATCTTCATAGCGGAGCGATTTAGAAAAGAGTTGGAGAACGCCGAATTACATTTGC
This sequence comes from uncultured Pirellulales bacterium, assembly GCA_964582985.1. Classification (GTDB taxonomy): domain Bacteria; phylum Planctomycetota; class Phycisphaerae; order Sedimentisphaerales; family Anaerobacaceae; genus CAZQYB01. The sequence goes on along the minus strand of CAZOUM010000023.1, from coordinate 29,094 downwards.
TGGGCCCGGCTGGTAAAGGGATTTTGGCAATAAGTGGGGGGCTGGCGAGCTTCCCGCGAGATGGTTCAACTATTGAGGAACTTTTTCAGCAGGCGGACAAGGCGCTTCTGGAGGCCAAACGCAGCGGCAAAAACAAGATATATCTGGTTGGTAAGCCTGATAGCGATATTGCCGAGATAGAACAACAATTAGGGAGTGGTTGATATTAGAGGTATTTTCCTGCTGTGTTATGCTATTATTTGTTGTAACCAAGGATGAGCGTTTCAGTGGGGGCCTGTGAGTTTATAGCGTATTCCTCGCCAGCAGACGGTCCGGCCGAAGGCCGATGAAAGAATAAAAGACAACAGCAGCAGTGACCAAAGCCACGATAAGAAAATGTCAGCAACAGCAGCAGCTTTCATTTTCGGTAAATCTTCCTTAAGTACTTTAGCGATCATTGCCTGTCGCAGCGTCGCGCTGACCAACTGACTCGCAAAGAAGAAGATGGGTACGGCGGCAAAAAGAGGCAGATTTTTCTCTCCAATCACTGCGGCGTAGACTGCGAGGGTTGCGCCTGCCCATAGCCCTAATACCGAATACAGGCTGCTGCACAGTCCAAACCACCAGGCTTTCGGTGCGCTTACGCGGGTAATCAGAAATTGGCGCCGGCCAAATTCAAAAAGCTTTGGCCAAGTTGTAGATTCGTAAGAAGCGACTAAGCAGGCAGGAACGAACGCAATTTTCAAACCAGCTTTTTTGACGGCATAGCTAAGCGATAAATCATCGCTTAAGACTTTTGGCCAGATTTTGTCGAGGCCCAGCCGGCGGAAGGTCTCAACACGGATGGCCATAGACCCGCCCCAGGCTTGATTGAAACGGCTGTTGCCGAGCAATTGGGCGACCTTGGCGTTCACCGCCGATAAAGCCAATGTTGCGAGATTATTTTTCTGGGGTATGAACCAACGATAGCCGCTGGCGGCACCGTTCTTAGGTTGCCTGAGGGGATAAACGATGTGGCTGAGCCAATCGCTGCGCAAACAAACGTCGGAATCGGCAAAGGCCAGAACCTCGACGTCATCACCAACTCTCTCGTAGCAGTAGAGCAGATTGTGAATTTTTTGACTACAAGATTGTCCCTGACCTGCCACGTTAGAAATCCTGCCTTTTTGCCTGTTATTCCTGGACTCTTTGGAATCTCTAACGGGACCTGCGACAAAGACCTGAACGTCTTGAGCCTTTGAATTTTGGCTTAATTGGTTTTTCAGCACGGATAGCTCGGCGTAGGCAGGGTCTGACTTCTCGGCAACGACAAACCACAGTAGATAGTTTTCGTGGTCCTGATAGAACAAGGAGCTGATATTTTTTTGGAAGTTTGAATCCAAGCCCTTGCACGGCACGATAAGGACGGCCCGCGGCCTGCACACTGTTCGCTTTCTCTTGTATTTGGACAGTGCGTAGTGGTGGTTTCGATATACGCAGAACAGGAAAACCAGTTGTGACAAAATTGCCAGCAGGGCTATGTAGCGATACCAATCCATTTTTGTATCTCGTATTGCGACCCTTATGCCTGTCTATGGCTTTGCGTCTATAGGACAGCTTTAACGCGATAAAGCTGTTAGTATAAAGAAGCCAACGGCACTATTGAGTCGATTAGCTGCTCAATAGTATAAGATTTTGCGAGGTCAATGGGAAGTAGGCAACCATGACTATGGTCGGAGGCGATTATAATAAGATTTTGGCCGGCCCGTTTCCATCCGGTTTGTTGGGGCTGATGACCGAGTATAAAGATGTCAACGTCAAACAGTCCGGCCATTTTGTCGAGCAGGGGCGGAGTGTGTTTTCGTCCCCAGATTAGAAGATGGGCCGAGCCCGGTCTTCTACAGTCCTCGACTTTCAATTGCTTCTCCAAGATGTGCGGGTCAAATTTATCAACGAAACGGTCGTCTGGAAGCGAATGTGACATCCATATTCTGTTGTCGCACTTGACGGCCAGCGGTTGGGAAAATAAAAATTGCTTTATGGCCATTTTGACGTCGGTGCTGCTCTGCTGGAATTGTTTGTCCAAAGCAGACTGCATTGACCTGGTCATTTCTTTGCCATTTTTCATCACTTTGCTGTTACTAATACATGCGGCATCATGATTTCCCATAATGATGTGGACTCGGTCGGGAAAGTTTAATTTGTAACGGACAGCGTCGAACAACAGTTCGTAGGACAAGCAACCGCCTTCGGAATTCTCGGGACCTCCGTGGATTATTTCCTGCAGGACGATGTGCGTATCGGGATTGTTATGGAGGCCGGCAAAGGCGGTTATCTTTTCGAAGTTTCGCCGATGTCCGTGAATATCGCCGGTTGCGACCAGACGGCCTTCAGGGGGCAAATGAATCAAATTGCCCTTTCGGAACGCATCGGCCTTGTTGGCTTCTACGCCCTTGTGTAGCAAATCAATTATTGTTTGCGGCATCTCTATTCTTATTAGGTCTTAGTTTGTCGCCCAGTATACTGTGTATAATCAGGTCAAGTCTCGAGGTGACCGTCATCATATTGCGTGGTCGTTCCGCAGGATTGTCTTTTACGCAGTCCATTACAAGTTTGGAGACCCCTATCGGAACTTTTTTTCTTATTTCGTGGGGTGCGGGGCAATTTTTTGGGATAACAAGGCCGGGGCCGTCCTCTTTTTTGGGTATCAGAGTAGGGATGTTTTGACCGGTAAGGGCCCAGTACATAGTTGCGCCAAGATTGAAGATGTCTGTTTTCGGGCCAAGGGGCTTACGTCTGACCTGCTCAGGAGCAATATAGTCTGGCGTGCCCTGTATGCGGGGCTTGATGGTGCCGATTCTGCAGCTCTGGCCAAGGTCAATAATTTTGATGGAGCCGGACCTGGCCATAAGGATGTTATTGGGTTTTATGTCGCAGTGAATAAATCCCTGGTGATGCATAGCATTGAGGCCATCGGCGACCATTCTGAATACAAGCAAGACATCTACCAAACTCAGGGTTGGACCATCCTCAAGAGACTGGCCATCGAAGTATTCCATCGAAAGCAGCAACTCTCTCACTTTAAACAAACGGCGTGTTTTTATTAGTTTGTTGCACTTGCGGACATAGGGATGGTCAATGCGCCGAGCAACCTTGTATTCGGTTTCGACCTGCTCAAAGACTCTTGCGTCTTCGGGCCTTTCGAAGATAACGCGTTTTAAGGCGACGTAGGTATCGTCCTCGTGGTCGGTTGCCATATAGATTGTGCTGCGGGCACCGGTTCCGATGCGCTTTAGTATGGTAAAACCGCCGACATCGAGTAAATCTTTAGCCATATTTTCAACAGTAACCCAAAAATCCAACCATTTGCCGATATTTCGCCATCTATTATAAGATGCGCTAAACCGGCCTTGTGTTCCGTTAAAATTATGCAATTTTGCAAAAGAAACGCCAATGAAAAAGCTATTTTTACATGGATTTTACACGGACTGCAAGCTGGTTCAATCAGGTTTTGCACGCCCATCAGACTTTACTACGGTCGCTACTTGGTCCGGAACCACGATGCTTTTTTGTAATATCGGCTTGAAGAAAGCGCAGCTTGACAATCTTGCAGAGATTAGGATAATGATGTATGGTAATTTGGGCGAAGACAATTTTTGGGGTACAAGGTATTGATTAGTAGTTGACCGTTCCCCGATAGCTCAACTGGTAGAGCGAGCGGCTGTTAACCGCTAGGTTGTAGGTTCGAGTCCTACTCGGGGAGTTTCAGGGGGGCTTGTGCCCCTCCTGAAACTCCTTCGATAGGCTCGGACCTTGTGAGTTTATCCTGAGCGACTTCGTCGCGAAGGAAGCCCTACTCAATGACTAATATGTGGTACCTGTACATCATCGAAAAGAATGGCAAATACTACACCGGAATTACCACCGACCTAAACAACCGTCTCCGCCAGCACGGTAATCCTCGATTGTTGTATACAGAAACATTCTCTGATAAATTCCAGGCTGCCCAAAGGGAAAAAGAAATTAAATGCTGGTCACGATTAAAGAAGCATGCCTTAATCGAAAGTAGAAGAAAGTCGTCGGGGTAACAGTGACCCTGAGCGAAGTCGAAGGGGAACGCCAGAGGGGCAGAGCCCCTATGGGGAGCGATGTTGAGCGTTAGCGAAGCTGAGCGAGGGGTTCTACCCAGCACTTATTGATAAAAAACATAAGAATGAATGATGATTTGTAATAAAGTGACAGGAGCCTGCTACAATAAGTGCTGGGGGAGCCCTACTCGGGGAGCCAATGAACCATGTGGGGTTCACGGCCGTAAACCCGATGCGGTTTATGGGTGAATCCCACTTAATGTATAATAAGACTTGTAGGTTTTACTTTTTCCCATAAAATTTATGTATTATGTTTATGTGCTGTTTTAAGCTTTGTGTGTATCCTGCGAAGTTCAATTCGAGGTCGAGCTGAATTTAGCGTGGGTGGAGCAAAATTACAGATAAATAGGGTCAATCAGGAGTTAGTTTTATCAAAAAGCGCGTAGACAGCAAGCAATCCGCACATCACGTCCGTCACAGTAACTATTCCAAGAAGGTTTTTTTTCTCGTCAGTCACCGGAAGACAGCTTATCTTCATGTCATACAGCATTTCCACAGCATCATAGAAGTCGCAGTTCGGTAAGACGTGAATTACGTCTCGCTTCATGACGTGATGGAGTTCTTGCTGTTTGGCCGGGTCGCTTAGTGTAACGTCGAACAACCTGGCCCGAAATACCTTGGTTTCCGGCTTGAATTGCTTGCTGTGAAATGGAAGATGTCGGAGAATGTCTCTATCGGAGACTATCCCTACCAGTCTTTTTTGCTTTTCTACAATCGGCACGTGCCTGAAATTTCCTTCCTGCATAGCCTCCATCGCCTTGGCCGTGGTATCTTGCCGCTCTAAAGAAACCACTTGCTCAGTCATAATATCTTCAACGGTCCGCAGCACCGTTGAGAGCCCAACCATTGCCTTTTCTGAATTCCCGGAAAGCAGGTCAATAAAACGTCTCCTTTGCACCTTCTTTTCTTTCTTTCGGCACAACTGGCAGATAGCACTGAGCCTTACGAAGAGCTTTAATATGTCTGTGGATGTAACCACTCCCGTTAGATCTTGGCCGGAGAGGACAGGTAACATATCAATGTGATTATCCACCATGATGGTAATCGCTTCGGCTATTGGTGTCTCCGGTGAGACGGACTTTGGATTTCTGGTGATGATTTGTACCAGCGGCTGTTTTAGCGCCTTGAAGTCTGAATCCAGCGCGCCGATTTTTCCCACATACGGAGATATTTGCCGGAAAACATCTCTCTGAGAAACAATACCAACGAAGTATTGTTTTCCTTCTTTTCCGGTGGGGCTGTCAATCACAGGTATGTGTCGAACTCGGTTCTCCTTCATAAAGCCAAGGGACGCTTCTATGGTATCGTCCAGGGTAAGCGTCTTGACGTTTTCGGTCATCACGTCCTGGACATGATGCACCAACTGAAAAAAGACATCTTTCCCGTTGGACATATCATCTAACACATCGATAAATCTATGTTGTTCGTTTGACATGTCGTTTCCTTTACATGTGACTTGGCGGCGGCTCTCGCTGGCCGGAACAACAATGCCCTGCAATAAAAATCAATTGTAAACTCAGTCAACTACCTGTTTTATCGGCAAAGGATGTGAGCGACTTTAGCCAAGTGGCCGGCCTTGATAATAACTTGCTTGCTAAGGAATTAAGCAAGTATCGTGTTATAACCTGGCGGGACAGGCAAATTTTGAGACTGCTGACAGGTTTTAGCTTACTCTTACGGACACTTTGTCAGAAAGAGCGAGCAAGGCTGCCACTCATCAGACAAGTCAAAAGCCCTTGTGAGAGTGTTGCAATCCCGATTTAACGCCTGTGGGCATGAGGCTTGCGGCGTTTTCTTAGTCCTTACTGATTGCCGTCGGGCCACGCCGGGCGAGCCTTCAACCTCTGAAACAGTTCAAATAGTTTGCGGGTCAGATGGCAGAGAATGCTTGAATTTCTTTGCTGGTTCTATGCTAAGCCTGGAGAATTCCGGTAATTTCAAATTGTCGGTTCGCCAGTTTTCGGAGGACCTGGGTCACTCGGCCTCGGCATACGCCGAGATATCTGGCTAAATCAGCGCGGATTTCAAACATCAGAGTACACAGTTACAACGGCCGATAAAGTTTTCCATATTTAAGGCTCTTAAGGTGTCAGCTTCTTCCATACATAAACCGAACTGTAACTGGGGTTGTAGTTTTTTTATTGTATCAATGAGATATCTATAGACTACAATCCTCAGTTTAATGGGAAAACGGATTCGGCCATCTTTGGATTTGTCTTTTTCGAGCATCCTTGAAATAGGGTTGTCTTTGCTTAGTTTTCGTTCGGTAAGCTGTAAAGCCCCGGAATAACTGCAGATTTGTCCCAGTGTGATGCGGTCCAGAGGCACTGATTCCAAGAGTTTTCCCAAAAACCGGCTGTATATACCTTGCCAACCTTCGATAGGAATAATTGGCATTATAACAGCACGCACAGGGAAGCCAGCGTTTGCACATCTTCGCATAGCTCCGATTCTTTCGTCAGGAGATGGTACGTTTGATTCAAAAGCATTGGAAATTTCACCTGCGTTTAAACTCCACGAAAGAATGGTGTGACCTTGATGGTCAAGGTCAAGCAGGTTGTCCACATTGGCACTTTTTGTCAATAAAGTTAATCTGGCATATTTCTGTTGAGCAAAAAAAGGGACAATTAAACGAGAATAGCCGGTAAGAGGGTCAAGAGCTAACCCGTCTTGGAGTTTGCCCAAATAAAAAGCAGTCGGTTCAGATAGCTTAAAGGCAACAGCGGCAATCTGGTCGAGAATTTCACCGATATTCACAAATATTTTCACTGTGGGTGAAAATTTTACGCCGGGCGTACCTGCCAGATAGCAATATTGGCAATCGTAGGGGCAGAAGCCGTAGGGCGAAAAATGCCAGTAGTTTGGGCAGGTGTTGCCATCTTCGTCGCTGAATCTAAGCGCACTTTTATGTACGCCGAATAACAATGTCTTTTTGCCTTTGTAATGAAGTTCCAAAGGGTCTGAACCACCAAGCTCAAAGCGGTTGTGAGAGATATCAAATCTTTCAATAACCTGGCCCCGGGGGTATAGATTACAAATTGCCTGTACGAAATCACGCTGTTGCACGGCCTGGAAACTACCCTTGGTTAATACGATTCTATCAGGGTGAAAATGAGGAGCCGGCTTTGGCTGATAGTTCAAATATGAGTTTTCTGTTGGAAAAAGGCTGGTCATATTTAGATTTCTATATCTTTTGTTTGTGCTGTCAAGTTCAGATTGCCTTTTCTGTTATCCTATCTTTGTGTCGATTATCATACACCCCCAATTTTGGTAAAGATTATACCGCATTATTCCGCGAATTTCAAGCAATTTCTGCTGTTAGTTTGAGATAAGATTTGCAGTTTCAACCATATTGTGTTGTCGGTTCGCCATTCGTTTGAGAACCTGGGTTATTCCGGCCCTTTATACGCCCAGGTATCTTGCCAAATCAGCTTTGGATTCGATGCCATTTGTGCCGATTAAGCCCGGCCACTGCATTGTTTGCTGATTTCACTCACGTCTCATGTTTGCACTGCGGTTGAGGCATTGTGGGCCGAATTTCTGTTACTCGGCCTCAAGTTGGCGCCTTTAATAGATGGAAGGAAAGCTTCCAGTAAAGTTGCTTCGGCAGAGTAGGTCAGGATTAGATATCGGTTGGTGCTGTTGGTATTCTGCGACAAGCATTCCGAAGCCACGGAAGGTACCAACAAGCAAGGCTGTTGACTGAAATGACCAGTAGGAAAAGGAGACATATTATGGAACGTCCAAGATACCAAAACAGTATTAGAATGGCTTTTATGACTCTGGTTGCGGCGGTTATGCTATTGGCTGAGCCTCTTTTGGCAAAGAAAGCCCGCAGCAAAAGCGCCGGTTCGAGCCGGGGCAGCCAAAAGTCCCGGCAGGTTACCAAGAGTTCGTCTGGGTCCAGAGCCAGGCGAGCCTCAAGTGTCGGTAAAGTGCGCAGCAGGGTTTCCGCTCCATCAAGGTCTATCAAGCCTCGAACGAAACCAAATGCTGCAAAGTCATCCAGGCGAATGAGTTCCAGAAGTACTTTCAAATCCGGCTCTCGCCAAACTCGTAGAACAACCTCCAGCCGTCGTACTATCCAAAGGCCCAGGACGACGTTCAGGGCTTCCAGGCCCACGCGGAAAGGGAGAAGCTTTGGTTTGGGCAGCTCCTTTGGCAGGTCTTCCGGCAGCAAACGGTTGGGAGGGAGAAGTTCGGTTAGAAGAATAGTGGTTGTCGCAGGCTCAGAAAGTCGCATAAGCTCGGACAAAACCTCGCGCATCGGGAAGCGGCTTGGGGATAGAGAATCTGTCGGCACCACAAGAAGAGAAGCTACTCGCGGTGCCAGGCCCAAAATCCGGACTACCAGAGTGGTGGAGAGCGATAGTGGTGAAATTCTGAGAAAATCAGAATCAGTTGTTGAGGGGCTCGGTAGAGGAGATGGAACCGGTAAAGAAAGCTACAAAGCAGGGAAACGTACGGGTTCAAGGTCAAATTATGGCACGAGCTTCCGGAGACGCTCCATCTTCACACGTCCGTTGGTTGAAAGGAGCCAGCATGTCAGACCGGGGTGGGAAAAGAGTCAGCACCTCAGAACAGGAAGTAGAAGAGCTTTTGTCAGGTCCCGGCAAAACGTCTCTCGCCTCAGAAAGGTCATCGGCAAGCGTGAAAAACACCGCTTCGGACGAGGCGGGTCTGCGAATTTGATATATCGGGAGCGCCGTGATGTAGCAGGACACATCCGTCGTTATGAACATGTATACATCGACCGCCATAACACTATATGCCACAGAATAGCCTGGCCTGGATATCGCTTTATGGTGCATTATGGTTGGGGCCCTCGCTTCGCGTTTCGGTATTTTTATCCTTATTATCATCGCAGATACGTCTTTGTCAGCCTGGGTGGGTACTGGCCATTGCACTACAGATATACCCGCTATTACTGGTATGGCTGTCACCCGTACAGGTGGTATGGCTACTACCCTATCGCCCGTGAGGTGGCAGGTGACACGTATAACTACTACACCTACAATTATTACAACAACGGTGATACTACTGCGTCTGAGGTCTATCAGCCAACATCCGAAATCCAGCCTGTTGACCACACTACCTTTGCGGATGTTCGCGAGAGGCTCGCGCAAGAAGCCGCCGGAGAACCTGACCAGGTGAGCCTGTCGGACAGATACTTCGAAGATGCCGTCAAGGCATTCGGAGCTGGCGATTACGACTTGGCCGCTGAGACGTTTGCCAAAGCAATCGAGTTTGCACCAGATGATATGATACTTCCCTTTGCTTACTGTCAGGCTCTTTTCGCAGGTGAGAAATACACAGAAGCAGCAGAGGTTCTCCGGACGGCTTTGGCAAAGGTTTCGCCTGAGAAGGAGGGTGTTTTTTATCCACGCGGCTTATATGCGAAAGATGATGTGCTCCTGGAGCAAATTGGCGAGCTTGCCAAGAAGGCTGAGCTTTACAGCTTTGATGGGGACCTGCAACTGCTTCTGGGTTATCAATTGCTGGGCATCGGCGAAATCGATGAGGCTGTTGAGCCGCTGCGGCTGGCCGGCCAGAATCTGCGGAACGCATCCTCTGCGACAGTACTGCTCGAACTTTTGGAGAAAATCAGAATTCAGAAAGCTGACGACACTAATTAGGAAAAGATTTTGGCGAGGGACAGCGCTATGAAAAGAATACACTTGAAAAGACTGACAGACGCTTTATTCCTCACCGTTACCTTAATATCCGCTGTGCAGGCAGGGGATTGGCTGGAATTTGGGGTCTATGAAACTACGGACAACCAGCAGGCACCCGACATTTATGGAAACATTATCGTCTGGCAGCAGCTCGTTGAAGGTGACTTTGATATTTATTGCGCCGACATTACCAACCACGCTGAGCCGTCAGTTTATGTCATCGCCGAATTTGCCGATGACCAGCAGGGACCTTCTATCTACGAAAACATCGTAGTCTGGCAGGACTACGTGGATACAGACTGGGATATTTGGGCAGCGGACATTAACGACTTAAGTGCCCCGCAACTTTTTGCGGTTTCCGAATACTTCAACGTTAACGAAGAAGCACCCGCAGTTCACGGTAATACCGTGGTCTGGCAGCACGATTATTTTGTGGACCGTGACATTGCGGGTGCGGATATTACCGACCCGTGCAGCCCGGCGGAATTTCCAATAGCTGCCTATGATTTTGAACAGCAGGTCCCCGCTGTCTACAGGAATACTGTTGTGTGGCAAGATGATTATTATGGTGACTGGGACCTTTTCGGCGCCGATATCTGGCAAAGAAACAAGCCCGTAGAGTTTCCGGTCTCGATTGTCGAACAGGACCAGCAAAAGCCGGCTATCTGGGGCAACATAGTAGTCTGGCAGGACAACTTCTCCGGCGATTGGGATATTTACGCTGGCGATATCACCGACCCCGCCAATCCGGTTGAATTGCCAATCTGCGATAACAACTTTTCTCAACAAAATCCGGACATAGATGGCAATATAGTTGTTTGGCAGGACGATCGTAATGGGCATTGGGACATTTACGGCTACAACCTTACAACGCGGCAGGAATTTAGAATCACCGATAATCCTTATGACCAGACCGAGCCTGCCATAAGCGGGAAAGTCGTTGTCTGGCAGGACAACCGCAGCGGAAACTGGAACATACATGCAGTGATACTGGACGGCCCTGAAGTTGCACGATGCGCATCCTGGATGCCGGGCGATGTTAATGGTGATTGCAAGACCGACTTTTTCGATATCGGCGTGTTGACCTCTCGCTGGCTTGAATGCAACCTTGAACCACAGGAAGCCTGCTGGCAATAGACTGAACCAGCCGTGCTGCCTGGGCCTGGGTAGTTTTGAGTCCGACTATTTCGATAGAGCAAGGTAGAAGGAATGAATGAAGTAAGAGATTTGAAAAGCAAATTTTATGAAGTTTGATGGAGGTGTAAAATGGCCAAGAATTTTGTGATAATTATGATGGTAGTTATTGTTAGTTTGGGGCCGGCATTTGTTACCGGTTGTGGCAGTGACGCGCAAACCGCTTCTGTGATCGGCACTCTGGCTGGCGCTGGTATCGGTCAGTTGGCAGGGGGCGATACGGAATCAACACTGATTGGGGCAGCGGTGGGCGGCGGTGTCGGTTATATACTGGGCAACGAAAGCGACAAGAAGAAAGCACAGGCCGAGATGGTCTGCCTGAATGACAAAATGAATACGGTCGTTGTCAATGTTACTAACCGGAACGGTTCAATCATCCAGGTGCCGCTGAGAAAACAGGGCGTTGGTTATGTCGGCACACGAGGTGAATACTACGCCATGCTACCGACGGAAGAGCAGCTACGGCCGGTGTACGGCTTTTAGCATCCTGGCGGGCGTCTGCTTGTATGGATTATAAGGGATTTGAGCCTTTTGTTCTCTGTGCTGCTTTCTGCAGTTTGGATGTTGCAGGATGAGTGATTTTGAGGTAGAATTGCTGTTACTGTCACCGAAGTTGGTGCCTTTTAATGATAGGGCGGAAGCCGTGTATGTGGCTTTTCCGATACGACAGCGGCTAAGATAGATGATGCACACGATAACAGGAGGTTTGCTGTGAACAAACGGCTGCGAAAGGCTTTAACAGGTCTGACGGCCCCCGACCTTGAGCAGCGTCGCCGGACAATGGATTTGTTTGTACGGGCCACCTTTGAAGTTTTCATCAGGTTCCTGTACCGCTACCTTGGTAATGAGGTCGAATGTGAGGATGTGCTGCAAAGCGTATATGCGGATATATGGGAAAAGCCGGAGCGTTTGCGTAACGTCAGCAGCGAGAGAGAGCTTTTGAGAACCGTATACCTGTACTATATGCGCAAACGGCTCAGGGAAGTATACAGGAGAATAAATCGGAATCTGCATTTATCGCAGGAAGGGCTCAAGAGGCTTGTCGCCCCGGAGATAGGCATCATCGAGCTGCTGTCTGAGGAGGAGCTTCGGCAGGTGCTTCACCGAATGATGGGCAGACTGAAGGCACGAGAGAAAAGGGCTATGGAACTTTGGATGGAAGGTATGTCGAACAGGGCAATCGCCAATGAGCTAAAGACCACCGTCGGGGCAGTTAAAATGCTCAAATTCAGGACTATGTTGAAGCTTAAGAAGGAGCTCCGCAACTATAATCGCAGGGATTGAAGAAATTTGTGTTTTCCGAGAGGAGCAAGAAATAATGAACGAGATAAATCGAACAATTCAAGAGTTGCTGGTTGATTATGCCGAGGCGTTGCGTGATGGCTCTATACCGGTATTTCTGAAATCACTAAGCCGCGAGGAGGGACGGAGAATAGTCTCTTCTCGGGAGTTTTGGGATGCCGCAGAGGTCACGCGGGTTCTTAATAGTGTTGGGTTTGCGGACAAGGCTGTGACCCCAAACGTGAGCCTGTTCATATCCCGTGTCGATGCCGAGATCGCCTCGCGACTAAAGAAAGCCAAGGCACCATCACGCAGCAAACGCGGCACGGATGTCAATACCATGACTGAGGCAAAAAAGACCGAGTAGCCGATATGATTTTAGACTGTTATCAGTGTTCTTCCTGCTATTTTGCAGACAAGGAGCCGTCTTCAAGGATAGACCCTGCAACGATTTCGCCGCCACAGCCCACGATGGTTTTCAGGAACGTACTGTTGGTATTTGTCTGCATTGAAATGTACGATAATAGAGAGGAGATGGAAGAAGCTGCAGAGGAGTTTGCATCGCTGTCGGAGCTAATAGGAAAGAGGCCAATCGTACTGTGCCCCAATGTTCATCTTTCGATTGACAAGGCACCTGAGAAGCAGGCCTTGTGGTTAATCGCCGAGTTGGAAAAGATGCTCGTTGCCAAGGGCTACGATGTACACCAGCTTTCTTTCGGCTATCACAAGAAATATGGTATGGAATGTGACGGTAATGTCGGCAGCGTTGTCGGCAGGAGGTTCTATGGTTCTGAAGAGAAGCAGTTTCTCAGACTTTTAACTCGACTTGGTGTCTGTCCTCCGGAGACTCAACCGAAAGATATGCCCTCCTGGGCAAAAACGCTGACCGAGCGCCGATTGAAGGTATTAGGAAGTCGAAGAGAAACCTATGATGCAGGAAAAAAAATGCTGCGTGACCAGCTTGATGCAACAGGCCACGGTGAGCTTTGGACATGCATGTTGTTTGAGGGGGAAAGACAGCCAATGGACGATTATCTCAGCGCTTTATACGAAATCATAGAGGATTACCACGACGTAAGAATGCACCGTGCGCTGAATCTGAGCGTGCCGGGGTTTTCCAACGCGGCACGTCGTCTTTTTCGCAAGTATCCCGAAGCAATCAACTCGGGCAGACTTCGAATTTACAACAGCAACGTCTCCGACTTGGAGTTCCTCTTATCAAAAACCGCAGTCCTTCTTGCCTTCCCACATATACCCAGAAAAGCCGGCTCGCACGCAGGAGAAATATCGTTTGGAATTTACTGTAAAGACGCAGACTTCGCGAAGAATTTAATTCAGTGGTACCGGACTTTTCTCATCGACTCACGTTTTGGGTGGATCCGAACCGAGGCCGAACTCGATGCTACCATCAATGAATTGGAAGAGGAAATGTTCCAGGACAAGCTTGAATAGACTTCGAGAACTGCTGCCCGGAGCCGGCTGTGGTGTTGAGAGTGCAGAACATTTGACAGGACCGAAAGTATGCACACGGTCTTATCTATTTTTGTTGTTGTAGCTTATGTCTTGCTGCTCACGTTTGTTGCTGTGCGGGCCAGGGCTGCGCGCGAGTTTGCGGAGTTTTCTTTGGCCAGGCGCACTCTGCCGCTGGCACTGGTATTCGGGAGCCTTTGTGCCACCTATGTGGGCCCCGGTTTTTCAATAGGGTTTGTAGGGAAGGGATTCAAAAGCGGCTTCCTTTTCCTCGGCATAGGATTGGCATACGCAGTCCAGAATATCCTGGTTGGTCTGTTTGTTGCTCCACGACTGAGAGCTTTGCCAGACTGCCACACGTTGGGAGATGCTATCGGCCAAAAGTATGACCGAAAGTGTCAGATTCTTGCGGGTGTTATTTCGGTTAGCGTATGCACGTTTTTTGCCGCGGTTATGGCGTATGCCGGGGCAGTCGTGCTCAATGACATCTTCGGCTTCCAAAAATTCTGGTCGGCCATAATAGTTGTGGCTCTGACGGCACTGTACACAACGTTCGGAGGACTGCGAGCAAGCGTAATAACCGACGCGTTTCAATTCACCGCATTTGCGATATTACTTCCCCTTACGCTGTTGTTGGCGCTGGCGTTCCATTTCGGTGGCGGTGCGGCAAATTTTGTGAAAGAGGCGTCAGCCGCTACCGCTCAAGGCCTAAGTTCAACGTCCGGCGTTAAGATAGTCGGGTTGTTGGCAGCCTTTTTGCTCGGGGAAACGCTTATACCCCCATACGCCAACCGGGCATTAGCGTCCAAAACGACGCGTATATCACGAAACGGTTTCGTATTAGCAGGTTTGTTCAGCATTGTGTGGTTCATGGTCATGATATCGCTCGGAGTGGCAGGCAGAAATATAGTTCCAACAGTTGGCGATGAAGATAAAGTTCTGCTCAATCTGGTTAAGGTAATCATGCCTGCTGAAGGTTATATCCTTCTGTTAGTCGTGTTGGTGTCGGTGGTTATGTCCAGCCTCGATTCGCTGCTTAATGCCGGCGCTGTGGCATTTGCTGAAGACATTGTCAAGCCATTTGTGAAACTGACGGACAGAAGTGCTCTGAATGTTGGTCGCTGGGCGACTGTTGTTATTGCGGCTATCGCTGCGGCTGGTGCGGTCTTCGTCCCCAGCATAATCGCCGGCCTGCTTATCTGCTATACCATTTGGGCCTCAGCAATTCTCCCTGCGCTTATAATCGGCTTATGGGCAAAGCGCCCGCGCCCGCTCGCCGCAATTATGTCAATGAGTGTCGGTATACTTGTTGCAATGATTGCCATAATATTTCTGTTTGTTTTCCCCGGGGAAATCGAGGTGATCATTATCCCAGGTCTCGGCGCAGCACTGTTGGCGTACGTCTTGGGACATTGGATTGAAGGAATTAAATCTGGAGCGTGAAAGATGGAAGTAGTTATCTTCGTTCTTGTGTTGGTTGCGATCTTAGTTTCCGTCGTTAGCGGCGTGTGGGTTGCGATTGCGCTGGTAAGTGCTGTCAGCGCACGTCGGCGCATACCTACTGCCCAGCTCCGGGCAGATGAGAAAGACGTCGGCCAAGAGACAAAATGACGTGTTCTGCAACCACCGTTTATAACGGTTTTTCTGTTGCAAATCATCTTCTTATAATATACCCCGGTTGTGGTTCTTTGTGAAGCCGCTGGAGCCGGTTGTTAAAGCACAACCGATGGGGAAAATTTATGTTGCTAAAAGAGCAGTTGGATGGTTTAATTTTTTTTGTTTGGTGTTATGTCGAGTTATACATAACGAATTCGCAGGTGCATAAATGACCAGGAATTCCGAAATAATTGACGCGGTTATCCAAGCGGCAAGTGATATCAATGGTAGAAAGAGGCTACCGTGTGCGGAGGCTTTTCGTATAGCAGAGCAGTTCGGCGTGGAGAAGCGGGAAATGGGGCGAATTTGTAATGCCCTCAAAATCAGGATAAGCAACTGCCAACTTGGATGTTTTAAGTGATAGCAGGCGAGGTGACAAAGTGAAAAAACTCAAAGCAAGGTTCAAACTTTGGCTAAGTTCCAAAGATGCCGAAGGCGTCTTCGGCGACGGCAAGTGGCGGCTGCTCAAGGCGATTGAGACGGAAGGGTCGTTGACAGGAGCTTGCGAATTACTGGGCATAAGCTACCGAAAGGCCTGGGGCGATTTGAAGAAAGCCGAGGAATGTCTAAATACCGCTTTGCTCGACAAACACCGCGGAGGCAATATGGGAGGGCGCACTGCTCTAACGGAACAAGGCAGGAAATGGGTCAAAGCTTACACCCGATTTCGCCATGACGTTGAAAAAGCAGTGGAAAAAGCTTACGGAAAACACCTCAAGGAGCTTTAGCAGTGAATAGAATTGTGAAGGCCATCTCAATTTTTCTGGTTCTCATATTTCTTGTTGCAGTGGCTGCAAACAGACAATTCAGAATTCAAGATTCAAAATTCAAAGCCGGCGCGAATGAGTTGGTCATCTTTCATGCGGGCAGCCTGGCGGTTCCTTTCAAACAAATATGCGAGGAATTCAGTGCGCTCAACGCCGATGTGAGGATTGTTCGCGAAGCTGCAGGCAGCCGAATGTGTGCTCGCAAAATCGCGGATTTGAATAGACGCTGCGATGTTATAGCTTCTGCGGACTACACAGTCATAGATACCCTTCTAATACCCGAATATGCGGAGTGGAATATCAAATTTGCGAGTAATGAAATGGTTATTGTTTTTCGCAGAGACTCGCGCAGAGCCAATCATATCAACAAAAACAATTGGTACGATATTCTGCTGGAAAACGATGTTGCTTTTGGCAGGTCTGACCCGAACGCAGACCCGTGCGGCTATCGGGCGGTGCTTACAGTAATCCTTGCGGAAAAATTCTATAACAGGCGGGGCCTTGCAGAGAATATCCTGGCAAAAGACCGTAGATACATCCGCCCCAAAGAAGTTGATTTATTGGCGCTTTTAGAAGTCGGTGAGCTCGATTATATTTTCATATATCGCAGCGTTGCCGAGCAGCACAAGCTCCGAATGATACTGCTGCCCGACCAGATCAACCTGAAGAAAGCCGAGTTTGCTGATTTCTACAAAACTGCTCACGTCAATGTAACAGGCAAGAAGCCGGGAACCTTCATCACAAAAACCGGGGAGCCGATAGTGTATGGTGTGACCATCCCAAAGAATGCGCCGAATCACGAGCTTGCATTGAAGTTTTTGACTTTTTTGCTGGATGCGGATAAGGGCGGAGCAATCCTTAAAAGGAACGGTCAGACGTTGATGGTTCCCTCAACAACGGACAGTTTTGACAGGCTTCCAGAGTGCCTGACAAAGTATGCGCTGCCGGTGCAGCAGGGGGGCAAGGGATGAGACGTTCAGCGTTTAGAACTGAACCGCTTTATCTCGTATTTGCAGCACTTGGCGGACTTGTGTTGTTGTTCATTATTGCGCCGCTGATGAGTATGTTCGTGAACTGCTCGCTGCCGGAACTTGCCGAAACGCTCAGGGACAATGAGGTTAGAAGCAGTATTTGGCTGACATTGTGGACGTCGATGGCTGCGACGGTGATTTTTGCAATTGCTGCCATTCCTTTTTCGTACCTGTTGGCGCGAAAAGATTTTCCGCTAAAAGGACTTGTGACGGGGATTATCGACCTGCCTATTGTCATACCACATTCTGCAGCGGGGATTGCGCTTTTTGGGGTACTTTCTCGAAGCACTCTATTGGGAAGGGCAGCGGAGAAAATGGGATTTGGTTTTGTTGGTACAAGTTTCGGCATAATGGCGGCGATGGCGTTTGTGAGTATTCCGTATCTTGTTAACGCAGCAAGGGACGGATTTCTTGCTGTCGATGAGCGCCTTGAAAAAGCCGCGCTTAATCTTGGAGCAGGTCCTTTGAGAGTATTCCTTACCATCTCGGTTCCTCTGGCGTGGAGGCCAATTTTGTCAGGTTTGATTTTGATGTGGGCGAGGGGAATGAGCGAATTCGGCGCGGTACTAATAATCGCGTATCGACCTATGATTACGCCGGTGTTGATATATGAACGCTTCGGTGCTTTTGGTCTGAAATACGCCCGGCCGGTGGCGGTTCTTTTTGTATCGGTGTGTCTGGTGTTTTTCATTATGTTGAGGCTTTTGGCTAAGGGAGAAAAAGTTGCTGAGCGTTAGGAATATTTCCAAGTCTTTAGGCGCTTTGGCTATAAAAGACGTTTCTTTCGAGGTGCGGCCGAGCCAGTACTTTGTTCTGCTTGGCGCATCCGGGGTGGGCAAAAGTGTATTGTTGGAGACGGTAGCCGGGCTTATTCAGCCGGACTCCGGCCGGATATTTCTCGGCGGTAAAGATATTACAGAGGAAAAGATTCAGAATCGAAAAATTGCCTTGGTCTTTCAGAACAGTACACTTTTCCCGCATATAACGGTTTACGATAACGTCGCGTATCCGCTCCGATGCAAAAATCTCAAGGGTGAGCGGATACGGCAGCGAGTAATTGAGCTTGCTGAGGAGTTCGGATTCACCGGCCTTCTTAAACGCAGTCCGCAGACTCTCTCAGGCGGAGAATCTCAGCGTGTTTCATTGGCACGGGCGGTGGCGAGCGAGCCGCGATGTCTGCTATTGGATGAACCGATATCTTCTCTGGATGCAAAAGTGAGGCCGGAGATGCATGCCCTTTTGCGCAAAATTAGCGCTAACGGCCAGACTATAGTACACGTGACGCACGATTACACTGAAGCAGTTTCATTGGCGACTCATATAGCAGTTATGGAAGGCGGGAGCATAGCACAGATGGGTACGGTGGAGGAGGTTTTTCAACGTCCCAAGTCGGAGTTTGTCGCGAGATTTGTCGGTATCAGGAATTTCTTTAGGGGCCGACTGGAAGAGTCGCGCGAACGCGAGGCAGACACGAGGCGGTTTACCACCGGCGGCCTTGACTTTTCAGTCCTCACTGACAGTTCCGGCGGCAATGGGTTTGTTTGCATCCGAAGTGAAGATGTTACAATCAGCAATGCGGCGAGCCGGACAAGCGCCCGCAACAACTTTCAAGGGACAATTGTGGACATTGAACCTGTTGGTGTTGGTGTCGAGGTCATAGTCGATATTGGAACCGAAGTCGCGGCTTTGATAACTGTGGAATCTGTCGAAGCGCTGGAGTTGCATTGTGGGAAGAAAGTGTGGGTAAGTTTTAAAGCCTCCGCTGTTAAATACATTGAGCAATAGAATGAACAAACTTAATGGGATGTTGTTAATCGGCTCTGCTGGCAGAAATGTCGGCAAGACCGAATTGGCCTGTGCGCTCATCAGGAGATATAGCAAGAGCAGCCCGATCGTGGGAATAAAGGTTACTACCATAAGAGCCAAAGATGGAAAATGTCCTCGCGGTGGGCGCGGCTGCGGGGTTTGCTCCTCACTCGATGGAAATTTTTGCATCACGGAAGAGGTGGATAAGAACTCCAACAAAGATACTGTAAGGCTCCTCAAGGCAGGCGCGAGCCGGGTTTTTTGGCTGCGTATAATGAAAACACACCTCAAAGAAGGGCTAACCACCCTGCTTGACGTAGTTGGATCTGATGCTGTTCTGATTTGCGAATCGAACTCGCTGCGCAGGGTCGTTGAGCCGGCGGTGTTTCTTATGGTCATAGCACGTGATTCGGGCGCGTGGAAAAGTTCGGCTCGGGACGTCAAGGAACGTGTGGACAAAATCCTGACGTGGGACGGCAATAACTTTGATTTTGATATCGACCAGATAAAACTTATCGACCGAAAATGGACAATAATGGAAAAAGCAACGGCGATAATAATGGCGGGCGGCGAAAGCCGTAGAATGGGTGTCGACAAAAGTATGTTTCCGGTCAAGGGACTCGCTCTGATAGAGACAATCGCTGAGCAACTTCGCGGCTTGTTTAGCCAGATACTTATAAGCGCCAACGAAGTTGAAAAATTGGCCTTTCTCGACTTGCCGATTATCCAGGATAGAGTCCCAGGGCAGGGGCCTCTGATGGGCATAGCCTCGGCACTTGAGGCCTCGGATAACGAACTGAATTTTGTTGTGGCCTGCGACATTCCATACATAGATATGTGTTACGTCAGAAGGATGCTTATGGAAGCCAAGGGTGCGGATGCGGTTATCCCTACTGCCGGTGACGAGAAATACGAGCCGCTCTTTGCAGTGTATCACAAGGGCGTGCTTGGGGCCATCAACGAGGTGTTGTCATCGGGGGGACGCAAAATAAGCAATATCTTCGAACGGTGCAAGGTCAGGTTCATTAAGTTGGAAGCGGAGCAGTATGCCAATCTGAACACGATGGCAGAGTTTAAAGAATTTCAGGAAGAGCACGATGATGAAGTTCGATGAAGCATTTGAAATTGTTATGGGTTCAGCTCATCAACTCGGTACGGAACGCGTCGATATAATACATGCGGCGAGCCGGATATTAGTTGAGGATGTCAAATCAGATATGGACATGCCGCCTTTTGACAAAGCGGCTATGGACGGCTATGCCTGTCGCAGGGAAGACCTTGTGAATGAGCTTGCAGTGATTGAGACGATACTCGCCGGATGTGTTCCAAAGAACACCATTGGGCACAACCAGTGCGCTAAGATTATGACCGGCAGTATCGTTCCGTCGGGCGCCGACTGCGTGATTATGAAAGAGTATGTCGAACTGTTGACTGAGAATACAATACGCTTTGTCGAGGAGAAGACGGCAGATAACATCTGCTGCAAAGGCGAGGACATTAAAGCCGGCGACATCGTTTTGAAAAAGGGCATCGTGCTAAGGCCGCAGTATATCGCGGTTCTGGCATCGGTAGGTCACACGCAGCCGCTGGTCGCAAAAAGGCCAAGGGTGGCGGTTATTGCAACGGGTGACGAGTTAGTTGAGCCGGCGTCAAAACCGGGCCCTTCGCAGATAAGAAACAGCAACAGCTTTCAGCTTGCCGCCCAGGTGACAGCCGTAGGTGCGATGGCAACGAACTGTGGTATCGCCGCAGATACCAAAGAAGTCCTTGACAATATGGTCAAGAATGCGATAGCGGAAAATGATGTCGTGATTCTCTCGGGCGGCGTATCAGTGGGTGATTACGACCTAGTTCGGCAAATTCTAAAGGAAAACAGCGTGGATTTGTTGTTCGAGAAGATTGCAGTGAAGCCGGGCAGACCGACGGTTTTCGGTGTATGCGACGAAGCTTTTTGCTTTGGACTGCCGGGTAATCCGGTATCGAGCTTTGTTATGTTCGAATTATTAGTCAAACCTTTCCTTTTTAAGATGATGGGACACGATTTCAAGCCACTGCAAAAGCAAGGTGTCCTGGAAAGGACAATAAAACGGGAAAAAACTGAAAGAGATTCGTGGCTGCCCGTTGTATTTACGAAAAACGGCAAGGTTGCAGTCGTCGAATATCACGGCTCGGCACATGGTAACGCGTTGTGCGAAGCTGACGGCTTACTCTGCATACGTGCCGGGGTGGCGGAAATCGAAGAGGGGACTTCTGTTGTTGTTCGACAGATTTAACAGAAGAATAGACTACTTGCGGATATCGGTTACGGACCGCTGCAACCAGCGGTGCATATATTGTATGCCGGAAGATATTTTTGTACCTAAGAGCCACAGAGACATTCTTTCTTACGAACAAATCGAGTCGTTTACCAAAGTCGCCGCGAGGATGGGTATAACAAAAGTTCGACTGACCGGCGGCGAGCCGCTGGTACGAAGAGGTATTGAGCAATTGGTAGCAAAACTTTCATGTATTGACGGGGTCGACGAAGTCTGTATGACAACAAACGGTTCGCTGCTTGCAGCGAAGGCGGCAATACTCAAGCGAGGCGGCCTTAGTCGCGTGAACATCTCAATAGATTCGCTTGACGCGGACAGGTATTGCCGGATTACTCGCGGCGGTGATTTGGTTCAAGCTTTGGCAGGTGTTGATGCAGCGATCGAAGCGGAGCTTACCCCGATAAAGATTAATATGGTCGTTCTTGATGATACGACTGGGGATGATATCGAAAAGATGCAGGCGTTTTGCAAGCAGAGAGGATTGCAGCTTCAAAAGATTATGCAGTTTTCACTTTATGACAGGGCTGACCTGAGCCCGCCTGTGGCGGGTTTTCAGACGGAGCGCCCGCCGAAGTGCAGTTGTTGCAATAGACTCAGACTAACTGCGGACGGATTCCTCAAGCCCTGCCTTTTTTCCGACCGTGAAATAAAAGTTGATTTTGATGATATCAGCGGTTCCATACGCGAAGCAGTAGCGAAAAAGCCGGAAAATGGAAGCTCCTGTAGAAACAGACTTATGAGCCAAATCGGAGGCTAAAACGAAATGCAAAATTCAAAAGGTATGATAGATGTAAGCGGCAAGGATATTACGGTCAGGACCGCAAAGGCACGCGGATGTATTGTGCTCGGCGAAGAGGCTTTCGACATTGTCAGGCAGCGCACTTGTATCAAGGGAGACGTTCTTGAGACGGCCAAGATAGCCGCGATAAATGCTGTGAAAGCTACGCCTTCAATTATTCCAATGTGCCATACCATTCTGATTGAGGTGGTGGGGGTGGATTTTGTGACGGATGAGGCAAGCAGGTCGGTTTGCGTTAATGTAGAGGTTAAATCGTCCGGCAAAACAGGAGTTGAAATGGAAGCTCTTGTTGGTGCAGGCGCAGCCTGTCTTACTATTTACGATATGCTAAAGTACAAGGGCCGGGATATGGTCATAACCGAAATAAAGTTACTTGAAAAAACAGGCGGCAAAAGTGGCGATTACAAAAGGCAGAATTAAGGCAATATCAATTTCGAGCCAGCGTGGTACAAAGAAATTCAATGTGCCTTTAGCTCAACTCAAGGCCGGTTTCGGCATAGTCAGTGACGCACATTCCGGAAACTGGCACAGGCAGGTAAGCTTGCTGGCTATTGAGTCAATCGACAAAATGGTCGCGAGCGGCGCTAAAGTAACGCCGGGCGATTTTGCAGAAAATATAACGACAGAGGGGATCGACCTGCAGTCTCTCAAGGTAGGCAGCGGACTTAGGCTTGGCAACGAGGCTGAAGTTGAAGTTACTCAGTTTGGCAAAGAGTGTCACAGCCGGTGCGAAATCTTTGAGCAGGTTGGTGATTGTATTATGCCGCGAGAAGGTATCTTTGCGAAGGTGACCAAAGCCGGCTCGATAAAGGTCGGGGACATTATAAAGGTGGTTGCTGATAATGATTAGAGTGGCGATATTGACAGTGAGCGACAGTTGTTCGCAGGGCAAAAGAGAAGATGTAAGCGGGCAAACCATCAAGGATACACTCCCGGCTGACAAGTTTGAGATTTGTGACTACAAAATCACGGCCGACGACCAGAGGAATATCGAGAAAGAGCTTATATACTTCGCTGATGAGGTCAAAGCTGATATTGTCTTGACTACCGGCGGTACTGGCCTTGGGCCGCGTGACGTTACGCCCGAGGCCACGGCAGCGGTATGCCAGAAAATGGTTCCCGGCCTGGCTGAAGCAATGCGCCTGGAAGGACTGAAAAAAACCAAGAGCGCTATCTTGTCACGAAGTGTTGCCGGCGTTCGTGGAAATACTCTTATAGTCAATCTGCCCGGCAGCCCCAAGGGAGTAAGAGAGTCCCTTGAAATAATTTTAGACGTTCTGCCCCACGCCCAAGATATGCTGCTTGGTCGAGGGCACGGATGATTGTTTTATATACTGGGAGCAGATAGAGGATACAAAACTCAATGGCTCATAATGGCCTGTGGGAACAACTTGCCGGATTGGACCGGCAAAAAACCGCTGTGCGGGCGAAGTGCCAATACGTCAGTGACCCCGAGCGCCACCTCATTACTATGCTGAACACCGAGTATGTAGTTAATCTCTCTGATAAGCAGATTTTTTGTGCCCAGGCAAATTCATCCCCGGCCCCCGCAGAGTTTCTTGAGCAGCTTTGCGTTCTTGCCTATCTGATAAACGCTCAGGATTTGCCGCTCGCCGACAAACTTGTCAAGGCCGAGGCTTTGCCGAATGGGCAGTTCTTTTTCAGAGGGTTGCACAGCCTTCCCACAGAGAAGTTGGGAAAGGCCTTTGGCGAGCGCCCTGAACAGCTATATCGTGTCAGCGAGCAGTTTGACGCCAAACAATGCGAATTTGGTGATGC
Source organism: uncultured Pirellulales bacterium (assembly GCA_964582985.1). Lineage (GTDB taxonomy): Bacteria > Planctomycetota > Phycisphaerae > Sedimentisphaerales > Anaerobacaceae > CAZQYB01. The sequence goes on along the minus strand of CAZOUM010000023.1, from coordinate 5,215 downwards.
CTCAATTCGGTTGTATGTGCTGCCTCGAATCCCGTTAACGATAGTGGTTTGGGGTGCGTGCGATGAATTCCCAGCCCGCGCGTCTATTCTCTTTGACCAGACGGCAGTGGTGCATATACCGCTGGATGCGTTGCTTGCGGCCGTGGGGCTTGCCGTGGACGCAGTGATAAAGGCTGCTGAGCAAAGCAGTTAAATAATCGTCGGCTTTTCCGGGCGGGTTCAGAAAGCACAGGTCATTCTTAGCAGCGGCTGCCGCTCGCGCTTTTTCTGACAATTGCGCTGCAAAATTGCAGACTAAGGCTTTGACAGCGTAAGTGTGAGATGGTAGTATGGCGATTTTCATTTGAGTCGTAACGCTGGGTGTGGTTATTCAAGCATTCAAAGTTCAATCTTTCAAGGCTGAACTTTGAACAAAAGAAGCTGTAAGTATTGTTGGGGTAACATCTTAGTATGTGCAGCTTTACTTGCATGATGTAAGCCTTTTGTTAGTAGCAGGTTAGGATTCGATTTGCAGTCAGGTGTAAAAATAGCGATTGGTGGCAAAGGGGGTGTAGGCAAGACAACCGTCTGTGCTGTTTGGGCGCAACTGCTTGCTGAAGATGGGTTTGGCGTGCTTGCCATAGATGCTGACCCAAATGCTAATCTCGCTTCGGCTTTCGGTATACCTTCCGAGCAAAGCCCGGAGCCGCTTATCAAGATGAAAGAGCTGATAGCTGAACGTACCGGAACCACTAAGGACGCAATCGGAGCATACTTCAGGCTGAATCCTAAGGTAAGCGATTTACCTGAGAAATACTCGCTTGAAGTTAGAGGCTTGAAATTACTGGTCTTAGGAGGCATTACCCAAGCTGGGGCCGGCTGCGCTTGTCCGGAGGGAGCGTTTTTGAAGGCACTGCTCAGTTATACTATACTACAAAGCAAGGAAGTAGTCCTGGTTGATTTGGCTGCCGGCGTTGAGTTCCTGGGAAGAGCAAGCGTTCAGGGGATTGATGCCCTGGTGGTCGTGGTTGAGCCGGGAAGCAGAAGCATCGAGACTGCGATAAACATAGCCCGAATGGGCAAAGAGTTGGGAATAAAACAGGTCGCAGCCATCGCGAATAAGATTACAGATGCCAGCCAAGTTGAAGCAATAAAATCTCAATTGGCACAGGCAAACATAACTATCCTTGCCAATATTGAATATCGTTCAGCAGTGCAGGAAGCGGACTTGGAGAAAAAGAACGTTTTGCAGGCAAGTCCGGAAATTGTTGAACAATTGCGAGAGGCGAAGAACACGTTGACAGATTTGATTTTTCAGAGTGTTCGTTCGGATGCAGGTAACAAGTAGTTCGTCTGGTTGTTTTGGAGATTGAGATGGCCAAGGCTATTGTGGTAAATATCGAGAAATGCTTAGCGTGCAAAAGCTGTGAGATAGCTTGCGCCCTGGCACATTCAAAATCAAAAGTACTCGAAGAGGCTGTGGCAGAATCGCCGAGACCGCAGCGGATGGTTACGGTGGAAGCAGCGGGCGAGTTTGGGGTGCCCATCCAGTGCAGGCATTGCGAGGCGGCGCCTTGTGTCGAAATTTGCCCAACCGGAGCCATTCAGCGACAAAGTGAAGAAGGGCCTATCGTGGTTGACAAGGAACTCTGTATTGGATGCAAGCTGTGTATGCTTATATGCCCTTTTGGCGTGCTGCGAATCGGTACAGAAGGCCGAGCCGTTATTAAATGTGATATGTGCTTAGAGCGAATGGAGGAGGGGCAGGAGCCGGCCTGTGTCGAGGCCTGTCCAACCAAGGCTTTGAAGCTGGTTTCGCTCGAGGAGATAACAAAGACAAAACGCAGGGAAGCGTCAAAAAAACTTGCCAAAGAAGTCGAGCATAAGAAAGTTGAAAGCAAGGAAGAATAAAAGGTGCGCAATATAGTTGTTATTGGCGGAAGTGCGGCAGGAATGATGACGGCTATAGCCGCCGCTCAGGAGAGCACGGACGCTGAGGTAGTGGTAGTTACCCGGGACAGGCTGCCCTACCGCAGGCCTGCCATACCCGCGTTGATCGCAGGTTACATAACAGGGCCAGAGGGGGCAAAAGTCTTCTCCTCTCAAACGTTGGCTCGGTACAACGTAAAACTAATTTGTCCCGCTGAAGCTACTGATATCGACCCAAAAAGCAAAGTCATTTCAATTCTGTCCGACGGCAAAAAGGAGAAACTGCCCTACGATGCAGCGGTGATTGCAACCGGTGGCCATCCATTGATACCCAGGATTCCGGGAGCCGACAAAAAGGGCGTTTGCACCTTTACCACTTACGAAGCAGCGGCCGAAATTGTAGAGGTAGCTAAGACGGCAAACTGCGCGGTTGTGATAGGGGCGGGTTTCATTGCTCTGGAAATCGCTGAGGCCCTTATGCACAAGGGATTGGATGTTTATTTCAACGTGCGTTCCAGAATACTTAGAAAGCTGCTTGAGCCGGAAGTTTCCGAATTTCTTATCCATAAATTTGAGCGGCGGGGTTTAAGGATGCTTGCCGGCGAGGCAATTTCTGAAATCGGCGGCAACAGTTCCGTTGAGTATGTCGTCCACAAAGACAGGCAAATAGCAACGAATCTTGTGGTGATGGGTACTGGGGTCAAGCCTAACGTCGGCCTTGCGGAAAAATGCGGTATCGAGTTGGGGCCAACCGGTGCTGTCAAAGTCGACAATCGTATGCGGACTTCCATTGCAGATATCTACGCCGTGGGAGACTGTGCCGAAAGTCCCGATTTGGGCACGGGCAGATTCGTGTATTCGCCCGTAGGAAGTATCGGAGCTGCTGCTGGAAAAATAGCAGGTAGAAATGCAGCCGGAGCAAATCAGGAAACTAAGGGATTTTTGCGGGCCCAAGCTGACCATATTTTGGGTATGCAGATATTCAGCCTCGGCCATAGCACCACCACCGCAAAGGAGGTCAATTTGAAGGTCAAGGTACATAATTTAACTGCGCCGGCACCGGCTGAGAATAACCGCGGAACAGAGCCATTTCAGATGGCAAAACTTCTAACCGATACCCACCAAAAAATTGTTGGGGCCCAGCTTGTAACCAAAAAGTTCGGTTCGCAATTTGCCTGGCAGCTGTACGAAGCCGTTCTGGCTGGGGAGAATCGAGAAGAATTTTTAAAGCGGTTTAACTCGCCTCGGATGAAAGTGACAGAAGCTTTGGTGCAGGCCGTAAAGTCCACAGTTACCGTTGAAAGCGTAGGGCAAGACAAAGCATTAAAGTTGGCTGACGCAGTCAGCCAAAAGGGCACAAATTAGTAATGTGAGGAATTATTATGGATCCGAAAGAACGTAGCAGCGACAAAGCATCGCAGGAAATGCTTGAGCGTATGTATGAAGCCGGCATAAAAAATGCCTGGGACAGGTTTGAGGAACAGGAGCCTCAATGTGGTTTCGGAAAACTTGGCATATGCTGCCGAAATTGCTCGATGGGGCCGTGCCGGATTGACCCGTTTGAGGATGGGCCGGAATGCGGCGTATGCGGTGCCACGGCAGACACCATTGCTGCAAGGAATCTGCTGCGAATGGTTGCAGCCGGAGCAGCAGCGCATTCCGACCACGGCCGGGATATAGCACACACGCTGAAGATGGTTGTGGAAAGTGAGCAGTGTGACTACATGATAAAGGATGAACAGAAATTAAAGCAGGTTGCCAGCCGATGCGGAATCAAAACCGACGGCAGAGAGATAAAAGAAATTGCTGCAGAGCTCTCTGATGTAGTGATGAACGAATTCGGCAGACAGGAAGGTACTCTTACTACCGTGGCTGGCTACGCCCCGCCCGCCAGGCAAAAGGTATGGAAGCAGTTAGGAGTTACCCCCCGGTCAATCGACCGGGAGATTGTCGAAATTATGCACAGGACGCATATAGGCGTAGGCTCCGACTACAAAAACCTCGCCAAACAGGCGCTACGATGCAGCTTGTCGGACGGATGGGGCGGTTCGCTCATAGCTACCGAGCTTTCCGATATCTTGTTCGGCAGTCCCAAAGCTGTCCGCTTTGGTGCCAACCTTGGGGTGTTGGATGAGAAGCAGGTCAATATAGTTGTGCACGGCCACGAACCGACCCTGTCGGATGTCGTCGTGGCAGTATCACAGGAACCCGAACTTCTAAAAATGGCAAAAGACAAGGGCGCCGAAGGCATCAATATCGCCGGAATATGCTGCACAGCTAATGAGATATTGATGCGTCACGGGATACCGGTTGCAGGCAATTTCCTGCAACAGGAGTTGGCTATAATGACCGGTGCGGTTGATGTGATGCTGGTGGACGTTCAGTGCATTATGCCTGCGCTCGGTTCGCTCTCTGGCTGTTTCCATACGAAGCTTATTACAACTTCGCCGAAATGCAAGATGGCCGGAGCTGAGCATATTGAGTTCCACGAGGACAAGGCAGTGGAAACTGCTCGGCAAATCATCAGGATGGGCATTGAGAATTTTGCGAACAGGAGAGGTAAGGTTAAGATTCCGCAAGTGACGGAGCAGGGTATTGCCGGCTTTACCACCGAGAATACCTTTTACCATCTGGGCGGAAGGTACCGCGGAAGCTACCGGCCGTTGAATGATGCTGTTATCTCAGGTCGTCTGCGGGGTGCAGCAGGAGTTGTCGGCTGCAACAACCCGAAGCAAACGCATGATTCCTGTCACGTTGCTATGATAAAGGAGCTTATCAAAAATGATGTTCTGGTCGTTAGCACCGGCTGCAGTGCTATAGCGGCGGCTAAAGCCGGGCTGATGAGGCCGGATGCCGCTGCCAAATACTGCGGCAAGGGCCTGCAGGAAATATGTGAAACCGTCGGGATACCACCGGTGCTGCACGTCGGCTCTTGTGTTGACAACAGCAGAATCCTGACAATTCTGGCAAATACGGTGGCCGAAGGCGGATTGGGAGACGATATTTCCGATTTGCCGGTTGCCGGCGCCGCACCCGAATGGATGTCGGAAAAGGCAGTTTCCATCGGGATGTATTTCGTCGCATCGGGAGTCTATACTGTCATTGCTGAGCCGTTACCCATTCTCGGTGCAGAAAATCTAACCCGGTATCTAACAGAGGACTTGGAAAAAGAAATCGGCGGCAAATGGGCCTTTGAGAGGGACCCCATTAAGGCTGCTGGTATGATGATTGAGCATATTGAGAAGAAGCGTGACGCTCTGGGAATAAACGTAGAAAAAGAACGAAAACTTTACGATATGGAAGAACG
>CAZOUM010000022.1:0-41883 GCA_964582985.1 uncultured Pirellulales bacterium | reverse complement strand
CCACGCCAAAACAACAAATCCCAAAAAGCCAAACGATAATCCTAACACGCCGCCTACGAACAAATCCCAGTTTTCCGGTCCTTCGGGCCAGGGCAGGCTGCCCGGCGGATTCTTGATGAGCATACCGAACAACCCGACCAAAATACACATTATTCCCAAAAACCCTGCAATACCAAAACCGGGCAGCACGAAAATCTCCACCATCAACAAAATTATACCTATAATGAATAACGCCACTTCCATCCAGTTAGCTAACCCGACAAGGTATTTACTGCCGATTATAGCTGCAAAGCATATTACCGCCACTAAACCCGGCAGGCCAATCCCGGGCGTGTTAAGTTCAATATAAACGCCCAACAGCGCAATCATAAACAGAACACCCATTACAGCCGGATGATTAATCTTGCGCACCATCTCTTCCGACCAGTTCGTTCGCAGCACCACCGGCTCGTCAAACTTTACCCCGTCACGCTTGGCCAAAAACCTAAGTGCACCCGCCCTGCTTTTGACCACAGCCCTCGCCACACCGTATTCGAGAGCCTCAGAGGCCGTCAGAGTCAAAAGGTCCTCCTCACCAACTATCCGCTTTTTGTTCTCCAGGTCATACTTATTCGGGTCTTTGGGCAGTTGGTCTCCTTCAAAAAACTCATACTCTCCGCTTTCGGTGTTTTTGACCCTGCAAACTTCAATTCGCTGAGTCACCATCGCCTTTAGCAATAGTACCGGGTAATTATTGGCCTCGGCTGAATTGCTAAAAGCCGCACGAGTGTCGGTCTCAATCTTCTCGCGCTCCGTGCCTTCGAGTTTCCCTCCCAGCATAATCGGTGCGCAGTCCCCAATTCTTGTATGCTTTTTCATTATGATATCTTCGCACGCGACACTTATCAGAGCCCCTGCTGATATCGCCTTCTTTGACACGTAGGCAACTGTCTTTGCCTGCGGATTGATGTCATGCATGAAGTATTCCCATATATTATACGCCGCCAGAAGGTCCCCGCCGAACGTGTCAATTTCATAAATCAGGTATTCTATTCCTGCGTCGAGAGCAATTTGAGTTCTCCGCTCAATCGACTCAAAAAGCCCCCTGTCAACCATATCCGTGCAGATAATCACCGCTGCTCTCGCCGTTGGTAGCTCTCCCACAGCGTCATTCGGCTCGGCTGCTATAGCCGGTGACCCAAATATTAGCAGGCCAGCCAAAACAATCAACAAATTGTGAAGTGGATTCTTCATATTCAAAATTTTACTCCCTCTCTCGAACCCTCGCAAGCACAAAATTCTGTATTTCCTCGTCTGTTCCCGGAAGCCGGCTCACCAGAACAGCCATTTCCCGACGAGATAGAAAAGTGCGCTTAACCCCGCCGCGATCGGAATGGTCGCCATCCACGAGGTAAATATCGACCCAACGACCCTTCGGTTGACAGCGGTGATACCGCGCGCCAGGCCCACTCCCAAAATCGCGCCAACCATTGTATGCGTCGTCGATACAGGCAGGCCCATCTTAGAGCACGTCAGCACCGTTGCCATCCCGGCCAGCGCAGCCGCAATGCCACGCGAAGGTGTAATCTCAGTCACCTTTGTCCCCAGCAGCCGCATTACACGATAGCCGAAAGTAGCCAGGCCAATAGCAATGCCAACGCCGCCAAGCACTAAGAACCATATATTCACCGAAACTTGGCCGGGAATTGAGTTGGTCTTGATGATTTCAACCACAGCGGCCAGCGGCCCGATAGCGTTCGCTACATCATTCGCCCCGTGTGCAAACGCTACCGTACACGAGCCGATGATTACAGGTACTACAAACGTCTTCTCCACCTGCACCAGCTCCTGCTCCAGAGATAATTCACCTTTGCTGTTATAATTTCTCTGGGTAAGCAACGCAGAGATACCTGCAGCGACAAGTCCGCCTAAAATACTCAGGCCGATTGCCTGGAGAGCATTAAGGTTCAGGTGCATGTTCTCCAGACCTTTGTAAATAATCGACAAAATTATTATGGAAAACGTGAAAAAGACACAGACCGGAATCCCTTTCCGCGCCGCCGCGATTGGTTTCTCAGCCGATAGGATGTAACGCGATATCAGCTTGAATATGACAAACGCTATTACACCCCCTGCCAGCGGCGAGATGAACCAGCTCGCTATAATCTCGCCTAGTTTGTCCCAGTGGACGTGTCCAACTCCGGCTTTGAGAATTCCAAACCCAATGACGGCCCCGACCACGGAATGAGTCGTCGACACCGGCATGCCAAAGTAAGTGGCCAGATTCAACCATACCGCCGCCGCCAGCAGTGCACAAAGCATGCCGTGCGCAAGCATACGGGGGTCGTGAGCGAAAGCTTGCGTATCTATTATTCCCTTGCGAACCGTATCAGTAACGTGGCTGCCAACAAGCACAGCCCCACAAAAATTGCAGATACCGGCCAAAACCACCGCCCCCGCAATCGTCAGCGCCCTTGACCCGACCGCACAGGCCATCGAGTTGGCCACATCGTTGGCGCCGATATTCCACGCCATATAGAACCCGATGATAATTGCCGCGATGACGAGGATTTCCATAAAAACAGGGTGCTCCTTCGGGTGTGAAACAACTATTTCTTGCGAATAATAAGCCGCAGGTACTTGGCCGTCTTCTCCGCGTTGTTGGAAACTTGGCTCAGTGTCTGACAATACTTGTCGAGGAAAACGAGGGTAATGGGGTCAATCTTGTCCTCCATACTGTAGAAATTGCGGGCAAATCTCCTCTCAAGCCGGTCGACCTGCCATTCTTCCTCGCCGATTTTTTCGATGGCCTCCAGCACCTCCTTCGCTTCCCTGCCTCTAAACGCAGCTTCGGCAAGGGTAGAAAGCCTCTCTGCCACATTCATTAGGTGTTCGCTGACGCCGATAACCCGTTCAACAAACGTCATAAAATCGGTTGTTAGTTCTTCTGGAATCTTCGTTTTGCGCAGCAGCAGCACAACGGCAAAATCCTCTGCCGCATCCGCTACATCATCCTGATAGGCCAGGAACCGGCTCAACTCCAGCCGCCCTACCGACAGAAAATACATCTTGGCAATCCTATCACGCAGTCCCGTTTTAATCTGGTCCGCCTCGTGCTCCGTCTTAGACATCACATGGTGTAATTCTTCTATCTTTTCGTAGTCTTCGGCCACCAGCGCGCTCGCCAGAGGACGCAGAAGCTCGACACACTCATGCACCTTTTTCGAGTGTTCGTGCAGTTGAATAAATGGTGACGGGGCGAAAAACCTGCTTAAAATTCTCATTGTTCTCTCCTTTACAAACAGGCGTTAACATTAGCCGTAAGCTCAAACAAAGAACATCCGGAGAATCCGATTCACGAAATACAATTCGTGCGGTAGTTGTAGCTTGTTCACTACGACAGGTCAAGCGGGTTTTTTATTCTGATTGGCGGAAAATGCGACCTCTTTCTTATTGAGCCTTCGGTTCGGCCTCGCTCCATTGCAGCCCACCTATCACGGCCTGTGCGATGTTAGTGAGGTGGTCGCCGATTTTCTCCACATTGTCAACAAGGTCGATAAATATCAGCCCCGCCTCCGGTGAGCAGTCGCCGTCCGTCATACGCTGCACATGGCTGCGCCGAAAATCCATCTGCATCTTGTTCAGATTATCCTCGTTGACCAGTGCCGATTTCGCCGACCCAACATCATTATTTTTCAAAGCTGCCGAAATATAATCAAACATCTGGTTTGCCTCGTTTTTCAACCGCGCAGCTTCCATTTGTGCTGAATCGCTGAATAATAATTTCTGTTCAATCTTCCGCTCGGCGATTTCCACAATATTGATAGCGTGGTCCCCGATTCGCTCGAGGTCGTTGACCGTATGCAAGAGCACTGGCAATTGCACCGACAGCTCGGCTGAAAGACTCTTCCTTGATAGCGCAGCAAGATAAGATGTTATTTCGTATTGAAAATTGTCGACCGCATCCTCCGCTTGTCTCACCAGCTCAAGCTTTTTTCTGTCATCCTCTTCAAGGCCCTCGATGGCCTGGTTGACTGCCTGTTTTGCAACCTCACCCATCCGCATAATCTCACGTCTCGCTTGGTCCGCCGCAATCTCCGGTGTATCAAGCAAACGTTCTTCCAGGACGACGGGTGTTGCTATAGCATCCTCGGCCCTTGCCGCCACCAACTTCGTTACGAATGCCTCGAGCCAGCCGATTAGCGGAAGAAAAATAAGCGTATTAAATACGTTAAACATGCTGTGAGCGACGGCTATGTGAACCATAATCGTGTATTGCGTAAGTTTGAGCGGAGTAATCCATTCCACGACGTCGCCGAACCAGCCTACCCAAACCAATGGAAAAATATAAAGTACACCGATGACGTTAAACAACGTATGGCCGCGCGCGGTCCGACGAGCAGCTACAGACGTACGAATCGCCGCTATTTCCGCTGTGATTGTGGTACCAATGTTATCACCAAGGATAAGCGGAATTGCCACTCCCAGCGCCGTGTGCCAATCACTGCCGAATGCACCGTTGAATGCAAGGATTTGTACCATCGCTATCGTAGCTGAACTACTCTGAAAGAGCATGGTGATAATAGCCCCTGCCAGTACACCAAGGTACGGCTTGCCGCCAAGCGATATTAAAGCCTGTTGAACTTGCTCACTCTCATGCAGCGGACCGAAGGCTTGCTTCATGAAATCTATGCCCGTAAACAAAATGCCGAAGCCAAGTATTACCTGACCAACGTTGCGGATTTTCTGCGTCTTACCCAGCGTGCGTATCAGAAATCCCACGCCGATGGCCGGCAGTGAATAGGTGGTAATCTCGAACACGGCCAGACCTGAGACCAGCCACGCCGTGAAGGTTGTTCCGACATTTGCACCAAGAACAATGCACAAGGCCTGCTTGAGCGTCATCAAACCTGCATTGACAAACCCAACAGTCATAACGGTCATCGCTGAACTGGACTGTATCAGGCAGGTTGTCACAGCGCCGAGCAGTACCGCGATTATTCGGCGTCTGGTAAGTAATGTGAGGAGCCTGCGAACTCTCCGGCTGGCAACCTTTCTTAACCCCTCTGACATAATGCCCATGCCGAACAGAAATAAGCCTAACCCCCCTACCGTGTAGAAAATCATATCCTTGACCATATTGCCCCCTTACAGCCACTTCCAAAACCAAGAGACTCTACGATTGCGCGGCAGTCTACTATCTTCTTGTTGAAGTGGTCAAACAGAAAAAATACAAAAGCCAAAAATGTAAGCGGCGTGAGACTTCCTTGCTCCCCACTCATAATGTTCGCTCTTGATTATGCGAGCTTGCGCAAAATCTCTATCCCCTCCTCTATCTTTGCATCGCTGGTTGCGTAACTTATCCTAAAATGCGTATCTCTCTCGCTGAAGACATTCCCTGGTATGACAAGCACATTGTTTTCAATTGCCTTTTCCACAAATTCGGTCGCCGCCCCGCCCGGTGCCTTAACGAACGCATAAAACGCCCCGCCCGGCCTTGTTAGTTCAAACTTATCCTTTAGCCCCTCATAAAGAACGTCCCTTTTCTTCTTGTATGCAGCAACCAAATCGCTGACGTCATAATCCAGAGCCGCAATAGCAGCCTTTTGAAAAGGCGTCGGAGCACAAACAAAAGTGTACTGTTGTATCTTGGTCATCTCCTCGATTATGTCTTTAAGAGACTCGCGAACTGCAACATAGCCGAGCCGCCAGCCGGTCATCGCGTAAGACTTGCTAAAGCCGCGCAGCAAAATCGTGTTATCGAAGTGCCTCGCTACACTTGGACAGTCGCCGTCATAGCAGAATTTCTCGTATATCTCATCGCTCAGAATAACTATATCTTTCTCCGCCGCTATATCAGCAAGCGCCTTTATCTGCTCTTTGGAGTACACCGCTCCTGTCGGATTGCAGGGTGAATTGACTATTATCATCTTGGTCTTGGCCGTTACCGCCCTGCCGATTGCCTCCACCGGCAGCCCAAAATCAGGATAGCTGTCAACGAAAACACATTTACCGCCTAACAGATTTATTACATGTTTGTTAATCACAAAATACGGGTCGGGTATTATTACCTCGTCACCCGGATTGATAAGCGCCATAAACGCCAGCAGCAGCCCCCCGCTAACACCGCTGGCCACAAGCACCGCTGGCTTCTCCCAGCCGAATTCGCTTTTTATTCGTCCGGCGATTTTTTCTTTCAGGATGCTATCGCCTGCTGTTTGTGAATATTTATTCTGCCCCGCCCTGATTGCCTTTATTGCTTCTTCTTTCAGCGCATCCGGCACATCGAAGTCTGGCTGACCTATTGAGAAGTTGACCGGGTCTTTCAGCGACGCCGCCAGCGCAAAGACCTTCCGTATCCCACTCGCGTCTATAAGTTTCGTTCTGTCCGCAATATATCTTCCCATTTGCTCCCTATAATAGCTCCCCGCCCCAAATAATCAATAACTCAAACTGACCATTTTAAGCTATATTCAAAACGTTCATTATTTTCTGAGAATTTTTTAAAGTTTCTGATATTACAAGTGTGATAGATTTGCCATTTTTGCGGTTTTGTGAGCTATTTGGGCTTTGGGTTGTAGTTTGGTTGTATGTGTGCCAAAGTCTTTGGCCTGGCTCACATTTAACGTGTGGCCTGGTTCTATGGCTATTGTCATTGCTTGGGTTTGTCCTGGTATGCTGTTAATGTGTAACCTTCTCTGGTCCATTTTTTGCCGGTTTCTGGGCATATGTAGTGGATCCTGGTGCCGCTGCTGGTTGTGCCTGTCAGCTTCAAGTGTCGTTTGGCATATTCGACAACACCTTTACCTTTGAAACGATTGGCCCGGGCACATCGACATTTAACCTTAGCCTGTTTTTGTTTGTGCTGCTCTTCTCCTGTCAGCAGCTTTTTATAAACCTCAGTCTGAACCTCAAGAACGACCCCTGTCTTGTTGCTTGGGCTATTCTTCATTTCTTCGGAGTCAGCTTTCGGAGCTCGGCCCCCTCCCTTATACGAGAAGGGCACCGCGAAAAGGGGCAAAGCCACAGGAAAGAGCGAGAAAACCTCGGAATTTTCTTGGTATATGGCGTCGTTTAAGGTATAATAAACGCCGTTCTTGTACTAATGGATGGAGGTACAAGATGCAGAGGGTAAAGGGTAATAGGAGGAGCGGCAGTGCCGGCCTCTCTATAAAACGAAAGCTCCAAGGGGAAGCGACGAATCACACCCTATTTTCGCTTCTTAATAAATATGAGCAAACGTATGCACATCGTATTCTTGGCGTGGTTGTGCGTGTTAATGCCAGCCACGGCGGTGCAGGCTCAACGCACATCATTTGAATGGACCAATGAGTCGCCGCACAGCGTGCTGTGGCTCGACCCGCTGAACTGGAATCCCATCGGTGTGCCTGGCGAAGAAGATATTGCGATTATCAACTCACCGCCTTGGCAGGGCCCGGTAATCGTCTTACCTGTGAATGTAGGGGACATAAATGGGCCTTTAGGTACGCAGGTTATGGATGTAATAATGGGGACGGTGGTGGTTAACAATAATTGGAATTGGCGTAATGGAACCGGCACCGGCACGATTAACATAAGTGGGAGTCCTATTATTACCATATTGGGCAGCGGCGACCAGGCCTGGAGGGCGCCAGATAATGGAACGGGCATCATCAATATAAGTGATGACCCTAATATTTACGTGGAAGGCGAATGGCGAGGAGCAGATGAAACCGGAACTTTCATAGTTAATATGAGTGGTGGGTACGTTGACTGCGGAGACTTGAAATGGGGCGACCGGGGCCGAGGACAACTGAACATGACCGGCGGGAATATTATAGTCAGACAGGACATGAGCTTAGGAGGTGATAGTAGCGCCGAGCCTATCAGTATCAACATGACAGGAGGTCTGATTACCGTCGGAGAGAGGTTCTTGGCTCCCTCAGACGCAAACGGCAGCGCCGAAATAACCTTGCTGGCCGGAACCATCGATTGTAACGAGTTTGTACACGGTACTGAAAGCGGAGGCTTTTCAGAGCAGTGGCATTTGGATATTGCTGAAGGCCAAATGATAATAGATGGTAATGTAAAAGCTGCCATCGATGCCAATGTATCTGCCGGCCGTATTACTGCCTATGGGGGTATTGGCACGGTCTTGGTTGACTATAATACCACCAATCCCGGCAAAACCACGGTAAAAGGCTTTGCAGAGGACTTTAGCTATTTTGCGACCGCGCCAGGCCCACAGGATGGTGCCAAGAATTTGTGCCCGCATGGTTTAGTGCTTAGCTGGATGCCTGGATTGTATGGTGCCATGCACGATGTCTACTTCGGCACCGATTTTAACGATGTCAATGGTGCCGGTGACCCTAATGTTCTGCCGGGTAGGGGCCGCCAGGAAGCCAGCGCCTATTTCCCCACTGAAACGCTTGAATTGGGCCGGACTTATTACTGGCGCATTGATGAAGTCCATAGCCTGAAGATGTGGAAGGGGCAGGTCTGGAGCTTTACGGTGGAGAACGGGCAAGCCCGTAATCCCAGCCCTGACGATGGCCTCTGGCATGTGCCCACAGACCGACTCCTCAGTTGGACGGCAGCGTGTGTTGCGGCTTCACACGATGTGTATTTGGGAACGGTCTGGGATGATGTGAACGATGCTAATACATCTTCGAGCGATTACAAAGGTAACCACGACTCCAACAGCTATGACCCTTGCGGCCTTGAAGCAGGCCTGGCTTACTACTGGCGAATTGATGGCCTCAATTGGCCCATTACGTGGCGAGGGGAGGTGTGGAGCTTTACAGTGGAAGACATATTTGTTGTCGTGGACGATATGGAGTCTTACGACGATTCCAACAACCTGATAAACGATACGTGGCTCGACGGACTCTCAAATGGGACCAGTTCTGCGGTCTTTCCTGGTACACTTGGCTCAGGTGACCCAGTCCGCGATGGTAACCAGTCTCTGGTATTTGAATACCAAAACAGCATAGATGGGGGCTCGGGTTATTATTCTGAGATCGAAGCAAATACGGCCGATTTGGAAGCCGGCTCTGATTGGACGGCTCAAGGTATAAGAGCGCTAACTGTCTGGTTCTATGGCGATGCCGACAATGATTCCAATGGCACCGAGCAGATGTACGTGGCCCTGGAAGATACGAGCGGACCGAGCAGTTATGCGGAGGTCCGATTCGGAGACAGCGGCGAAGATATGAACGATATTAAGAAGGAACAGTGGCAGGAGTGGAATATCAGCCTGGAAGACTTTCCTGATGTTAATTTGGCCAGCGTGAGGAAGGTTTATATTGGCTTTGGTGACAGGGATAATCTGACAGTCCCAGGCGGTGACGGTATTGTGCACTTTGACGATATTAGACTGTATAGGGTCGGGAGAGGAATCTGGGTTACCGGTCATTCTCCGAGCGGTTTCATGATAGGCCCCATTGGTCATGTCGACGTTACATTCAGCAGCGATGTCAACGAGTCAAGCTTTACCCTTGCTGATATTAACATGGTAGGACCTTCCGGGCTGAGATATATCAATGCTCTCGAAAATCAAGGTGGTAACGTATGGAGGATTAGTTTCTCCGAGCAGTCAACGCTGGGCGAGTACCATCTTTATATTGGCCCTCATATTGAAGATGCGAATGGTAATGAGATGGACCAGGATGCAGATAGGACTCTGGCCGAAGACCCGGAAGATATCTACGATGCGACCTTTGTCCTTTCGGACGCGCCTGCCGTAATCTCAATCACACGGCAAACACCGCCTCAACAGCTAACAAACGCATCGCAGGTAATCTTTGCAGTTGTATTCAGCAGAAGTGTTATAGGAGTACAGGCGAATAACTTTTCAATCGATGCCACTGGTTACCAAACAGGGGCAACCATCCAGAGTGTCGGTGGCTCAGACGCGAACTGGACGGTAGCGGTCGATACAGTAGCTGGCGATGGTTCGCTGAGTATCGACCTGGACCAGAACCTCCCGAACATTACGGATTTGACGGGACTGCCGATGATGGAGGCTTTCACCAGTGGCGAAAGCTACAATGTCGACCGTACAGCGCCTACGGTGACACTGGATTCGTTGGTCCCGGACCTGACAAATATTTCGCCGATTCCGCTGACCGTAACACTTAGCGAACCATCGACGAATTTCACTGAGGAAGATATTACACTCACAAATGCTACAGTGAGCGATTTTTCCGGCTTTGGAGCAAACTACAGCTTCAATCTTGTCCCTGCCGGCCAAGGAATGGTCTCGGCAACGGTTCAATCGGAAGTTTTCACCGATGCTGCCGGTAATGGCAACGTGGCATCTTTGTCGTTGAGTCGCACGTATGACAGTGTATCTCCGACCGTAAGTTTGGTATCAGTCGTGACGGGACTGAGCATTGATGTGACATTCAGTGAGGCGATGGGCGCGGGCGCGACCGATTCTTGCAACTATACACTTTCCGGCAGTGGTAAAGGGAGCCTTTCTGATAACCCGGATGCGGTCTGGCTGCTGGGTGGCACCACATACCGCTTGACCTGGTATTCTGGCAGTATGGTTCAAGGTGGAGATATTACCATAACCGCGGAGAACGTTTACGACCTCGCAGGGAATCTGATTGGGGTCCCTGACAGTGGCACGCATCCAGGTAGTGGGATTTACGGGGCCCCTGCCATACCTTATGTCAGTCCGCCTTCCGGCTCTAAGATAACGACATACTTCGTCAATGTCTACGTGACCTTTTCAGAAGCAGTAGTTGGCGTCGACCAGAGCGATATGGTTCTAAGCGGCGACGCGGCAATCGGCGCCAGCGTGGCTTCCGCTACGGACCAGGACGAAAATACCTGGGGTTTTCATATCACAGGTCTTGTCGATGGAACGTTAGGCATCAGCCTCGCACCTGACCCCAACGACATCGAAGACCTTGCAGGCAACGACCTTCCTAACCTAATTTGGAGCTATGAAGTTGTCTTGGCCGCGAACAAGATTTACTGGACTAACAGTGGCTACGGCAAGATTGAACGAGCGAACACGGACGGGTCGGAACGCGAAGAAATTCTCATTGGTCTGGATAACCCTTATGGCATTGCCATTGATGCTCGCGCCGGCAGGATATACTGGACTGACCCAAATACTGATACAATCCAGTGTGCGAATCTGGATGGTTCCGGTGCAGAAGACCTTGTGACAACCGGCTTAGACGACCCAACTGGAATAGCCGTCGACCCTTACGGCAAAAGGATGTATTGGACGGAACCTACTGCTGGCAGACTCCGACGCGCCAATCTCGACGGAGATGGAGTAGAGGACATCGTCACGGACTTAGACAGCCCAACTGGAATAGCCATTAGTTTTAACCCGCCGGCGATTTACTGGACGGATGCCGCGACCGGCAGGATACAGCGAGCAAATCTGGATGGCTCTGAGGCCGGCGATGTGGTAACAGGACTAATTAGCCCAACGGGAATAGCTCTCGATTATTACGATGACCACGGTATCTACTGGTCGGATTATGGTGCGAAGAAAATCCAACGCGCATCTTATCCTTCCGGCGGTGGTGTAGAGGACCTCGCAACTGGCTTGAGCGGCCCTTGGGGCATAGCCGTTGGCAGTTACCTCTTTGACAACGAGCTGTACTGGACAGACCCTAATGCACACAAAATCCAACACGCAAAAAAGCAGGGCATAATCGAAGCCGAAGATCTCATCACAACAGGCTTAGTAAACCCCCGTGGTATAGCTTTTTATCACGAGCCTATAAAGCTCTTCGTTGATGACGATGCCAACGGTGCAAATAATGGCTCAAGTTGGGCCGATGCTTACACAGACTTGGAGTATGCGCTGCTTGCGGCACTACTAGGCGACGAAATATGGGTGGCCGAGGGCATTTATTGTCCCTCGCAACGTACACATCCCAGCGACCCTCGAACGGCCACGTTCTGGCTAAGGAACGAAGTTGCGCTCTACGGCGGCTTCCCATCAGGTGGGGGCCAGTGGGCAGACCGCGACCCCAACCTTTACCTAACCATCCTCAGTGGCGACCTCAACGGCGACGACGGTCCTGGGCATGCGAATAGAAACGACAACTGCTACCATGTTGTGACTGGCGGCGGCACGAACGCCACGGCAATGCTGAATGGCTTCACTGTAACCGGCGGCAATGCCAATGGTCCCGGTGGATTTGACACGGGGGCGGGCTTATACCTTGAGAACGGCAGTCCCACCATCCAGAACTGTTTGATAGTCGATAATATCTGCAGCTACCGGGCCGGTGGAATTTATAGCGACCTCAGCAATCCAACAATCAACAACCTCGTAATACAGGAAAATTTTGCCGCGCCTAATGAGCCTAATGCCGGGCTGATTTCCTTCAATAATATCAACCTGCAGGGCGGCCTGAGCCTCGAAGCCGGCAGGCTGGATGTTTATTCGAGTTCGTTTGATGGCCCCGGCCAAATCAATCTTGACCAGTGGACGTTGCTTAAGGTGGCGGGTGGGCCAGCCCCTGAGGGGCCAGGTGCTGCTCCAACGGTCATCCGCACTGATGTCAATGGTCCGGGCGACATTGAAATTGATGCCGGCCAGGAGCTAATAATCGAGGGTGATGCCATAGTAAACCTTGGTGGCAGCAGCGAGTGTAACCCTGATGCAAATACAGGCGGATTCATCACGGTTGACGGCTCACTGGTCATTAGAGCAAATGCCTCATTGGTAAACACCAGCATTGACGCAAAGTTACTGGAGTTTAAGGCAGATACTAATATCCAGCACAATAATATCCTCCTTCTGGAGAGCAGTCCCGGCTTTGGAGGGCGGTTCTTTGTCAGCGAAAATGTCCGTATTTACTGCAACACAATTATCTCAGAAGGTGACCGCTACCTGGACCTGGACCCCGACCCGAGCAATCGGAATCAGAATATTGCGAACAACCGGATCATCGCAGTTATCAAAGAAGGAACGCAGCCAAGCCAGGGAACACTGCTGGAGTTAAGGGCCGCAGATTACGATTGCGGTGGGCCAAATAATCCGGACTGCGGCTCCGGGGCATACCAGGTACCTCCGAACAGTCCGGGCTTTACTGAGGATCCTTCTGAAAATTGGGTACTGGAGAGGCTTATATTAGAAGAAAATGCAAAACTTAATTTGACCAACCGGCCGGGCTTTGAGTTTCAGGACTTCGGTGACCCTAACATAGGTGATTGGGAGACCGTCTATGTCAAGGAATTGGTTATGGGCCCGAATGCGGTCCTCAATACGGCCCTTCAGACACTATACTATCAAAAGTTGGCAGACCTCAACGGAGTCGAACTTCTCAGAGACCCCAACTATCCGTCTGCACCTCTTGCCAATGGCAGCACGTTCCAGGATATCCCCTTGTCGAGCTTTTCGCTGGCAATCATCGCTATGGATGATAACACACCGTCGCCACATAATGAGTTTGATATCCGGGTTCGCAGGAGGTTGAGAGAACCTAACGATATCCAGCCACAAGATTGCGAATTAACCAATAGTTGTTTGGAGGGTTCAATTGAACGGATAGATGACGATGCAAACATTCCACCTGGTGCTGGTGGTGTGATGGAGATGCGGACCCAGGCTCCGGGCAGACCGTCGGCCGGTTCGGTGGCGGCCAAGGGAGCATTCGCCCGCGCCGGTGGTGAAGAAATAACTGTCGAGTTTGAATACATGTTCATTGAGGACCCGTGCAGCGAGGCTGAATTGATCGTCTACTTAAGCGATGACCCGGAAGTGAGCCAGAATCTGCTTGAGGTGGCCCGGATACTGCCGCCCAATGAGGCGAATCTACCCGGCTCAATTGGAAGTGGTCAGTTCGCCATCTTCTCACAGACCTTTGCTTACGCCGGCCTTAACCTTAATCGAGGAACTTACATCGAACTGGAACTGCGCGGCACCAGCACACGTTGCTGGGTCGATAACTGGCAGCCGACCGTCGGCCACATGGCAAGCTATATTGTCGTGGACGATATGGAGTCCTACAATAACACGGACAACTTGATATCGCAGACATGGATAGCCGGCTCTCAAAACTCGACCGGCTCGAGTATTGGGCTCGGGATTGCCCCTGATGAACCAGTCCACAGCCGCGAGCAGTCGATGAGCTATACATACTACAACGGCTTTAATTTCGGCGCAGGCTACTATTCCGAGATAGAACGCGAATACCCCGACCCGTGTGATTGGACCATCCAAGGTGTCGAAGTATTGACTCTGTGGTTCTATGGCGATGCCGACAATGATATTGGTGTTACCGAGCAGATGTATGTGGGTCTGCAAGATACCGATGGGCCGACCGGTTATGCCGAAGTACGATACGGAGATAACGGCGAAGATATGAACGACGTTAGTGAGCCAAGGTGGCGCGATTGGAATATTGTCCTCCAAGACTTCGCAGACAGTGGTGTAGACTTGACAAATATTAGCAAGGTCTATATCGGCTTTGGTGACAGAGGTAATCTATTTGTACCAGGCGGTTGGGGGACGGTATACTTCGACGATATCCACCTGCACGAACCCATATGTATTCCTTCGCACCGCTCTGTTGCTTTTGCTGCAGCAGACTTGAGCGGCAATTGTATTGTTGACCTCGCAGACCTTGCAATAATAGCACGCGAGTGGCTCGATACAGGCAGCACTGTAGCAGACCTGTACGGGGACCTGATAGTCAACTTCAGGGATTATGCTATACTTGCAGACAGATGGCTTGAGACTGAGGGAATGTGGCCGTAACCAACTTTGATACCGGCTGTTTTGCTTCCACTTTTGTGATCCTGTCTTCTGGTGTTTGACCGGTTCGGTTGAGTTGGCGTTTTTGCTCAACCATCGTCAAATCAACATGTACGCTAAAAGTACTTCGAAGAGCGCCTGTGGTTTATGCAGGCGGGTTTAGGTTATCCGATGGAACAGTCTTCATGGCGCAGCGAATGCCTGAGGGTTGGCGAAAATCTTCTCGGTGTCATTCCGGCGTCAGTTTTGGACGGGTGAAATTCATACTCTCGCGAGTTCGGAACCGAAAGCTCGTAGAGAGCAACGATTGAATGTCTGTTTCACCAATTATTAATCGAGAGGCACGCACCATTCACCGCAAAAGACGCATTTTACTTTCCATTGCGCGTCCACCGGAGCTCTGGCATCAAGAGCATTATGCCCATACTCATCTCTCAGGTGCATTCGCCCGGCTTAGCGTAATAAGCGATTGAATAACTATTCACGCTTAGTCGAAAGACTATATCACTTAACTCCCCCCTTCTTTCGCAGCAACTTCGCTACTTCCTTTTGTTCATTCTTGGTTGCAACTGCCAGAGGGGTCGCTCCGGCTTCGTCCTTGGCGTTCAAGTCTGCCCCCTTCTCTATCAGAAAATTGACCGTGGCGTACTGTCCGTAATATGCCCCAAGGTAGAGAGGCGTATGGCCTCGGTCCGCTTTGGCATCGACATTTGCTCCATTTGCTATCAGAAGCTGCACAACAGCATCATGTCCCTTGCCTGCCGCGGCGTGAAGGGGCGTAAAATGTCGCTCAGTTCTGCTGTTGACCTCCGCAAGCTTTTCAATTAGAAGCTTGGCCACAGCATAACGCCCATGAAACGCCGCAAAGTAAAGAGGGTTGTGGCCTTCTTCTGCTTTCACATCCACTTTTATCCCCTTTCTGATGAAAAGCTCTGCCAAAGCATAACGGCCGTAAGCGGAAGCAATGTGGAGAGGGGTTTCACCTTTGTTAGTTTTGCTGTTTATGTCGGCACCCTTTGCGATCAGAAGGTCAACCACAGCATAATGTCCGTTAGCTGTGGCAATATGGACAGGAGCGGTGCCATCGTTAGCCCTCCTGTTAATATCGGCACCCTTTGCGATTAGAAGCTCAGCCAGACCATAGTCACCGTTAGCTGTGGCAATATGGAGAGAAGTCCTGCCATCGTTAGCTATGCTGTTGGTACTGGCGCCCTTTGTGATTAGATGCTTGACCATATCATAATGTCTGTTAGCTGTGGCAACATGCAGGGGAGTAAAACCTTTGTCGGTTCGACTGTTAATATTCGCACCCTTGGCAATAAGGAACTCTGCCAAGGCGTAGTGACCTTTAGCAGCAGCGTCGTGCAGAGGAGTCTGGCCGTTTTTCGCTTTGGCATTAACATTGACACCTTTGTCAAGAAGAGTCTTAGCCACGGCGGTGTGCCCACCGGAGGCCGCAGTGTGCATAAGAGTTGCACCTAGCTTATTTCTGTTGTTTACATCGCCTTTCCATTTGATTAGAAGCTCAACCACCGGACTGTGTCCTCTGAAGACGGCCGTAGTCAGAGCAGTCCCGCCACCGTCGTTCTGGGCGTTAACATCTGCCCCTTCCTTCAGTAGGAGTTCAACCACAGCGTAACGCCCGGCTTCGCTCGCATAGTGGAGCGGCGTGCTGCCGATATTATTTCGGCTGTTGATGTCGGCACCGTTTGCGATTAGAAGCGATACCACACCATAATGTCCGCTGACGGCGGCAGCATGCAGAGGAGTGCTGCCATCGTTAGCACTGCTGTTAATATCGGCGCCCTTTGCAATTAGAAGCTCAACCACAGCATAATGTCCGCCGGCTGCGCCAGCGTGGAGGGCAGTAAAACCTTTGTCCGTTCGGCTGTTAATATCCGCACGCTTGGCAATAAGAAGCTCTACCAAAGCATAGTGACCTTTCGCAGCAGCAAGGAAAACAGGAGTCTGCCCCGCTTCGTCTCTGGCGTTGACCTTCTTCTTCTTTTTCGCCAATATGGATTTGACCTTGGCAAAATTCCCTTCCATTGTATCTACGTGAATATCTGCTCCCCACACAGGTACTACCCAGAATAGCAAGAATACTAAAACAGCGACTGACTTCTTGTGGTTGCCCATAACTTCTCCTTTCCTAACTTCATTATTAATCTCTTTTCCTTTATTGGATTCGGATGTTTAGCTCACTCTTCTTGAATTACTTGTTTTAAGTCCGACATATCACGAGTTATATTGCACTACAGGACAATGCTGTCAAGGACTTTCGCTCTGTTTTTTCAGCAATTTCCCAGGAAACTAACGCCCAGAGCAAGCTTCATTTCATTATCTCTTGTGAAAGAACGATTTAAGCCCTGACGACCTGCCTTAATAAGAACGTAGAATCCGCAATGTGCCCGCCTTTTGACATCTGACATCCGGTTGCAGTGCCCAGTGACCAGGGGTCATTCCTGTCAAAGCACTCCTTCTCCGTTTACGCCAAAAAATCGTCAAAATTGAAATTTTTCAATCAACAGTTGGCCCCAAAGCTGCCAACAGAAAAATTAACAAGCTGACCCTAAGACCGTTGCACTTATCAGCAAAACTCGGTATTTTGTTGAACGAAAAGTTTAATGGCTTTAACGATTTAGCAAAGTAACTGTACATACGTGGAGAAGTAGAATGACTATCAAAAAAGAACTAATGCAAAATGAAAAACTGACCTTCAATCGCCGCGACTTCCTGAAACAAATTGGCCTCGGCACTACGTCGCTGGCCCTTTTGCCCTTAACACAGTCCTGTGCCATACTTGGCCAACCCCGCCCGGGCGCCCTCTACAATGAAAAGTATCGCCCGCAATTCCATTTCACCCCTCGCATAAACTGGACCAACGACCCCAACGGCCTCGTTTATTACAAGGGCGAGTACCACCTTTTCTTCCAGCACAATCCATCCGGCATCAACTGGGGCAATATGACCTGGGCACACGCCATCAGCAAAGACCTGATACATTGGAAGCAGCTTCCCAACGCCATCGAACCGGATGAGCTCGGCACGATTTATTCCGGCTCAGCCGTTGTCGATTGGCACAACACCTCCGGCTTCCAAACTGGAAAGGAAAACGTCTTGGTCGCCTTCTACACCTCCGCAGGTAGACACGCAAAGGTGAAAAAACCGTTCACCCAGAGCATCGCATACAGTAACGACCGAGGCCGAACCTGGATAAAATACGAACACAATCCCGTCATCGAGCACATCAGAGCAAGCAATCGTGACCCCAAAGTCATCTGGCACCAGCCCACCAAAACCTGGATTATGGCACTTTTTCTTGATGACAATGATTTTATCCTGCTCTTCTCCAGGAACCTCAAACAGTGGACTCGAATCCAGGACATCAGGCTTGCCGGAAGCGGAGAATGCCCCGATTTCTTTGAACTACCTGTTGATGGAAATCCAAACAACACTCGCTGGCTCTTCTGGGGCGGAAACGGCAGATATCTGCTCGGCAGCTTCAATGGTCATAAATTCACTCCCGAAACCAGGGAGCCACTCGAGTCTGTTGTCGGAAACCACTACGCCGCCCAAACCTACAGCGATATCCCCGAAGCCGACGGCCGGAGAATTCAAATCGGCTGGATGAGAGGCGGCAAGTTCCCCGATATGCCTTTCAATCAGCAGATGTCAATCCCCTGCGAACTGACCCTCCGAACCTTCCCCGAAGGAATCAGACTCTGCCACGTCCCTGTCAGAGAAATAAAAAAGCTCCGCGGCAAAAAATACTCTTGGAAAAACACGCCGCTAAAGCGCTGGGAAAATTTGCTCTGCGGAATATCCGGCGAACTCTTTGAAATCCAGGCCGAAATTGAACTGGGTGACGCAAGCCAGGTCGGCTTCAAACTCCGCGGCACGCCGGTAGTCTACAACGTCGAGAAAAAGACCCTTTCCTGCAGAAGCAAAACAGCCAATCTGACACCGGTTGACAAGAAAATTAAGCTCCACATTTTGGTCGACCGAACCAGCATCGAGATTTTTGCCAACGATGGCCGCACGTCGATGTTCTGCTGCTTCCCTCTTGATGCCTGCAACACCTTGCTGAATATATTTGCCCACGGAGGCCAGGTAAATATCAAAAGCCTCAACGTCTGGAAGCTAAAATCATCCTGGCGCTGAGCCCACACGAACCTTCAATAATTGCCGAATTCCACACCCCTGCCCTCCTCGACAAGCGGCAGTCAGTCAAAATCTGCCACCGAAGTCCTCAGCGCATAAAAAAACAGGACCGGGCGGCGGAGGGAGAGGAATTGCGGTTACGCCCGGTTCCTGTGTATCGACGGCTATTTTACAAACCACCAGTAACCGTGTCAACAAAAAAATCCAAAATAAAAACTTACCCGCCTCTCGCCCCATTGCCACAAAAGCTGTTCTGTTCCCGCCTTTCTCCCAAATAAGGAAACTTGACATCTACGCTCACGACTATAAGATTTAGCACCAATAACAGACACAACCATATAATGTTAGGCTGCAGGAACATCAAGACTGCCGCTACCGGCAATCCAGCCTTCTGCAGGGCCTTTTCTGTAAAGCATTTAGGAGACATACTATGACAGACAAGAAAGCAGACCTCGCCGGCCCCGGCATAGGTGATTATGCCGAGTTGGAGAAAATCCTCCCCCGGGATTACAGCTCACTGCTGTCCCCAAAGGAAACCCAGCTTGCCACCTACGCCGTCAAAGACTACATCGAGGAGAATCTCTGCAAAGAGCTGAATCTGATTCGAGTCACCGTCCCTCTAATCGTGGACGTCGAGAGCGGCGTAAACGACATGCTCGACCGCGACGGCTCACGCACGCCAATTGGGTTCCACATCTCAAACGACTACGACAAGAACCCGGTCGACGCACAGGTTGTCCAGGCCGCAACTAAGTGGAAACGCATCGCCCTGAAGCAGTTTGGGATGGAAGTCGGCGAAGGACTGCTCACCGATATGCGCGCTGTGCGCAAGGATTACTTCCTCGACCACGACCACAGCGCCTACGTCGACCAGTGGGACTGGGAGCTCGCGATAACCAAAGAGCAGCGAAATCTCAAGTTCCTCAGGCAAGTTGTGGAAAAACTCTGGAAGGTCCTCAAAGGCGCGGAAATACACGTCCAGCAAATGTTCCCCCAGCTAAAGACCGACAAGTATCCCGACCTGCCGGACGAGCTCACATTCATTCACGCCGAGGACATACTCGACAAATTTCTCGACCTGCCGCGTAAGCAGCGCGAAACCACAATCGCGCAGGAATACCCGGCCACCTTCATCATCGGAATCGGATGGGTCCTCAAGGACGGCTACCCCCACGAAATGCGCGCCGCCGACTATGACGACTGGGTGACAGAGACAACTTCCGAAGACGGCAGACCGATGCACGGCCTAAACGGTGACATCCTCGTCTGGAACCCCATCACAAAACGCCGTCACGAATTGACTTCAATGGGTATCCGCGTAAACGCCGAAACCCTCAAGAAGCAGCTTGAGCTTTCAGGCCAGCTCGATTTCCTGAAGCTCCCCTACCACCAGGCAATCATCAATAAAGAGCTGCCGCTCAGCATCGGCGGAGGCATCGGACAGTCGCGAACCTTTATGCTCCTCTTAAAAAAAGCCCACATCGGAGAGGTCAGCGCAACCGTCTGGCCAAAAATATTTAAGGACATGTGCAAAAAGAAAAACATACACGTCATAGAATAAACAGCGCGGATTTGCGAAATGCTGAAAGCAGGAGCCAGCGAAGACAAAGGCACGTTTTGGGGGCCAATCTGTTCTTTTCTTATCGTGTCTTTGGTCTTGGTCGTCCAGGCATATGGCGGGGACACTGATGGTCCGAAGCCGGTGGTGGCGTTTGACGTCGGCAGCGGCAGGGGCATGGAAGGCATCCTGCCTGTGGAGATACCGGTCAGCCTGTCGGTCGCTTCGCAACATACGGTAACTGTAGATTACGAAGTCACCAGCGGCACGGCCATCAGAGCCGCAGACTTTGCCCTGCCGCCTGCAACCTTGACCTTCAGTCCCGGCCAGACGAAGAAACACATCACCCTGTCCATCGTGCAAGACGATGTGCAGGAACCAGACGAAACGATTGTGCTGACATTGTCCAATCCCACCAATGCGAAACTGGCCGGTAAAAGCAGCTACACCTACACCATAATTGAGCCGGACAATTTCCATCTCAAGGTCGATTTCGGCCTGCCGATATGGAGCGGTCCGGACAATGAGAGGGGTAGTGACAAGCCGGTTCCCGGAACCATAAAACAAGGCTGGACGCCGTGGGTGTCGCCGCGATGGGCCGACATGTACGACCACGGGGCGGTCCAGCTCGAAAATGTCGCAGCCACCGGCATTAACATGATGGTGAGCACCGTTCGCGGGGGACACATGACCTTGAAGGTCTGCGGCCTGATAGGGCATTTGGCCGGCGGTCTGCCGCCCTCCGGTTCGCCCGACCACGGGCCCATCTGCAACAGTTGGCTGTATAACTGCGACTGGCCCGACAATCCCTGGGGCGACATCATACTGGCGGTATACAATCTGCCCGCGGGCGAATATCTCCTAAAGAGCTATCACAACCACTTCAACTGCATCAGAGTTCCCGGCACCGATGACCCGACCCTTATAGATTGCAGCGCTGCAGAGAACCCCCAGCCGCCAATGCCTTCCATCAGGGCTTTGTCGCTGGCGGAATTGCTGAAGCGATATCGTGGCACGGACCGATGGGATGGTGAAGAGACCGAATTTGTCAACGCCCGGCCGGAATACTGGGACTATCACGGCCAGGAGGATTTCCCGCCTAAGCGTCCCCTTGGCCCGCATGGTAGCGGCGCGGTGACCACGCTCCACACCGCCCACAACGTTCAGCCGCAGCAGGTGACGCGCGATAAGGACCTAATGCCGTCGGTAATGAAGTTCCGAACGGACGGCTCGTCCGTGCACATCGTATATCAGGCGGGCTGTTGCGTCCATGACGGTGTTCGCCCTTCGCGGGACGGCGGAAGAGCGATACTAAACGCCTTCGAACTGATATATGTCAGGAAGACAGATGTTCAACGCTCTCCGAGAGTAACACGGCCGTACAAAGCCGTGTCAAAGGCCACGATGACCAAAATCTATGAGCAAATCAAAACTCCCTACAAATACGGCATCATACTCAAAGGCAAAGCAGGCGAGAAAGTTGACTGTCCCAGTGTCTTTCGGCACAAAGAAAAATGGTACATGGTTTACATAATCTTTGACGGTAGCGGCTACGAAACGGCAATTGCCCAAAGCATCGACCTTATCAACTGGAAAAAATTAGGCAAAATCCTCAAGTTCAAAAAAGAAAAAACCTGGGACTGCACCCAGGTCGCCGGCTACATCGCTCTGCAGGACCATAACTGGGGCGGCTCTTACAAACTTCAAGAATACGATGAAAAATACTGGCTCTCTTACATCGGCGGTGCATTAAAGGGATACGAAACTGGTCCCCTTGCTATCGGCATCGCCTGGACAAAGAATCCGACAAAACCCCTTGAATGGAATCGAATAAAGGAAAACCCCATCCTTCACCCTTACCAGCCGGATGCACGCGAATTTGAAACGAAGAAGCTCTATAAAAGTAATATCATTTGGGATAAGGACCAGAGTTTGGGTTATCCGTTCGTAATGTTTTACAACGCCAAACATAAACCCACCGGTGTTGAAAGAATCGGCATGGCCGTCTCAAACGACATGATTCACTGGAAGCGCTTCGGCGACAAGCCCGTAATCGACAACTTCAAAGGTATCTCCGGCGACCCGCAAATTACCAAAATCGGCGACGTCTGGGTCATGTTCTATTTCGGAGCTTTTTGGAAGCCGAAGGCCTTTGACACTTTTGCCTGCTCCTACGACCTCGTCAATTGGACAAAGTGGGACGGCCCTGACCTGATTGGGCCTTCCGAGCCCTGGGACAAAAAATACGCACACAAGCCCTGGATGATTAAGCACAGGGACATCGTTTATCATTTCTACTGTGCCGTCGGCGACCAGGGCCGCGCCATCGCACTCGCCACCTCAAAGCCCCTCAAACCTTGACTTCTCCGGCTGATTCTGGAGAAATATATAAGAAAACGCTCTATCAGCACAAATAGTCGCTAAATATTCCTTCTGCATTTGCCGAAATATATAGTTCCACATGACAAGGTTTTTGAACATCGAAAATATTAGTAAGAGGAGAATAAAGTGGCTAAGCAAAAAGTATTCGACTGGTATACTTTTCTGACGAAGAAGGTCCTTAAGCAAGATGTCTTTAATACAAAGAAGGTTTCATTAAGTTTCTGGGCGGATGGGCCGGCAAGGCAGGCAAGTCCGTTTCATATCTACGCGTTGTGCACAAACTGGTTGGATTGTCCCGTCACGGTGGACATGAATATGAAAGTCACGCCCAAGACCTTCCTTCGTACAAAGAAGCAGGCAGGAAAACTGATAGTCCCGCGCCAATGGCACATTCCGTTGGGGCCCGCAGAAATCGTTCTGGCATCCGCACCCGGATACGCGCGTTGCGATTGCAAGCCGTGTACAGTTACGTTTGCAAAAGCAAAAGTGTCCAAACGAGGTAAGGGTAAGTGTGTTCTCAAGCGAAAAGGCAAATCGTTCGGTACTAATTTTAGTCCGTGGGGCTTGCTTTTGCTGCCGCTGGGCTTCTTTGTCATAAGCTGGCGTTACGGAGGATCGCTCGAATTACCAATCAAGAAAGACAAAACGAAAACCCAAGATGATGCTGAGAGTTTGCAAGAGCAGAACATTTCGCTGCAGTCGATATGGTCACTTGCAGGACCGCAGAGACTTGACCTTACTCCCTTGACCGCCACATTTGAGCAGGAAGAAAGAGCGGAATCGGAGTCGACAATAGAAAAAGCGTGCAGACAAGCTTATTCGAAGTGGTGCCGCAAACGCGGTCAGGACCCTCATCTTGAGATTGTAACATCACAGGCTCCTGCACCGCAACCGAGTGAAAGTGAGCAGACCCATCCGGTCTCTGCCGTACCGGTAAATGTTAATTGGCAGCAGTAGCCACAAATAGAGCCGGTAATCTGCCTTCTATCAGCCGCCGGATGTTGCCGACCCATCGCTGAGTAATTTCTCCACGGTCTCTCTAATCTCGTCGAAAGTCCTGATACCAAAGCCCGCACCATAATACGCAATCTTGTGGTCCCGGTCGAGCAGAACATTTGTAGGAAGTGCCACCTGTCCCGGCCTATATGCAAACTGGTTCGTTGCTTGTCCCCTCCGGTCGACAAGCGCCGGGTACGGCAAACTATGTTTGCGGGCATAGGACTCGACGGCCCCCGGCATTTCCCTGTGTGATATCGCCAGGATTACAAGCCCCTTGTCTGCGAATTGACTGTTCAATTCCCGCAGGTGCGGCAGCTCAGCAAAGCACGGCCTGCACCACGTCGCAAAGATATTCAACAGCACCACTTTACCTTTGTAATCCGCGAGCCGATACGTTTTGCCGTCAATTCCCAAGAGCTCAAACGGCTCTACCTTTTTGCCGTACATACCAGACTTTGACGGGTCACCTGTCCCGAATTCCTTCGTTTCTTTTGGCGGAACTCGCGGGACCTTCAATACGCCGGCCTTACTCCGCTCCGCCGATAGCAGCCCAGCAGGAAATGTTCCAAGTACTTGGCGACTGTCTTTCCGTATTAGTACAATTGTGGACCACCCCGCTTTGAAGGCTTCAAGTTCCCGGTCATTAAAGTGGACGGTAAAATACCCATCCGAGTCAACACCGCCGACCCCCCTACCGGGCCCACCTCGCCCCACCGTAACAATGATGTGAATTTCGTCGGCCGCCGGAGTCTTCCCGTCCTCAAACAACGCGCGGCCGTACAAAACGTTCTTCGCCTTCACTCTCAGCTCAGCTTCCGTAGTCTTGCCATCCTCTAACCCCACTTCTAAACCTTGATGAAACTCATAAGCCTGGACATTGAAAGGTATCACCCTCGCCTCAAAAACACCGCTCGGAAGTCCCGACAGTTCAAAGCTGCCGTCCTCTGAGATAAATGGTATCCGATACGAAGTCACTCGGTAGTCACCATCAGCATCTTTATGCCAGTCACTCCAGTCAATTTTCGTTCGGACAAAAAGATGAAATTCGCCTACAGGCTTATTATCTTGGTCAACAACCCGACCTTTGAGAACCGCAGTGCCGAGTGGAAACACATCAAACTTAAAGTCAACCTTTTGTCGGCCTCTTAACGCCCGCCTCTTAATGATAAAATGCTGCCGCGTGCCCAGCGCCTCCGGCAGCTTTTCATCCCATATCACTTGAATCCGGTAAGGCCAATCCATCTTGTCAAGATAGAAGTGACCTTCCTCATCCGTGCCGCTGTGCAGCATCCTATACGAAGCGCGTTTAGTTTTGTACTCGTGAAGAACTATCTGAGCGTATGGAATAGGCTTCCCGTCGGGACCGGTCACCCGCCCTTGCAGCAGGTTATCCGGATTCATCTTGTCCCACTCGCCAACAAAAGCCCTCGCGGCCTCAGTATTATCCACTCCTGAAGCGCGTTGCCGAAAATCCGGCGACACGAGCACCTTTGCTGCAGCAGTCTGTCCTCTCTTGACCTCTATCGGTTCGGGCCACGTCTGCTGAACGCCCAGCGCATCTGCCACCGGCGATGCACCTGTCATCGCCCCAATTTGAAACTTACCCGCCGGGAGTTTCTCCACAACGTATTCCCCCGGCCCCGGAAAACTCCGCACCTGCACCGGCTCACCCGACCACTTGCCATCCTTGAAGAACCCGACAAAAATCTCACCGCTCACGTCGCCTTCTACTGCGATATTGAGCTTGAGCTTTCCCCCCTTTTTCACCCCTTTCCATATCTTCTCATCCCGCCGCGAAGGCACGATGACCTTGCCCAGCTTCTGAGTGAGACCGAGCAATAAAGGCCCGGCATTCCACTGACGCATAACATGCCACGCGCGAGACGAAGCCTTATCACCGCTGCTAACTTCCTTTTGCTTTTCTTCCCCACCGGTCTTTGCAAGTGATCCACCAGCTTCCTTGTCCTTCTCCTTAGCCGCCGCCATCGGCAGTACGCAGACGCACATAAACGCAACAACCACACAAACCGTCGCAATCCGCAAACCGCGCTGTTTCCACGTCTTCTTCTCCAGCCACCTCAGCCGAACCGAAAGCCGGCTCGAATCCTCAAACAAACCTAACAACCCAATTCCCACCTTTACCGGTTTGGCAAGTAATCGCCTCGCAGTCTCAACAATGGTTTCGCGATAATCCGCTGTTTTCTCCCGCAATATCCTCGCCACCGTTGCATCACAGCACAGTTCCCTCAAGTGCTGCAATTGCCGCCGAACTAACCAAAGCAATGGATTGAACCAATACATTATCTGCAGCACCATATAAACCGCATGCACCTTAAGGTCACCGCGTTTAATATGCGCAAGCTCATGCAGCAAAACGTGCTCAATCTCTTTACGGCAAAGCCGACTGATGTTCTCCGCCGGCATCAGCAGCACCGGCCTGAACACCCCAAACACCGCCGGACTAACAACACCACGTGACAAAGACACTTCAGGAAGCCGACGCAACTTCAGCTTTCTTGCCGCATCAGCCACCAATTCCTCGAACCACTCAGGCAGCTCAACCAAACCTGATTTCCCTATATGCGCCCGCCGCAACTGCCGAAACCTCACCACCAGCCACCCCGCCAATATCACCACGCCTGACAACCACCCCAGCATCAGATAACCTCGCCGGCAAAGCTCTGCCCCGCCCTTTTCAGTTT
The DNA here is from genome assembly GCA_964582985.1 of uncultured Pirellulales bacterium. Classification (GTDB taxonomy): domain Bacteria; phylum Planctomycetota; class Phycisphaerae; order Sedimentisphaerales; family Anaerobacaceae; genus CAZQYB01. Next base: position 15,380 of record CAZOUM010000022.1, on the reverse strand, counting down.
CCTCGGCAACTACTGCTTGCCCAATAGAAATCGATGCCTCACCACCGATACCCCCCTCCCCTACCGCTTCGTCACTCGCCAGTGCCATTGTAGGCACATCCCCCTCTATGTGCTCACTCTCACTTATCTCATCAGAAAATAGTTGAGCTTTTACGCTGTCCCTCGCTAATGGCTGTAATTGCGAAGTGACGCTGGTGGGCAGCCCAAGCCCCGGCGGCAAAGCTAACTTCAGCAAAACTAAAAGCCAAAGCGCATACCTGACCTGCGGCCAGACACGCCTTCGCATAACAAAATCTATCAGGCCAACCAGTGCAATCAGCAGACCTACCTGCCACAACATCGGCCACATCCAGCCCCACCAGACTTCAGCCATACTATTAATTTGCTCGCTCATTTCCGCCCTCCCTTCGCCTTATGATTCTTCGCCAGGACATTGACGAGTTCTCTGCGCTGTCTGCTTGTCAGCTTTTCCTCTTCCAGCAGAAAATGCATCAACGGCCCGAAAGCGCCGTCAAAAGCCACATCGGCCAGACTCCGAACCGCCCTGATTTGTGCCTTCCGACGAGAAAGTCTTGGCTCATAAACGCTCGTATTACCGCGTTTTCTTTCAGTTACGACCCTTTTCTCCACCAGCCGAGTCAACATCGTCTTAATGGTCGTGTACGCCCAGTTCACCTCTGCCGGCAGCCGACCCGAGACCTCTCGCGCCGTCGCCGGATACTTGTCCCACAATGCATTCATAATCAGCCATTCTGCTTCGGTCAGTTTCATAATATCTTCTCCTTCTACAATCGTAGAACAATTCTACTACATTTGTAGAAGAAGTCAACAAAAAAAAAGAATTTTTTCAATTTTTTCTCCTCCTCCGCTCTCTACCCAAACCTGATTTGGCGTCTATTGTACGGTGTAAAGCAAATAAAAAAGCCCCACCCAAAGACGGGGCTGTGGTCCATCGAATCAAAACCTTGTTTAACTTTCTTTCTTTTCAGCCTCCGGCGTTTCAGCCGCCTCAGCCCCTGCCTCGGTAGCTGCCGCCTCTTTAGCCGCTGCTGCCTTTCGCCCCGCGTGACTCTTGCGATGCGCAACCTTCGGCAGCCCCAAAAGCGAATCACCCTCACCCCACCGTTCCTCTTCTTTGAGCTGCTCGATGCGCTCGGCTCGTGTCAAAACGTTTCGGTGCCTGCTCAAAGCCCCTTTAACTTTCAACGAACGGTCAATAGACATTCAACATCTCCTCAAAAACTACTTAATCTTTTCGCCGTAGGCGTCACTGAACGGCTTCGACTGCCGAGGCGCGAAACTCTCATATCCTTGCGGAGCTTTATACCCAGCCCCAATTCGTTTTATTGTTCGCAGTGCAGCGGCGCCGTCGGTCCCGGCTCGTCCAGGGTTTTCATACGTATCCTTTGTCAGCAAAAAGAACTGGCCGCCGCGCCTTTCAATCACAGTCTCAATTTTATGTAACAGAAAATATCTCTGGACCTCCTCCAGGTCCCTGCTTCGGTGAAACTGCTGTATCACGATACGATGGTCGCCTTTCATCACGGGCGCCACATCCGGCCCCTTCGGAGCCCCACCACTCGGGTCGGTTTTTTTTACTTTTGGCCCAGGTTCTGTCCCTTTGCTGCCGACTGGCTGAGGGCCTTTCGGCGTCAGTTCCTGCTCGACCCTGACGCCATATTCACCCATCCTGTAAGCAAACAGGACCAGCAAAACAACGCCCAGAAGTACTGCAATCGCGAGCGGATACGGCACTGAAAACTCAACTCTGCCCCCAATAAACTGAACAATTCTCGGCCGTTTGCGCCATTGCGATACCCAGTCTGCCGTCGGCACATCAGGCTTTGCAGCGCCCGACTCATCTTTGCCGGGCTCTTGCGCACGCTGCTCCTCAGCTGGCCTCGACCGGCTCTTGCTCATCACCTCATAAAGGGCCCTTTTCTTGCGATAACGTGCCATAAGTCCTATTTAATCTTGCGAAATAGCCGCTAATCGGTGCGGCTCAGCCGAAAATCTTACATCTCCCGACGCACAAACCGAAATAATAAACTTTCGTACATTATTTTAATCGGAATTTCAATGAGAAACTAACAATATTTTCCAGCGCGAATACGCAGGTGAAAGGGCGCAAATGTGCCAATTCGGCGAACAAGTAGAGAAAAAACCGCAAAAATTCGCAAAAATTAACAAAAAATTGCAAAAAATGCTCATTTCTGAGTACATCTTTTTCACCTCTTCCTGCAGATGCGAACGCCGGAGCCTCCCCGTTTAAGTTCCCTGCCGCACCAATTCCGCGACGATGAAGTCTATGCCTGATACCACTCTTGCCAGAGAATCGAAATCGAGCTTGTCAGGCGTGTCTTCCGCGGTGTGGTAATGGGGATAGCGGAAAGGCGCGGTGTCGGTCAGCATTATCGCCGGGTAGCCCTCCTCCCAAAACGACCATTGGTCGGACCACGTGATGCCGGGGACAGACTTGGGAATCGCTCCGCCTTCGGAGGGAAATTTGCAATTCTTTCTAAACGAGGCGATGACCGTTTCGAGCAGTTTGCGAGAAGACACATTGCTGACGAAGCAGAGGAAGTTGCCGCTTGCCGGATAAAAGAGATTGCAGCACCTTTTATCCTGGGCCTCGTAGCTCTGTCGCCGGACTTTGTAGCCGCCCCGCGCGAGTTAAGATTCGATAAAGTCGGTGGCGGCCGTCAACCAGACAAGAGATGGGCAAAACTGTGTAAAAACAGCGATTTTGGCAGCACAGAGTTAAATTTGGGTTGACAAAGCGCTGGCGGTTGACTATTTTAATTGTTTTTACTGTTCTATCGTTACTAACGGAGTGCTTGATAATGCTACCAGCCAAAAAAACCAGTAAGACCAGGACCCGTACCAGGCGAAGCCACGACAGGCTAAAAGCCGTAAACTATTCGGTCTGTCCAAAATGCGACCAGGCCAAACTGCCGCACGCGGCCTGCACCAACTGCGGTTACCTCAATCCCAATATCACCCTCAAGCTCGGCAAGGAGAAAAGCAGTTAAAAAATGCGAATTGCAATAGACGCAATGGGCGGCGACAATGCGCCTCATGAAATTATCTTAGGGGCATTGCAATCGATTGAGCTTCTTGACGAAAACGATGAGTTGATACTCGTCGGCCCAAAGAATTTGATAGAGCCGCAATTGCCCTCTCGCGAGTCCCGTGAAGGCGCCATCAGCGTTGTTGATGCTCCCGAAGTTATCGCCATGGACGAACCGCCTGTAGAGAGTCTGCGAAGAAAGGTCAAAAGCTCAATCGCTGTTATGTCGAAATTGGCAAAGCGCGGACACGCCGACGCCGTCATTTCTGCAGGAAATACCGGTGCTTGTGTTGCCGCTTTCCAAATGAGAATGAGAAATCTGCCCGGCGTTAATCGGCCAGGAATTGCCGTCGTGTTTCCAACACCTGAAGGACCCGTCACAATATGTGACGTCGGAGCAAACATCGCCTGTAAGCCCATCAATCTTTATCAATACGCCGTCATGGCCAGAATATATTCAAGAGACCTCCTCGGCATCGAAAGCCCACGCATCGGCCTTATGAGCATCGGTCAGGAAGATGCAAAGGGTAACGAGGTCATCAAAAAGGCACGCGAGTTTATGAAAGACGATGCCAATATGAACTTCGTCGGAAATATTGAGGGAAGGGACATCTTCAGAGGCGTATGTGATGTTGTGGTCTGTGAAGGCTTCGTGGGAAACGTAATTCTAAAGCTTACCGAGGGTCTTGTTGATGGGCTGTTCAAGGCAATAGAATATGAGCTTCTGTCAGAGAAGCTGCGACTCGCTATGAAGTTTAAGCCTGTGATGATGAGAATTTATAAGAAATATGATTACAATGAGTACGGTGGTGCGCCGCTGTTAGGCGTCAATGGCACGGCGCTTATATGTCACGGCTCAAGCCACCGAAGAACGATTAAAAACGCCGTCCGGGCTTCTAAAAAATACCACACCGAAAGAATTAACGAGAAAATCATCGAGTATCTGTCAGGAAGCCCGTTTTCCGATAAGTTGCAAAATGACACCCCTCAAAATATCCCTGTAAGGACATCTGATGAGCAAACGAATTGACGAGCGCCCCCCTGTCTACCGCGCAGCTGTTACAGGCTATGGTTCATTTGCGCCGGAAAAAAAACTGACGAATCAGGATTTGGCAAAGATGGTGGACACCTCCGATGAATGGATTACATCGAGAACGGGTATCAAGGTTCGACACATTACTACTGACAGCGAAACCACTGCATTTTTGGCCATCAAAGCAGCAAAAAGGGCTCTGACACAGGCAAATCTCGATGGCACAGACCTTGAAATTATTATCGTCGCCACTATCACACCGGAGATGGTTTTTCCTTCCACAGCCTCTTTTGTCCAGAGGGCCCTTGGCGCAAAAAAGGCATGGGTCTTTGATTTGTGTGCTGCCTGCAGCGGCTTTATTTATTCGCTTAGTATCGTGCAGCAGTTCTTGGAGAGCGGCCGGTTTGAAAACGCCCTTGTGATAGGAGCCGAGACTCTCACCAAGATTACTAACTGGAGTGACCGGACGAGTTGCATCCTTTTCGGAGACGGTGCAGGGGCCGTCGTCCTTGAGCGGCGCAATGATGGAAAGGGCATCTTATACAGTACTATGTCTTCGGACGGAGACCGCTGGGAAGCATTGAACTGCCAGGCGTACGGCTCTCGTCACCCCGCAGACAAAGAGTTGGACGACCCCAATAAAATCTACATGGAAATCAAGGGCAGAGAAGTCTATCAGCAGGCGGTCCGCCGCATTATTGAAGCTGTTAACCAGTGCCTGGACTATTGCAATTTGACCATCGACGACATCGCGATGCTTATTTCGCACCAGATGAATGCAAGGATTATTGAGTCTGCGGCAAAACGATTGAAGCTGCCGGATGAAAAGGTATATCTAAATATCGCCGAATACGGCAACACGTCCGCGGCCTCCGTCCCCCTTGCCTTCGACGGCTGCATCAGGGCAGGTAAAATCAAACCAGGAGATATCGTTATTTTTGTCGCCTTCGGTGCAGGCTTGACCTGGGGAGCAAACGTAATTCAGTTTTAATGGTTCGTATTGCGAAAAATCGTGATAAGTTGGGACGCAATACGATATACGCAATACGCAATACGAGATAAGAATTATGAAGACAGCTTTCTTATTTCCGGGACAAGGAGCTCAGACCGTGGGAATGGGCACCGAAATTGCCCATACCTTTCCTGCAGCAGCCCAGATTTTTGAGAAGGCAAATGCTATCGTTGGATTTGACTTGAGCAGTATCTGCTTCAAAGGTCCCGCCGGACAATTAAACACCACAACCATATCACAACCTGCGATTTTTGTAACCTCCGCTGCCATATTGGAGGTTCTAAAGACAAACCCTCCAACCAAGGATCTGCGACCGGACGTAACAGCAGGACTTAGTTTGGGCGAATACACTGCTCTCTATGCTGCAGGAGTGATTAGATTCGAGGATGCCCTGATTCTCGTACAGAAGCGTGGCCAGGCAATGCAGCAGGCGGCAGATGCTACCGACGGCGTGATGCTCAGTATTATTGGTCTGGATGAAGAGCAGGTCGCCAAGCTTTGCGCCGAAGCAAGTGACGGCGAAATCTTGGCACCAGTTAATTTCAACTGCCCCGGCCAAATTGTCGTAAGCGGCAGCAAGGCAGCTTGCAGCCGTGCAGAAAAACTGGCCGACAAATACGGGGCCACAAAAGCTCTGCCGTTGGAAGTCGCTGGTGCCTTTCACACCGAAATGATGGCCACCGCCGCAGATGCCCTCAAAGAAGCATTGTTGAATTGTCAAATTGCAGGGCCTTCTGACATCAGGACTATTGCCAATATCAACGCTGATTACTACCAAAACGCAGAAAAAATCATAGAAGGGCTGACCAGGCAATTGACTTCACCGATTCTTTGGCAAAAATGTATGGAAAAACTTATAGCTGACGGCGTGGAAAACTTCTACGAGATTGGACCCGGCAGAGTCCTGACAGGACTTATGAAAAGAATCAGCAGAAAGACAAGAGTCGTCAACATAAGCAGCCTGCAGGCTATAAGCGAGTTGTTGAAAGTCCAGGTTTAATTCGGAGATTAAGAAGATGTTACAGAAACTTGCTGTTGTAACTGGTGCCGCCAGAGGAATAGGTCGAGCAATTGTTCTCGAACTGCTAAAGCAAGGCCGCATCGTCGCCGGACTGGATATAAACGCCGAGCAGCTCAGTGAACTGGAAAATATTGCAAAGCAGGCCGGATTTGACATTATTACTAAATGTGTGGACATTACTGATAGCGCTAAGTTCACTGAGACACTTGAGTCTTTGGCTGCCGAATACGCCGGCATAGGCATTCTAATAAACAATGCCGGCATCACACGCGACAACTTACTCATTCGAATGAGTGACGAAGAGTTTGACAATGTTATTGACGTTAATTTGCGCGCTGCCTTTGTTGCCACCCGAACAGCCGCAAAGTCTATGGTGAGAAACAAATTCGGCCGCATTATCAGTATCAGCTCCGTCTCCGGCGTAATGGGCAACGCAGGCCAGGCAAATTACTCCGCCAGCAAAGCCGGCCTTATAGGTATGACCAAAACAATAGCCCGCGAGCTGGCCAAGAAGAACATAACCGCAAACTGCGTCGCTCCCGGCTTTATCGAAACGGAAATGACCAAAAGGCTCCCCGAACCCGTTATAGAAGCCGCCAAACAACTAATACCCTTGCGCAGGGTCGGCACCGTTGACGATGTGGCAAAGGCCGTCGCATTCTTGGCAAGCGACGACGCTGGCTACATCACAGGCCAGGTCCTTTGCATCGACGGCGGTATGGCTATGTAAGTATAAGCATGACCAGAGCAAAATGCTTACGCCTCGCAAGTTCCATCGTGTTGTTGCAGCAATAGTAGCCGCTGCTGCGGTAGGTGCTGTATATGGGCCATGGGTCTCCGTTACTCTGCTGCGGCTGCCGAGCCTATTGGCGCAACAAACCACTCTCACATCATTCTTTGCCGAAGTTCGTACCAGCCCGCTATGGCTCTACGTTCTTGGTGCAGTATTTGGCGCCCTTGTCGGATTGGTGCTAATTCGGCGAATCAACAACATCGAGGATAGAACAGAAGTTGGTATCGGCGCAACTTCAGCCTGTGCCGCTTCAGGCATCGGCCTCATTATCGTAATGTGCGTATCCCTCGTAGTCGCTGGGCTGCATATGGCCAAAAATGGCACCTGGATTCAATGTCTAATCACCTTACTATTCACACCCATAATATTCAGTCTCATAGCTGCATTTGTTGTTTTGCCCTGTGGATTGCTCGCCGGCCTTGTTGTTGCCCTCATATTATGGCCTGTCCTCAGAATTGTAAGACTTTTCCTGCCCACCCCACCTGCGACTATCACCGACCAACAAAACCGCATGCCGGACCAAACCTCCTGAACCGTTATTCTACGAACGCTCCCTAATCTGGGTATCCGAACATCCAGTGGCCCGGCTCATCCCATTCTGTCGGCATACCTGCTGCTTTAAGCTCTTCGACCCAATCCCGATGCCACCAAAGCCGCCACAACCCCTTAAGTGTCACTCGACTGACATGCCAGTCCGCAAAAAGAACGTTTATATGCTTGAGGTGTCGGTCGATGTCGATACAGCGGTCCCTGATTTCATGTACATCCTTGGGGTCACGGCTGTAGATCTGCCCGTCCCATAGCGGCGGGTCGTCAGTGGGATATGGAGAGTCTTCACTCTGAGCAGAATCCGTAAGCACCGGCACATAAGCTGACCCTTTCATAAGGATAGTCTTCCAGAGCATGTCACCCCTGTCGCCGATATCATTCTCTCCTATATACATATTTATTCCGTAGCTGCCGATCACTATTTCCCTTTCGCCGTCGCCGTCATAATCCCGCCACTCTACCCACGCCTTAAACTTTCCGCCCAGCAGGTCCTCCTCCGGCGCAGGGATATAGTATGGCTTACTGGCGCTTGGACAGAGAACCAGCTTTATGTCTTTGTAGTACGGGTACAAGGGAGTAATCCAGTCATACTCGTGAAGGTCGGGCATCCGGCCCTTGTTATCACCCGTGTATATCTTGCACGCAATACCCCATTCATACAGATTCGACAGGCAAATAGCTGCCTTTGCCTGGTCCCTTACCTTCCTCAGCGCCGGCAGCAGTATCGACATCAAAAGCGCAATGATAGATATCACCACCAAAAGCTCGATTAACGTGGAGCCCAACGGGCATAGCCCGTGACACCTCCATCTTCGGCGGAACCCGCCGAAGCATCCGCCTACGCTAAAGCTTCGGCGGATACCTTTTTCGCATTCATCCACGGGTAAAACCCATGGCTTTCTGCGAAGGCGGGTAAACCCCGCTAAAAATCTTCTACTTGACCCATTTGCAATCGTTATTTCTAACGGGGTAAAACCTCTTCGTTTGTACATAATGACCTGCTCCCAAAGCCTGGATACGGTCTTTAAGGGTCCAGCCTCTTATGCTCCTTGCGGCTTTCCTCGGCGCAGTTCTCAACTATTTTATTGTTTGCTCAGATTACGTTCAAGGCCGGTTTGCTGCGGCACAAACAGGCCACTCCGGAAATTTGACAGCCTTGACCAACTTGGCCGCGAGCGGGTTTCAGGCCGAAAAGCGCAAAAGAAAGGCTGAAGCCAAAACTGACTTCAGCCTTGTGAGACAGCCTTAAATTAGAGAAATACTACAAACTTATAAGAATCTTAACCGTCTCACTTCACCAAGACACCATAAAAGAAGAAAAGAGCAATGATTCTTATATCTATTATACCCCCCCTGCCGGATATTGCAAGCACTTTTTTCGAAAATTCTTAATTTTTTTACAAAAAGTTGCCCACCAGCCCTCTTCAAAGCCACTTTTGCCCTAACCTATTTACCACAAGCAACTTACATCCCTTTTCCCTCGGCCCCGTCAAAGAATCCGCCTACCGAATACACTTCATCATTCGACATTCCTTGTTCGCTACTCGATATTCTTTCTTATCTTCATCATTCGAAATTCGATGTTCAGTATTCGCCATTCATCCGCTTGCCCCGCACCAAACCTGTCCTGCCTGTCCCGTCCCAAATAGGCTCCTGCCGCCTGCCCTCGCATTTCTTTGGCGGGGTCATTTGATGCGGGGTTTTCAGTATGCCACTTCAATCATTTGCGCAAGGGTTTAAAAACAAAAAACAAAATTCTTGAAAAATTTTTAACCCTTGCGCACCAGTCACTTACGAAAATTCACACGCTGAAAAATCCCACAATTTCAACGCAAATGCGCAAGTCGAAGCAATAGTGGAGGGACGAGCGGTAAGCAATAAGACGTGAGGGGCGAACACAGAAAGCAACAATCAAAATTAGCCGTTTCCTGATATAAGGTTGCCGTCATACTTGGAGGTACTCACCAGTTAACCAATTAACCAATCACCGGAGGGGATTATCAAGGTTTCTTTTGACATCCCAAACTGGCTGATATGGCCATTTGTTTTGCTTGTCCTTTTGTATCGCCGCCTCCGCTACGGCTGCCCTTTCAGAAAAATCCCCCTCACAAAAGGCAAATTCGCAATCGTCGACCCCGACGACTACCCCCGCCTCGCAAAATACAAATGGTTCCTCGCCAAAAGCCCCACCGGCTCTTACGCCGCCCGATGGCAACGCCTCCAAAATTCCAAAAAAAGAAAGAAAATTTGGATGCACCGCCAGATTATCAACATCCCGGCAGGTCTGCTATGCGACCACATAAACCGCAACGGCCTCGACAATCGAAAGGCAAACCTCCGCCCCGCCACCGTATCACAAAACCTCTGCAACCGCACCAAGAGAAAAACAAAATCACGCTCAAAATACAAAGGCCTCGAATGGGACAAAATCCAAAGAAAGTACAAAGCCAGAATTCAGCTAAATAACCGAAAAATATACCTCGGCTCTTTCAACTCCGAAATCGACGCCGCAAAAGCATACGACAAAGCCGCCCGCAAATACCACGGCGACTTCGCTACTCCAAACTTCAAATCGGAAATTTGAAATCTGAAATATCAAACCTCCAACCCGCGTCCCTCCAGCTAATCATCGGTCTTATATGAACCCAGCGCCAATGTTCCATGGCGGTGACATACCACCCAGTACGGATACGCCAAACTCATAGGCATCAAAAGGCATGCATTCAGACGGCGCAAAATGGTGCCTGTACTGGCACGGCCGCGAACAGCAGACCGACCCCGTCGGACTTGAGCATCGTCTAACCAAGCTCGCCGCCGCGGCTCGGATTCATCTTCCCTTCCTATTCACACCAGCCTTAATGTCACCGGTCAATCGACCTTACCGCGCTTTCGCCTCAATTCCTCGATGTATCTTGCCGCAGCGTCCTTGCCGCCCAGACCGAAGGCCAGCGCCAAAGCAAGGCAGACACCACCAAGCACGATATTAAAGGTAGTGGTCACCAAGAGCGGCGCAATACCAAGCTCTCTCAGTGAAATGGTTCCTGCGAAAAGGATGATTGCCCATCGGCTCACGCCGGCGAGAATCTCTGGTCTGGGCAAGTTGGCATTGCCGGCGGCCGTATGGACTATTCCAGAGACAAAGTTCGCAAGGAACATCGCAACCACCACCACAAATAAGGCCGCTATGACGTTCGGAATGTAAGCAAACAGGCTCTCAAGCACATCAGAAGCTTGCGGCAGGCCCAGCGCATTAACCACCAGCACCAGCACCATAATAATAACAAGCCAATAAACCAGGCCACTTAGCACATCTCGCGCCGATGTCTTGAAACCGCCCTTGCTTAGGATTTCTGATACTCCTGCCTTGTCCGCCAGCTGATCGAAGCGTGCGACCTTGAGCAGCCGGCTGACCAGCCCTCGGATTGTCTTGGCCACAAACCAACCCACTATCAGGATGATTAACGCACCGAGCAGGGTAGGCAAATAGCCGATTATTTTCGTCAACATCTCGCGAACTGGAACGACAATAAGACTATCCCATTCTATTTTCGCTAACATTTCTTGTACTCCGTGCTTTATTTCTTACTTTTGATTCTTGTTCTTCTACTGCTTTGCCTTCACTGGCATTTCATAATTCTCGCATCGGACACCACCTCCTTTCGGCGGGGAAGGGACAAGGCGCTTTGTCGCCTTGCAGCGCCCCGGCGCATCCCCTTTCTGTCCTCAGACATGTCCCTTCAAGAACCATCGAAATGCCAATCCCTAACTAATTTACCCTAACAGCTCAAACACGCTTGTATTTCTCAGACCGCGACCGCTACGACGATATATCGGCACGAGGCTCGCAAACTCTGCAAAAATCGGTACTTTCTGACCGTAAAGTGACAAAAATACGCCCCCCAGCCTTAATAAACAGCTCTTCCCCCGCCAAAGTTGTGAATATGTCTGTTATTCGCGATTTCCCATTTCCCGCTCTATAATGTGCGGCTTCAAAAAAAGGAAAAGCCCAACTCGCCTGCCCCGCAGTCTTTCCCATGCGGGGGCGTTCACCTACTCTCGCGCAAAGAGCCTGTGCCAATCACTCGTCTTCGTCGCAGTACTCCTCGAGCAGGGCTCGCGTTTTTTTGACGACCTCGTCATAATCAAACGTGTGGCACTCTTCCCCGTCTAAGACCTGAGTCCTTGAGTATGGAAGTTCGCAAAGAGCTTGTAATAGTGGATAACAAATCTCATCAAAGTCATCACCGCCTTCCCTATACAGACCGTCGCCCTTCAGTTCCTCTCGATGCTCACATAAGAAATCCATGATTCGCATAAAACGATCTGCGTAATAGGGCATGACATCGCTGTCGTACCGCTGGGCCATATAGAAACCAAGCTGGTTGAGAGGCTGGAACTGATTGAACTGTACCTTTTGGACCTTGCCTGTTTCCTCCAACTTCAGAAGAAGGCTCCGCTCACGAAGATCCCAATCGTCCTTCGGCGTTCCCTGCAAGTTGTGATACCATCGCATCACCTCCAAGCATTCATCGGCGTTCCAAGGCATCGTGCCTCTTGTAAAAGTATCCCAATCTAAAGGCCTGGATCCCATCCCGTCTTTGCACCATTGCAACATTACTGATTGACCGACTCTTAGCACTTGACTCAAATCTACTCCAATCGGTAGCCCCTGTAAAGAAGAATGTGTGCCTTATACTAAAAATAAGGCTATCGTAACAAGCCAACGTCCAAACCAGCGCAAAGGAAAAGGCCAGCCCCCTTCTTGGAACTGGCCTTCATAAATCCCGCATGTTCTAAATACTATCGACTAATCACAAAAAAATCCTGTTTGTCCGCCGTACGTCTGGCGGAGCAATCACCGGATTTTATCCTGAGCTTGTCGAAGGACTCGCCCTACTAATCCCGTCATTCTGAGCCAAAACACCCTTTAGCCCTGAGCGTATTTATACTGAGCGGAGCCGAAGTAGTCGAAGGGGAAGAATCTCCACATTTTTGCTCTTTACATTTTAATCTTTGATTTTCTTCTGCTGCCATCGGCCGCACGGCCTGCCATGAGCGAGAGAAGTGAGTCGAATGGGCTTAGCTTCCTCTTTACATAAATTGACTAATCTTAGGTCAGTATGCCTGACCTGCAGACGAAGATGAAAGTTTCGCTGATGCTTGCATCGAAAGAAACATTCACTGAGTATGCAAGTCAATTTATCCTTCTCCGAACGCAGCGCAAAAGGAAAGCCCCGACCGGTCTCCCAATCGGAGCTCAAAAAATCCTGCCTCCTCGCCCTCGAGGTGAGCTTCCCTAGGTAAACAAACCGGGGGGCCCCGCAGTCTTTCCCATGCGGGGGCATTCACGAATTTTGAGTGTGGAATTTCGCTTATCCTGCAAGGCTTGCAGTTTTGATAGAACGCAGGCGTATTCTAATACGTCGAGTATCTGGCAAAGCTGCGTAACGCAGCAGGTAAGTGAAAGAACCGCTCAAAACTGCTCTCGCTCTAATGCACTCCCATCGGCCGCACGGCCTGCCATGAGCGAGCGAAGTGAGTCGAATGGGCTTAGCTTCTGTGTTCGCAATGGCCAACAGGCGATTCCTGCTAAGACGCCCGTCAGCTATATGGCTAATCTCCACTCATGAGTTCAGACTGAAACGAAACCTCCCAGTCCGTCGAAGAAAAAGGAAACTCTCCCGATCAAACTTTTGACCTCTTTAATGTCAAATTTTGGTGGTAGATTTCTTAGGGTCTTCATACCCTTCGTTGTCCTGATGTATCGAAACTCCTGTCCAGTTGGATCATACTTATCAAATGTCAGAACGACTTCCTCCACTTCGCTCATAATTTTTTGATCTTTTTGGCTTATACAAAAAGGCTGAATCAAGGGTTTTAGTTCGAGCCACAGGCTCTTCAGATTGTGATCCTTCAGAAGCTTGTCTGCCTCATCAAACGCACCTTCATTTAACTCCTTTATCCAGTACTTTAGCTCAAGCTCTAAATAATGTCTATAGAGAAATCCTATAGGACGGAGAAATGACTCATACCAACTATATTTCTCGCCTCTTACCACAAAGTCAACCAGCTCATCGCCCGCCTCTTTGAATGCGATGACGTTTGCCTCATCGCCCTCCAAAAATTGGAGCAACAGTATAGTGTGCGGTATTTTCATCTTGTTCAACACTCCTCAACAAGAGGGCGAAGTTGTTTTAGTTCGAATTAAAACGCTATGAGTACTCTCCAACGCTCACACTCTGATGGTTCATAGAACTTAGACATTTCCGGATGCTTCCCAAAGTCAGTCCGATTTTTCACTTTCTGCTATCGATTGAAGTACCAAACGAAAGGAGTCTATGGCATTTGAGTCTGCAATGTGTTCTGGGACAGGAACATCCTTGTACCGTTCTGCATGGCTATCCATATCAGCAATTGCTCTGAGTGCATGTTCCTTCGCTTCGGTAAACCGCCCAGTAGAATAACAAATTGATGCAAGCGTCCCGCGCGCCGCTGCATGCTCAGGGCGCAATATAAGTGCTATTCGCAACACTTCCTCAGCATCCTCAACGATGTGATGTCTGGCCAGTTCATTCCCCATGCTTGTCAATAAAGCTGCTATTTCCATCTTTGTCAGTTCATCATGAACGTCTGTAAAAGACTTTGGATGCGCGAACAGATCTTGGTCGAACAGACCGTACTTCTCTGCCAAGAGGGTCAATGATTCAAACTTCTGTGTACCAAGGGTTTCCCTTACACCCTTCACGAACTGCTCTGGAAAGCAATCCCATCCTTTTGCTTTCTGCGGCTTACCAAAAAACGACATCGAAGAGCCTCCGCTTGAAACTTTGTTCTCAATTTCGTGGCGCTGATACATAACAAAGAGGATGGATAAACAAGCCCCGAAGAACACGAGAATACATAAGACGATGGTTAGTTTTCGAGATTTTGATGAAAAATCTTCACCCATTCTTACTTTTTCTCTATTTGAATATTTGACATTGAGATAATCGAATTTACCCGAAAGTTTAAACTATAACAAATTGTTCGTCAAGTAAAACCAGCACTAAAGGCTGGGAATTCCGATCGCAAAAGGAAAGCCCCGACTGGTCTCCCAATCAGGGCTTATAAATCCTGCCTGCCCCGCCCCAAACCTGTCCTGAGTGTAATCGAAGGATAGGCTTTTGCCGCAATTTAGTGCGGGGGCGATCACCCACTTTCGCCCTTTGCTTTTTCCTTATATTTTTGCTCTTTACATTTTAATCTTTGATTTTCTTCTGCTACCATCGGCCGCGCAACGCACGTTTCCACACACGAGATACGAGATACGAGCGACACGATACGACGAAGGCCGAGTGCCTCTCGGCACTCGGCCTTCGTAAAATCCTGGCGATCACCTACTCTCACGCGCAAGCACTACCATCGGCCGCACGGGCTTAGCTTCTGTGTTCGGAATGGGAACAGGCGTTTCCCCGCACGTATACTCACCAGGAAGCTCGTTTCATCCCGCACCTACTTTGAAAACCCACCTTCAGGACCGAAAGTGCCGCCACTCAACGGTTCACACACCGACTATCTCAGGCAAATTCCCAAAGTAGGTGCGGGATAAATTCGAAATCCTAATATCGAAACTCGAAACAAATCCGAATCACCGAAATTCAAATTACCAAAACATATAGTTTTGAAAATTTGAACATTTGAACTTTGATATTGTTTCGGATTTCGGGTTTCGATATTCGTATTTCAAAAAAATATGCAGATGCGACTATGAACACAAATTAGTTTTTGACGTTTAGTCGTCTGAATTTAGCGCCGCCAAAGGCGGCCACAACCAGCTAAATACTATTCACTAACGACTAAATACTAACTCAACCAAAGATTGATATGGTCAAGTATTCGGGCGTTAGTACCGGTTAGCTGAAC
>CAZOUM010000021.1:0-42543 GCA_964582985.1 uncultured Pirellulales bacterium | reverse complement strand
ACACGCCAAGACATTCTCCGCCCCCAACGTCTCCACCGCCGCCTTCAACAAAAACGTACTATCCACCCCACCGGAGTACGCAACAACTACCTTTCCTCCGCCCTTTAGTTTCTGCTGAAGTAACTTGTATTTCTGGTCGACGTACATGAACGTGGATATCATCTTTCCATATCTAACCTCATATATTGTAGCCGCACACTGGAGAGCTTCTTGGGATTCTGTCAGCGTATAGGGATCGCCTTACTGCAATTGTCGAGTAGTTTGAAAAGTTTCGGATGCTCGAATATTGTAATATTTAGAAAAGCTGAAATTGTTGCTTTCGCATCCAGTATCTCTGAGATTTTACCTTCTGGCCCGCTCCAGATTTCTTTTATCTCCTCAAAAACCTTCTTCCTCATTTCAGCGGAAGAGAGTTTATTTAACTTATCGCGCAAATGCTGATTTATTTCTTGAAACTCATCTCTATCCAACCATACACCATGACACTTAGGACACCAATCAATAATAATTTTCGAATCGCCAAAGCTGGCACAAATCATTTTAATCCCTTCGCACTTGGGGCATAAACGTTTCGCAGGCATCGCATTGGTCTTACCAATAGCTTCAACCTCATCGTCCATCCACCTAAGCGTTTGCCAGGAGCCTTTCGAGGTCTTGTCTTTGAGGCTCCGCAGTTCATCCTTGTCCAAAAAGATACCCTTACACTTCGAACAGCCTTCTATTTTGATTCCGAAAATAGCGTATAAGTCCAGGTTTGCATTACACGCTGGGCAAGCGTACTCGGTTCCTGATTTTAGTTCGGCCCCCTTAATTGGCGGTACGTCCACCTTGAAATCCGTTTCACTGCTTTTTCTTCTTACTCGTTTATGCCAGTACGGCAAATGAACATTGTTTACGAACTCAGAGAACCCTTTCCCTTTAACAGGCATTATGTCTTCGAGTTTTCTGTTCACCAAATCAAGCTCGCCCCCATCAAGCCAGAAGCCCCCGCAATTCTTGCAGCCGTCCAGCACTATATCACTGCCAATAAAAGATACCTTGTCCAAAGTAGTCTTGTCGCATCGCGGACATTGCTTGCCTGGTTCACCGGCGTCTTCAAGTTTATCCTTTGAGCAGTATTCGATACTTCCGTCCACCTTAAACGCCATCTTGTCCAGTTCACCGGCGTCCAGCCACAGACTTCCGCAGGCTTCACACATATCATAGGCAATCTGGTCGCTTTTAGTCTGAACCAAATTGTTCATCATTTCGTTATCGCAATTCAAACACTTCATCGGATTTCTCCTCTTTAACGTTTTCCATCGACAGTCACCTCTACCCAACAACTACAGAGCCTACAGCCGATGGTGGGAGTCGGACCCACAACCTCAGCTTTACGAAAGCTGCGCTCTACCATTGAGCTACATCGGCAATAACAAAAAACGTCATTGCGAGTCCGCCAAAAGCGGACGCGGCAATCTCATAGTCAGACTACTTATGAAGCCCGGCACCACATCTTATCATACAAGTTATTTGCAAGTTTGTAAATAAACAGGCGTAACCCGGAAGTTCAACTTCTCGAAACCCGAACCCTGATAGTCAAACGAGCATCGAGCAGCGAGTATCGAGCATCGAGCTTCAGGCCGTCAATTCATGCCACAGTTCGACCATAGCTGTGCACTCTTCTCGGCTCTCCGGAAAAGCCAACGGCCGCAGAATACACCTCGCCCCCGTATCTTTAACAATCCCCGCCAGCCGCCGCACATAACCTTCCCAGTCTCTTGCGTTTTTCTCTTTTTCCTCCGCTGCAACTCTGCTGTAGAGAACCGTATTCGTCTCGGCACACAATTCAAACAGCCTGCGAGTATCGTACATCTCCGGATTACCCAAATCGATGGCCCGCACACCCTCACATCGGCACAGCCGCTCGAAGAAATACTCGTGCTTCCCGCAGTAGTGCATAAAGACCTCGCTGAACTCCTCCGCGCACCGCTCGATACGCACTATCACAAATCGGTCAATCATCTCCGGCGAAATCATCGCCGGCGAATCCTCAGAAATCCGCAGTCCCGCGTTGGCAAAGTAAACTCCTTGCTCCGTCCCGTGCCCATGAATCATCCAGCCCTTTCCCTCCCCGATACATTCCTTTACATACCGCGCTGCCCGCACCATAAGTTCCAGGCAGATATCAAGCACCTCATCAATCCACTCGGCTTTCTTCTCATCCATTATGTCATAGAAAATCGCATCACCGTAAAGCAAATGAGCAATATCGAATATTCCCTGCGTATCCGCCTGATATGCCGCCACCTCCCCATCGCCTCTTTCTCTGTGTATGCGATAAAACGCTGCTGCCAGACGCATAAGCTCCGCTTCAGTGACATCAACCTTGCGGCTCGCTCGTATCTTGTCGGGACTTAAAGGCTGCCCGCACCACGGCATCTGTCCCTCACGCATTTCATAGCTCTGCCCGGCCATTGAAGGAACAAAGATGACACCAAGGTTCGGCCTGATAGTCGGGATACCATCAGTTGGCCAATCAATGACCGGCCGGGCACGCTCCATCTCCGCCTCCCACATCTTCTCAGGATTATAGAACCGCTCCTTGTACTCACTCGTATTATAAATCTGCACCTGCCAGATTTCATTCATCTCCCGTCCGGGTGGCACCAGAATCAAACTCGGCCCCTCACCCAGCCAGAACACCTTATGCCTCTCTATCTTCTCCGCGGTCGTCATCAGAATCCTTAGCCGCTTAAGGCTGACCTATTTCCCTTCTTGCACCTCTGCCGGTGGTCGTGTCTCAAGCCATTTAAGGTTGAACGCATAATGCTGCCGACTGGTAATCAGATGTATAACCCCATTAGCTCCCTGGCAAATAGACAAATAGCCGCCGTCCTCGGCACTGCTGAAGCCCAATGTAAACTCGTGTCCATCCATTGTCTCCACTTTTGCATCGGGTCCGTCATGACTAACCAGCCGAATATTAGCCCAGCTCTTGCCGTCATCATGCGAGATCGCTGCGAACATACCCTTGACCTCCCGCTCTTCACCGGATTCGTCGGTAATTTTAATACCCTTCTTTGCAAACGCCACAAAGCACAACGGCCCTTCTTTCAGCCGCAGTATAACCGGCCGCTGTCCGCCGCCAACCGGCGGGAACATACTTGCACTGTGCTTCCACGACCGGCCCATATCGTCCGAGACACTCATCGGCATCATATTATCGATATTGTCACCCCGTCCAAAAGCCATCAGCCGCCCATCCTCAAGCTGTGCGACACACGCGTGAATGCCGGCGATGGTGCCGCCTGCATCCCTCCAGGTTCGGCCATTGTCAGCACTGAGATATATAGCCGTCCCACCGCTGCCGTCGGTGACAGCATCACAGGGCAGCAGGATTTGCCCATCCTTCGTCCGGAAGATAGATTCTATGGGCATCTGACGGATATTATGTTCTGGTAATATTATCCGCGCTTTGCTCCAGGTTTTGCCGTTATCACCGGAGGTGCGCATAATGACTCCAAGTGAACCCCACGTCGCCGCCGCAGCAAAACCGTTAAAATGATAAAGCGTCCCATCTGAATCGCACCACAGGGCCGAGGTGTGGTCGTTACGGTCTGGCTGGTCCCAGAACATAGTGGCCGGCTCCCACTCTTCTTTACCATAACGAAGCCGGCTCGCCACAACAGCTAATTCGCGTCCCGATTCCGACACACACGTATACCAAATTGTCAATAGGTCTCCGTTGGCGCATTGCACAATATTCGGCACGTGGTTATGCCGCGAAAAAATCGGCCCCATCGAACCTTCCGGGATTTTGACGAATTCGCGAGGCCCGTTGAAGTAAGGCTTCTCCGCGTCCTTGGGCCCAAGGTCCGGACCTTTCTTAATATCCCGCGGTATCTGCTGGCTTACCCGCCGCTGATGCAACTCGGGGTCTGGTTTTGCCAATGGCTTCGTGGTGGGCATCTCACCCAACACTACGCGAAAACCAATCAGCCAGTTCCGCTCTTCGGGAATTGCCCCCATGCGGTTGGCTGAACGCAGATAATACAAATCCGTTGAATGACTGCCGCCCCGCATGACCTTAAAATCACCGTCAACCCGGCCAATGGGGTCAACTTGGTCCTTGCCCTCGTAAGGCCCATACCAATCGTAGCACCACTCTTCAACGTTCCCATGCATATCATACAAATCCCAGGCATTCCACATCGTCTTGCCGACATGCAGCGGTACCACCTCGTCCCTCCCGCCGCTCCTGGCCGGGTCCGGATACCAGCTTCTTCTAACATTTTTCTGAAAGGACGCAGGTAGCTTGTCACCGGTATGAAACGCGGTCTCCGTAAAGGCCCGACAGGCATACTCCCATTCGGCCTCGGTTGGCAGCCGATAGGGAAGTCCCTCTCGTGCCGAGAGCCAGTCACAGAATGCCTTGGCTTCGTGCCAATTGACAAAGACAACCGCCTCATCATTCTCAATGGAAAACCCCAGCTTACCGCGAAGGTAACGATGTGTAGGGTCGAATTTCTCGTATTGCGTGTTCGTAACCTCATAAACACCCATATAAAATTGTCTGCTGATGCTGACTTTATGCACAGGCTGCTCATCAGGGTCCCCGTCGCGCATATACCTCCTGCCCGCCAGCTCCTTCGGCAGCTCTTTTTGCAAGCCGCCCATAGAAAACGTCCCCGGCTCAATCCGCACAAACTTCATGCCAAGAGAGTTAACGTACCTCGGCTCAGTAGGCATCTCAGCCGCCTCGGATACTCGACACCCTATCAAGGCCAAAATCGCCGCTATTGCCAAACCTGTTCTTGTTATACCTGCTACCTCCTTCATCAAAAGAGAGTCCTGCAGCCACCTCTTCTGCAAAAACTCACAACCAAAATGAAAAATTTTTCAAACGCGCCACTTTCAACTATCTCCACATTATAGCTGACGCCAATTATTACGCAATTCAAACCTCGTGCAAGAACATTATCAAGCGAGACGGCTCTACGCTGACACGGCTGCGCTTCACGGCTGGCCGGAACTTAGAGCAGCAAAGAATTTCTCTTGCAACACAAGCAGACAGAAAGTAAAATTCAATCAAAGATCTGGGTCGGTGCCCGAGAGGCTAAAGGGGATGGGCTGTAAACCCATTGGCGTAAGCCTACGTTGGTTCGAATCCAACCCGGCCCAGTGTTGTCCCCCTCTATATTTCTTACCAAGCGTCAACAAAACAAATTCCTTGACTCCAATCATCAATGTCTCCAATAATGCGATTGTTATTTGTCAGGCAATTAAGATTGGAGAAAAACTAAATCATGAATTCAGAAAGGAGCAATTCAGCGATGCTCATCCCAACAATAATAATGGCGGTGCTTGCAGCCATCTTCCTCATCGTGGGATACTACAAAGGGCAAGGCCAAAATCTTACCGGCATCAAATTAGCTATGAACATGACGGTTCAAATCCTACCTTTGCTGGTTTTCGCATTTATTGTTGCTGGCATGGCCCAGGTTCTTCTGCCTCAAGAACTAATATCCAAATGGATAGGGGCCGAATCCGGAATACGGGGGATATTCATCGGCACTGTAGCCGGTGCTCTCGCGCCGGGAGGTCCTTACGTCAGTCTGCCCGTTGCTGCGGGACTATTACGCTCCGGCGCTGGTGTGGGCACTATGGTTGCGTTTCTTACAGGATGGTCGCTTTGGGCGGTCAGCCGCTTGCCAATGGAGGTGGGAATATTGGGTTGGAAATTCACCCTAATCCGCCTGGCAAGCACCTTCTTTTTCCCGCCGATTGCTGGATTCATAGCCCACATTTTCTTTGCAGGCGCCAAATGATTATTAACAAAGCGAGATTATCTAACGGTGCCTGACTGGTAAGGAGGTTAAGATATGTATATTGCGATTATGATAATAGCGGCGCTCCTCTTAATACCAATCCTTATCTATAACAGTCTCGTGGGAAGGAAAAATCAAGTCCTTAATGTTTTCGGAACCATCGATGCTTTGCTGAAAAAGCGATACGACTTAATCCCGAATCTTGTCGCCACCGTCAAGGGATATATGCGGCACGAAAGGACTTTGCTCGCAGAAGTCACCGAGATGAGGGCAAAAGCAATATCAGACCGCACCTCCGATGACGAAAAAGTCGAGCTTGACAATAAAGTAACCAAGATACTCAGCCGCATAATGCTCGCCGTTGAAAATTATCCTGACCTCAAGGCCGGCGAAAATTTTATGCACCTGCAAAGAACCTTGACCGAGCTTGAAGAGCAGATATCCGCCGCCAGACGGGCTTACAACGCAGCCGTTACCGATTATAATAACGCAGTAGAAATGTTTCCTACCAATGTGGTTGCTTCTATAATGAATTACAAACGAAGAAAGTTTTTCGAGATAAGCGAAAAAGAGCGCGAAAGTGTAGACGCCGGAAAATCCTTCTCAGCTTAGCACCGACTCATATCGCAAGGGCGCCCCTACAATATGAAGACGCTGGACGATTTAAGACGGTTTTACAACACCGCATTGTCAGCCGACCTCAACGCCCTCGAGGCCAAACGCAAGGCTATCATGCAGAAGCTCACTTATATTGGCGTTGCAATAGCAATCCTTGTGATAATCACACTTTTATTCGTACTACAGCAAGTAGGCTCATTTTTCCCCGCCACCTTGTTCCCCCTGATAGGAGCTATAGTATTATTTGCTTTCATTGCCAATTTGCTTAGCAAAGGTTATGTCAGAGAATTCAAAAACACAATCATACAAAAAATAGTAAAGTTCATTGATGAAAATCTCAACTATGTTCCGCATAGATGCATTTCTAAGTCGGTCTTTATGGCCTCCGAAATCTTCAAAACAAGACCCAACCGCTATAAAGGCGATGATTATGTCTCAGGCAAAGTAGGCGCAACACAAACTGAGTTTTCTGAACTGCACGCCGAATACGAAAGCGGCTCCGGCAAAAACAGAAGTCGCCGAACCGTATTCAAAGGTTTGTTTTTTATCGCTGACTTCAACAAGCATTTTACCTGCAAAGCAATAGTCCTCCCTGACACAGCCGAAAAGCTCTTCGGCAGTTTCGGAAAAATGTTCCAGTCGTGGAACGTCTTACGTGGCCGGCTCATAAAGCTTGAAGACCCCGAATTTGAGAAATTCTTCGTCGTTTACGGCGACGACCAAATCCAGGCAAGATACATCCTGTCAACAAGCTTGATGGCCAGAATCGTCGACTTTAAGAAAAAAACCAGCAGACCGATTTATCTGTCTTTCGTTGGCTCAAGAGTATTTGTCGCTGTCTCATATACCAAAAACCTCTTTGAGCCGAGATTATTTAGAACAATCTTGCACTTTGAACTCGTCAGGGAATACTTCGAAGACCTCCAGCTTGCTATCGGCATCGTCGACGACCTTAACCTTAACACCCGCATCTGGACCAAACAGTAACCAACTGCTCAATACAGCGGAATTTAAGGATTTTGCTATGGCTCTTCAGCGCAAAATAGGCAAATTTACAGTAGTAGCGGCGGTATTAATTGTGTTACTATTTGTCGGTATGTTAGAGGGTCGCAAGAGAGAAGGCAAAGAGAAGCTCAGTACCGGCGAGCGTTTTCACCACGAAACCACGCTAACCTGGCGGGGCGTCTTGGGGGATGTCTTCGGCTCCAAGCCCAAAAAGCCGCCTCAGTATAAAACCTACCCCGGCTCAGAGAAAATAAAACTGCCAAAGCCTGAATACCGCGGGATGGTTCTCGAACAGGCCATTGAACAGCGGCGCTCTGTTCGCAATTATTCTAAGAAACCAATCACTACCGCCCAACTGTCACAGCTGCTCTTTGCTGCCCAGGGCATAACGGGAAAAACGTATGGCCAGCCCCTGCGGTCCGCGCCGTCGGCAGGGGCTCTATACCCCTCTGAAATCTACGTGGTTGTCAATAACGTACAGGACTTGCCGCGAGGCATTTATCATTATTCAGTATTGGACCACGCTCTCGAGCTGATAAAGGCCGGTGATTTCCGCAGAAAAATCACCGATGCAGGATTAGAACAGGAAATGCTCGGCGACGCAGCTGTCACCTTCGTTCTATCTGCCATCTTCGACCGTCTTCGTTGCAAGTATGGCGAACGTGGCTTCCGCTATGCGTACATAGAGGCCGGCCACATCAGTCAAAATATCTACCTGCAGTCGGTCTCCTTAGGCCTCGGCTCTGTTTGCGTCGGCGCCTTTTTGGATGACAAAGTAAATCAGCTTATCGACGTTGACGGCCGCAAAGAAGCAGCTATTTATCTGCACGCGGTAGGGGCCCTATGAAACGTGAGGATGTAAACTACATTGTCAGTTTCCTTCTGCTGCTTGCTATCTGCGTCACTGGGATGACCGGCTACCTTCAGTCGCGATTGGAGCTTCGCAGATTTGTCCCTCACCGCTACTTTGCTTATGTCACTTTGGCTCTTGCTGCCATCCACGTATGCTTGAATGTTGGCAAGCTCTGGCGATACATCCGCCGAAAACTCAAAAGGAATAGATAAACTTGATTGAGAAGGAGCTCGCATTATGAAAACCACTCTTCACTTTGTCTGCGTTTTATTGCTTATAGTTGGCGTAGCTAATGCGGTTCCCAGCAATTACAATGCTTTGTCGAAACAAGAACGCAAGGCACGACAGACTCGATGCATAATGCCGCGGGAACATACGCCTGTCTCATTCGATTTGGTTCAAATGGGTGAAGATGGTGACCACCTTGCAATCAAGATTGACGGTAAAGTCAAATATATCGAGAAAAAAGGATTCTATCCCAAATATCTTGATAGCATGATCGTTGATATTGATAGAAATGGTCTCGATGACCTCATCTTTGAATATTGGCCCGGGAGCCAAGGATTAGCACTGGGCTGTGGAATCGTTCTGTACTTGCAGCAACGAAATGATGACTTCAAGAAGCTAACCCTGCCCGCGGACAGCTTCTCGCCGAGAGATGTCTTTGACATGGACGCAGACGGACGCTTTGAGATTGTAACCGTTCAACTGGTCAATTATCTCGACCACAACTATTGGGTATATCGCTGCTGGCAAATCAAGAACTACGAGATTGTGAATGTAGATGAAAGATTTGATTTCCCAAGGGCGATCTGGTTCACTTTTAAGCCTAACCAGAGACTCGTCGGCAAGGAGACTACCCAGAAGATTACTTCAAACATTCAAGAAGCAGAACCAGAGACTATGTTTATCGACCACCAAAAAGAACCGCTTCCTACCATTATCAAGGGAGAAAACGCAACTCAAATCAAACGTAATATGCAGGCCCTATTTGTCCCGTGCTCCATTCGAGAGAGGAAAAGAGCTGAAAAAGCACTTGTAGAGCTTGTCTCTGCCCACAAGCTTCCGGAGAAAGATTCGATGATGCTCGATTGCACTTGGTCCTCACCCCTGAACTTCGCGGCACAACCTGATAGGCGTGTCCTGGTCGCACTTGCTCACGGGGGAACTGGCGCATATATCAGTTTTTGGGTTTTGCATGAATCAAGTGACCATATTAGGTGTTTTTCTTTCCAAGGTATGGCGCGATACTCTGGACCGTGGCAACTGATTAACGACCTTGATGCCGACGGAGCACCGGAAATAATCACAAAGCATTTCTTAGGCAAGTACGTGGGAGGTGATTTCGATGCCGTTTGGCCTGCCATTTACAAGTGGCAAGGTGATAATTATGTAAGGGCCGATGAAAGCTTTTCTGATTATTATGCCAAGCACGTCGTCCCAGAATATCAAGAAATATTATCTGAACACAGCCATTGGGAGAATCACGAGGATGAAACCCTCCGTCAGATATACAGAAAATGTAAATTTGTTCTCAACAAAGCTCTCTCAATCTCGAAACAGTCGAAGCTAAAACCGTGAGGCTCACGTTCTGCGCTATGAATTGAAGTACCTGGCTTAGCTATTGAAAGGTATTGGAATATGCTCAGATTAGAATCAAGGGGGCCAGAATGATAAGAGACCTGATTACAACGAATAGAAGTTATCGGCGCTTCTTCCAGGAAGTTCCCATCGAACGCAAAACGCTGGTAGAGCTTGTGGACCTCGCCAGACTTTCGCCGTCCGGAGCAAATTTGCAGCCCCTAAAATACATCCTGTCCTGTGACCCCGAAAAGAATGCTTTGATTTTCCCGCACCTTGCTTGGGCCGGCTATCTCAAAGACTGGCCCGGCCCATCCGAAGGAGAAAAACCTTCCGCGTATATCATCATCCTCATCGACACCCAGATAAGGAGTTCTGTCGGCTGTGACCACGGAATAGCTGCCCAGAGCATCCTTCTTGGTGCGACAGAAAAAGGCTTGGGCGGTTGTACAATTGCTTCTATAGAAAAGGAGGGACTCCGAAAGGCTCTCGATATACCTTCACAATACGAGATACTTCTTGTCCTTGCTCTCGGCAAACCCAGAGAAAAAGTAGTAATCGAGACCGTTGACCAAACCGGAGACATCAAGTACTGGCGCGACGCCGAAGACATACACCACGTCCCAAAGCGGGCCTTGGACGACATCATCATAGGCTGAACATCTGCCGAGTTCGTATAGTAAGCTCCTTCTTCTGGCGGTATTGGGCAATGCGCATATAGCCCAACTAACAAGCAACCATTCAAAACTCAAAATTCAGCGCCATCTTCTCTTCACTTCTTTTTCTTCGGCTTCAGCAGTTCTTCAAGGCCTTCGGTAAGTTCTTTCCCCAGGTCTGTCTCTTCTTTCAATATCTTGCCTGCCTCCTCCAGTAAAGCTTCTGACAACCGCTCAAGTCTCTTCAGTTCACCTTTCAACGGGCCAATAATCTCCTCGGGCAGCACGCCGGCACCCTGCTCAGCTACACCGGCCGCAATCGCCAATACAATTTTGCCTGCCAGGACAGCAGTATCTAACTTATTATCGCTGCCCAGGTTGGTCATCTTTATAGGCTTAAGCTTTAGTGGCACCGTATCCACCTTGCCCGGAATAGGAAGCGCCTTGACCTTGACCGTAACATTCGAAATCTCAAGAGTCCGTATATGCAGTTTCTTACCTGAAGGTTTGGGCTGCTCTTTAATTGATTTTATCACATCCTGCAGGTTGTTACTGGATACACCTCTTTGTTCAAGAACAACCTCCATCCCGTCAAGCTTGATTTCTCTTATTTTGACCACGTCCCCCAATAGCGACTTTATAGCAACCGCAATTTTGCCGTCTTTCAGTTCAAGCAGTTTGTCATGTTCGTACCTCTCTGGATTCTTGATTACAAGATTCTCAAGGCCCAGCTTACCTTGAAAGAGTGAAAGGTCAATGTCCCCGATGCTCACCTCCACGCCTAACGCCTTGCTCGCCGCGGCCTCTATACGCGTTTTCAAAATCACCTCGGCAAAAAAACCAATTGCCACCACGACGACAACCACCAGAATTAGAACTACCAGCAGAGAAATTCGCACAGCTTTACGTGCCTTTTTCATTTTCCCGCCTTTCAAATATCTTGTGTGCAAATATTTTGGTATGCTGTCGATTTCCCAAGGCAAAACCTTGTTACTAATCGTTGGAAAGTCTGCGGTCAGACATTTTCTCGCCTGATTGTTGCACCGACAGGATTTAGTCTTTCTTCGATTCTTTCATAACCCCGGTCGATGTGATACACCCTGTTGACGACCGTGGTTCCTTCGGCGGCTAAGCCTGCCAAAACCAAGGCCGCTGACGCCCGCAAATCAGATGCCATCACCGGAGCTGCAATTAATTTCTTTACGCCGGCTACGATTACAGTCGGCCCTTCTTTGCGCAAATTCGCCGCCATACGATTCAGCTCCGCAACGTGCATAAACCTGTCGGGAAAAATCTTTTCAATTATAACACTATTACCTTCCGCAAGCGACAAAAGCGTCATAAACTGGGCCTGCAAATCAGTCGGAAAGCCAGGATACGGCTGGGTGGTGACATCAGCAGTCTTTATAGGCCCGCTGCGGGCAACGACACAGCCGTTGTTTGCGGCATCGACCGTCACCCCAATATTTCTCAGCCTATCAACGACAGCCATCATATCGTCCAGGCGGCAGTTGTGCAGGCTCAATTCACCCGCAGTTATAGCGGCGGCAATCATAAATGTCCCCGCCTCAATCCTGTCAGGAATCACTTCGTATTCAACCGGTTCCAACTGCCTCACACCTTCAATAATCAAACGAGGCGAGCCGATTCCGCTTATTCTTGCCCCCATTTTATTGAGACAATTCGCTAAATCAGCTATTTCCGGCTCGCACGCAGCCGAGTCGATAACGGTTTTGCCCTTAGCTAGCACAGCTGCCATTAGTACGTTTGCAGTCCCAAGTACGGTCGACCCGAACGGCCCGCCAAGAAAGATGTCCTTACCCGTTAAACCTTGAGGCGCCTCAGCGACGATATAACCATTCTTGAGATGAACTTGCGCACCGAGCTCCCGCAGCCCACGCAGGTGAATATTGATGGGCCTGTCACCTATTGCACAACCGCCGGGCATCGAAATCTCCGCCCTCCCACACCGCGCAAGTAACGGCCCAAGTATACAAATGCTCGCACGCATCCTGCGGACAATTTCATAATCGCCGAAGGGATTGTCAATCACCGTCGAATCAATGCACAAATTCCCATCACGGCTTCTGCCGACCTTGCAGCCCAACTGGCCTAGTAACTTGCTCAGCACGAAAATGTCAGAAAGATGAGGAACACCTCTCAGCACCGACTTGCCACCAGCCAAAATCGCCGCGGCCATTATCGGCAAAGATGCGTTCTTAGAGCCGTTTATCCTGACGCTGCCCGAAAGCCGAACCGGCCCGTCAATCCGAAATATATCCATTTCTTATTTTCCTTGAAAAGATGCAATTAATGTAATACAAGAAAGCTTCAGTTGCAAGGCCGCCAAAAGATTATAGCAATGGACTTTCTTGATATTATAAAACAATTCGCCGACCTTATAACCATAGCCGATGTCTTATGGCTGGTCGGCTTCGTATTATTGATTTCCTGGCTGCTTAAAATGCTACTGCGCCCGGACCCATTAGCTGACTCAGTGCCCCGCCGAAATAAGATGCCTCTATACCTGCCGTTTATCACGCTGCTTATTTGGTTCGGTGCTATTTCTCTTATAATTCCAATAACAAAAACGGCAAAAAAGGTGATTCCCGATCTGCACGATTGGCAGACCGCTTTCCTCGGCAACGCTTTTCTCTGTATTGGCGGGATAGGCGTAAGCGCAGTAGTTATCTTTTTAGTAAAGGCACATTTCCCCCGTGGCTTAAAAGGGTTCGGCCTGAACCCAAAAACAATCCACAAAGATTCCTTTGCCGCTGTCCTGAACCTCGTCTACATCTGGCCCATCGTTTATCTTGTTACCCGGTTGACGGTATTTTATGGAGACCTGATATTCAGGGACAGTTTCCATTGGCCCCAGCACCAGACACTCGAATCAATAACATCGCATCCGCAGCTTCCGCTAAGAATTTTGCTCCTTATAACTACCGCCGCAATAGTCCCTGCCCTCGAAGAAATGCTCTTTAGAGGACTGTTCCAGACAATGATACGCTCGCTTTTGGAAAAGCCCTGGCTCTCAATTGTAATTTCCTCCGGCCTATTCGCAATGGTGCATCCGCACAAGCAGCATTGGCCGGCGCTATTTGTCCTTTCAATGTGTTTAGGTTACTCGTACGAAAGGAGCGGCTCCCTCTTTCGCCCAATCCTCATCCACTCACTTTTCAACACCGTCAGCATAATAACGGTTCTGTGCCTACAGCAAGTCCCCGACCAGCAAGCCAATATCTCGTGCGCCTTTTAGGCCTCAGTTGAAACTGTCAGTTCAACAGTTGTGATCTCCGCCTATTACCGACCTCGACCGCGCTCGCTCTTCGAACGAATCAGCAGCACAACGAGTGCTACAATCCCAACTCCCGCGGTCACAGCCAGAATGATTGTCTTCAATGCAGAAGATGTCCTGCTCAATTCGCGATCGCTCGGACTACTTCTTCCTTGTTCTTGCACCTGTCGCAAAGCTTCCGAAACTCACTCCGTGTCAATGGTTCCGCAGAACCCGTTGCTTCTGCAAAGACTTCCACAGGCAAATAATATTCCTCCGGAGCAAACTTATATTTCAAATGTGTTCTTTCAATGCCACCTGTCTCCGTATCCCTTGGAATTTCCTGAATGACTCGATTCGACTCCGCATCGAGAATCTGCACAAGAGGCCGCCTTACATACTCGGCCTTGACCTTCAAAAGTTTCACACCTATAGTCATCCAGTACCTTACTTTTGTCCTATTCGGATTTGTTAGTGCCGGAACGATGTATCGAACGTCCTTTTCGTAGCAAAGGTCCTTCTCGCAATCTTCCAACCATTGTGCAGCTTCCCGTTTTGCTCCCAGTATCTGGCTGCTCGACATCTCCTCACGTAGAAATTCAGGTTTCATTCCAATATCTTCACACACCTGCAGGTAGAAACCGTAGTAAAGCTCTGCCATCTTTTGTCCCACAGAATGCAGAGACTGGCCACTCTCAATAACGATTTCCTCAAGTGATGTTTTCCCCAAGAGAAGCTCCAGGGTATTTAGCACGAACCGCATTCCCCTTGCTGTCCGGACGTAGTATGTTGCCATCGGTTCAAGGTGAAGGTCCGGAGAAATCGTAAAGTATTGAGGGTCTAAAGCGATACCCGCGGTTGGTATCAATTCCACCTGCTTAAGGTGAAGTTCGCGCTTCTTGGTGAGAATCGTCTTGAACGCTTCTATCAGTCTTTTTTTGTACGCCTTTGTAAGTAACAGTTTGTTACCTTCCTGCCCTTTTTCCGGAACAAGCAAGGTCTCAAGAGCGTGAATCTGATAGTCATACCAGCCGGAATCGTCTGTTGGCGTTAGGTCGATCTCGCCTGTACGAATTGCTTCAATAAGCCGATTCATCACATTGTGCGCAGGTAATTCCGCAGAGTAGTTATAGATTCTTGCAAACAGCTCGTTTTCTTTTGATGTCGAATGCGGGAAAAACTGAATACACGGTACCCGTGCTTCGCGCCCGGCTCCGCGTTCTTTCAGCACTTCCCATTTCTTTGATTGGAGCATCTGCTTTCTTAAGCTGGCGGCATCCTCGAAATAGTCGCAATACTCCGCGACGTCATTTACGGAGAACCGAGACGGCGGGTTGGTCGAACGAGCGTACACGCAAAGGACTATGCCGTACTGCTTTCGAAGCCCGGGATTATCGCACATGAGTTTTGCTAAGGCAATTGCTTCTGGAAGCTTCAAACAGGTCTGATAGAACCTGTCCTGCTGGAAAATCCTTCTGAGCTCATCACTTTCCGTATAAAACCCTATTGGCTTCGACTTGATGGGTGACGAGAGGAAATCAACTTCAAGCTTTTGCCGGAGCAAATCCGCCTCTTCAGGCAGTTTAGGAAGCTCTCCGCCGCCAAGCCGAAGACCTGCTGCAACGTATGCCAGCGCTTGCGCACACTCTGCTGATACGTCATTCGCCTTCAGCAATTCGCTCAGAACCCGTTCTAAGAACGCCTCCTTCCCACCACCTAAGACCTCTGCTGTGTGCTGAAGGTACTCTTCAATGGCGGCATAGAACTTATCGCCGAAAACTTTTATCTTGTGGTCCACCATCTGAACGGACGGTATGACAGGAAGTTTCTTATCTCTGGCGTATGCCACCGCTTGCTCGTACGTACTGAAAAGTTTCCTGGCGGCTTCTTTTTCTCTGTCCTCAAGTTCGCCCACATCCAGTCCGATTACTGCGCCACTCTTGTTTATCCTGTAGGTGATGCTTTGCTGCCATAAGCCGGACGTAGGCGTCACGGTTCCTTGCTCCCACATAGAGTTCTCATCAATGAAAGGCGGCTTTTTATCTTCGAGCACATCGGCCGAAACTGCGATTTCCTCCGGATGGGGCGGATAGGATTTCTCAAAAGTCAATACCATAGAATGCGGTAGAAAGACCGCTAACATAAATGCCAGCAAGTAAATGATTCCAAGACCATATCGTCCTTTGTTTGTGGTTTGCTCCACGTGACAGGCAAGTGCGAGCAACGGCAGGTGCACTATGGATGTACTCACCATTGCCATAATTGACAGCGGAACGAAAAACATTGTCCCGACAAGTGCACCGCTTGCCCAACAAATCAGGAATATCTTGAACGCATGCACACGATGGCAATCAAAGCAACAAAGACCACATAAAAAACCTGTCGCAAAAACCACGTACCCCGCGTAAATCATATAGGCGGGGAAAGAAGATATGAGTAGCCCTCCGAGGACTCCAAAGAGACCAACAACACAAACGAATCCTGCAAATATTATGTTAAATCCGCTTCTCAGAATACCTGCCCTCAAATCGGGATTTCCAAATCTCCCCCCTTCATAAAGGACGAATGGCAAGGCCAAAGATGCGAAAAAAATCGAGAGTTATTTGAACAGTTCTAAGCCCCTTAGTCGTATCAACTTGGGTTACAGCAGAAGCGGCCTTATGCCGTTGGCACAAGGCTGCTCCAACTCCGGACGGGCCTGTCAAAAAGCCGTATTACTGGGTATTATATTGTAAATCCCCGGCAAATCAATTCCTTGGCGCAAAAGACGCGGCCTGCACTGTAAAATTTTCTTCAGCCTGCCTCTCCACCGCTTGCCCGCAACATAGTGTCGGACCAGTTGCTTATCTGGCCTCCGCTCGACGGGCCATTCAGTGAAAAAGAGTCTCTTTGCAGCTTCCAGCCCGCACTTCTGATACTTGTGATATGCCGCCGCCGCTCTGTCACGCACTTGATAAGGCTCACTACCCGCAGCCCACGCCCGGACCGCTGCATCAAGCGTATAAGCTTCCGGTGCCATAAATCCGGTTGTCAAAAGCAGACTGTGCCCGCCCACCTGCTTCAATCGTTCAAAAAAATACGGCTTACTCTTGCAGGCAAGGACTATTGCACTTGGTCGCCAAGTGCTTGAAGGTCCTCTCGGCGGATTACTCAACGAGAAATCCATCAACCCATTATGTCCAATATACGCAGCCAGATGCGCCGACCCGCCCGCACGCAGTTCTTCAAAACCGCTTGTGGTTCTCACTTTGACAGTTTCAGACCTGTAACCTGCTGCCATCCACATAAATCGTTCGATTGCAGATTCAATCGCCGCCCCATCCCAGGCTTCCGCAACAAGATAGACATCCACCTCACGTCCCGAGTGTCGAACAGTTGTATGGAAAACTACCTTCTCAAGCACCTCTTCCGGCAAATCCGGCAGTTCAGCTACTATTTTCCACCCCGCATTTCGCGTCAAGAAGGTACGTACGCCATACATGGCCCCCCAGTAGAGATTGTTTCCCGGGTCTTGACCATTGCCAAGTTGCTCCGGCACCGGCACAATCCCTTGATGCTTATTGTCGCAAAGTGCCACTATCACGTGAACAACCAAAGGACGACCGGCTCTTACAGCATCTTCGATGCGCTCCCGAAAGAGACCTTGCTTATTATCATCCGTCGGCACGGAATTCTCAGCATCCGCAGTCTCCTCGACTGTCGGATTTTTGTTGGTAACGCCTTTGTCTGAACGATGCTCGGGAGGAACTGGTTTGTAGAAATGCTGCGGACACAGCAACAACCCGCCAAGGACAACGCCTAAAACCATACTTCTTACGAAGATGCCTCTGGAACCGGCCAACCGCTTGGAAGCCATCTTGATTAACACCTCGACAATCGAGTAGCGCTCGTGCAGCAAAGCGCGAACTGTGATGCTTACAAGAGTTCAATTCACCAGGGAAACCAATAAACAATAATGGGCGTATAAAGCCTGAACCCCCAAATGTTATACCACGCCGCCCAGAAAGATATTATCGAGGCAGTCACAAAGATATGTCCGGCGAACCTTCGGACATAAATGCCAACAAGAACACCAGTGACTGCTTTCCCAACTGCTCCTATCAACGGCCCGGCTATCGGACCGAATACTCTTGCCAAAAAACGAATTACAATGTGCATTTCAGCATCCGGCCCCTCTTTTAGCATAAAGTACATCGTACTGCCCGCATCACAAAACAGCGATACTACAAATACTGCTACGAGCCAGCGATAGTTCTTCCAGAACCCGCGATAATTCTCCCGAAACGTAGTTGTCAACCAACCTGCCAAAAGTTCCTACCCTTTCCAGTCCAACCAAAAAATCAAACTGCAATCATCAATCTCTCGTCATCAATTATTGACTGGTAGTATCTACGAAGAGATACCCAAAACATCAGCCATTGAATAAAGGGCCGGCTTCTTTCCGGCAAGCCATTTCGCCGCCCGCAGCGCCCCTCTTGCGAATCCATCTCTGCTGTGTGCCCTGTGGTTCAATGTCACCGTCTCGCCGAGTGTGCTGAAAATCACCGAATGAGTGCCCGCAATATCTCCCGCCCGAACCGAGTGTACGCCAATCTTGCCTTTTTGCCTCAGCGCCTCTTTCCCACTCCTGCCGCCAACTACACAATCAGGGAAGTCCCGACCGGTTGCCTCACAAATATTCTTCGCCAGCGTCAAAGCCGACCCGCTCGGAGCATCTTTCTTAAAGCGATGGTGCTGCTCGACTATCTCTATATCATATTCTTCGCCCAGCATTGATGCGACTTTCCCAACCAGGGCGAACAAAACATTCATCCCCACACTCATATTGGTCCCATATATAACGGGGATTTTCTCCGAGGCGGCTTGTATTTTTCCGTGCTGCTCACCGCTTAGTCCCGTTGTCCCCAAAACCAGTGCAGCGCCGTTTTCGAGACAGTAATCGACCGTCTTATCCGCCGCTTCAGGCGTCGAGAAATCAATTGCCACGTCAGCACCAGCCGGGTATGCACTATCAAGTTTGACATTTAGCTGTCCCGCTCCCGCTACAAGCCCCGCATCTTTGCCGATATCGGGATGGCCGGCTCTTTCAACCGCCGCGATAATATTGAACTCGCTGGCTTCCGAACAAAGCGAAAGTATTCGCTTGCCCATTCTGCCGGCAGCGCCGACAACTAATACTTTAGGTTTCATTTTTTTGCTCCCTTAACTCGTTAACACCAGCAGACCGAACAAGTATAATTACATGAACGCCCATTTACAAGCTTCAAGTTCCATCCCGGCCACCCAACGGACCGTGATACAGAATCAACATTGATAGGCGCAGGAGCGGGTGCCACCGCAGGTTATATGACCGAATTTGCAGAATAAATAAAGGCTGAGGGCCAAACCTTCCCTCAGCCTTGTTCACAACAATTTCTTCGCAATCGGTGCTCTACAAGCAGACGCAAATGTTGCCCAACTGTCTCAATCCTCTTACCTTATTACAGGCGCTCTCGCTGGCAGGTCCTTACATACATCTTTTATCACCTTTCGCACCTGCTCTGCCTGTTGCGGCGACAAAGCACGACCTGCAACCCCGCCTAATACACCGCCTATTACTCCGCCCAGCACTTTGTCGTCTGTTTCATCACCGGCAACCATGACGCCCCCGGCAGCACCAGCCGCTGCGCCAACAAAGGTAGCAAGCGTCTTGCCTGTCGTCCCGGAACCGCTGCCCATCCACAAAATGCTGCCGTCTTCGACATCTATCATCTTTGCCGTCATGTTAATATCTTCTTTATACACCGGTATATTAACCAGCAGCACCACCGGCACGTTCAGGATTCGTCCGGCCCGCGCCGCGCCCTCGGCGCTCGTCACATCCGATGCCTGAAATTCTTGCTCTTTTAGCAATGCCTGCACCCGCCTTCGTTCTACTACCGTGTAACCTTTTTTCATCAGCTCCATCTTGAAAAAGTCACCAATTTGATTCTTGACCGGCTCTCCTCGCACACGACCCGTAACCTCAATCACTGCCACCTTGTCGACCCTGCTGAATTCATAGCCGGCTCGGGTATAGCTTTCACCCTTACTCGCCGCGCAGCCCCCCGCAAACAATGCAGCCGCCAACGTACACAAACATATGGTTCTCATAGCCTGTACCTCCCAATAAATACAGTAATCAGAAAAATAACAACCCAACACCTCAACATCTAAACATTTCCAATCTGATTGTCAAACGTTTTTTGCGTTTTTCTTATCGCACATCACCGGGAACGCTTTCTTGTTCCAACCGTCTTTCGCACCTGCTCTCCGACGTTGATTATTATCACGCAGGCGAGGTAAGGGCGGGCTAACAGAATAATGAAAGGCTAAGGGTGCTTATTCCCCTTAGCCTTTCTATATATTATCCGCCTCGTAATGAGGGGGGCTGCTCTCCTGCCACCCGGTGGTTGCGCTATGCTGGGTTATAGCTGACACCGGCATAGCTGGATTCTCCTTGCGGCCGATTAGGCCATTTCAGCTCATCAAACAAAAACTCACTGGCCTGACGAATCATCACCGCCGGCATCGAAGGGCACATCTCGAACGAGCCAACTACTTCATTGTCATATTTACTTAAACTGTTCAAGAGATATTCCCAGTTCTCACGCGATATACCGCCTCGCAAACCCGGCGGCTCGTGGTCGTCTGTCCGACCGTAATTATCTGTCAGGTGCAGATGGATCACCCTCTCTGCCAAATCGTCCACATACTTTCTAAAGCCCAATTTCAAGTCCAGGTTTATGTGCCCCGTATCAAGGCAATACCTTATCGAACCAAACCTCTCACCAACTTGCTTAAGCGTCTCCAAACCGCCCGTCTCAAGGCACACTGTAACATCATTGTCCTCGGCAAGCCTTATCACATCCGCGGCAAAATCGCAGCCGTCAACATCCGCCTCCTCTGGAATCCGCAGAGTCCGCAAATCAGCCACGATATTTGCCCCCAGCAGCTTCGCGCACTCAATTTGCTCATTCCACTGCTCCAACGTCGCCCCGTCGTCACGCGAACGCATCGCCACCAGCATACCCTCGGTGGCCGCTGTGAGTCTGGGCCAGTTACGCCTCTCGTACCGGCAGTCGCTTGCCCTTCGTATGAAGGGCCGTAGTTCTATGCCGAGGCCCTGCAGCTTCAGAAACGCGCACTCCTGCTCAAGAGAAAGGTGCGTCTCCTGCCCCCAGAATATCATTGTCGAAACAGCGTATCGAATCCGCATAATCCTGTCCCCGTATCCAGTTCAAAAGTCGAGCCATTATAGGGTATGGATGTTATTACTATCGTTTGAAAACAGATGCTGCTTCAGGCTTTCCTCAAAAAAACGCAGGTTTTTCCGGCGATTTTTGCCACTGGTACCCAGTCCCACGCGGCAGTGTGCCCGAACGACAGGCAAAACGTGAGCGAAAAGGGTACACTGCGGCCCCAGGAGTCGCCGAAGGCTTCTGTTGCTTGACCGGTGAGTTTGCGAAAGTCCACGGCTTACGAGAATCGCAAGTATAGCCCCTCTTGCGACCCCAGTCCGTTCAACTGGTAGTTTTTGCAATCGGTTGTTAATTTACAAAAACCTCCCCGTTGAATCTGTGTCCACCCAGGAAATACTGCTCAGAATATGAGGATTTTGCGGATTGTGCCGCTTCTTAGGCCTAACTGTTTGCCTCTTAATCACTTAGAAAGCATTCTTTCCGGACGCATACTATGATTGAGCTGCCGAAAAGACATAATTTACGCCTTTTCGCCGCTTAAACAATCCGTCCGAGAAAAACAGAAAAAATTTGTAAATTTGGCGAATTAGCTATTGACATTCCTGTATTAAACTGGTAAAGTCAATTTTGTAAGGCAAAGTAAATACGCAGTTATGGCCCCTTCTTCGGGGGGTGAGCGTGTACCTGCTTTACCGGTGGGGCGATGTGCTCCTGCCGGCCGCTTACTCGGCACGGCAAATAGTTAAGGAAACCGAAGTTGAGGAAAGTGATGAACGTGAGGAGCGGTAATAACGCATTTCCGTCGGCTTCTTGTGTGTCCCGTTTTGGGCATTGTTCACGGCCTGCAGTACCGACCTTTCTCAGTGCCCGCGCTTGTTTATACACTTTTAGGGTTCGACCCTCTGAACGAATCGAATTACGTAACCAGAAAATGCTGGTAGCTTAATCGTCGGTTAGAATGGAGGACGATGCGTATGGAAAAAACTCGTGAGTAATCAAGATGGAGCTCACTGAAGCTGAGGGATCGGCAGACAGCTTAGGTAGTTGTTAGCTGCGGCCGACCCGCAGCGAATAAGTGAAAATCATTTTGAGTTGTTCTTTGAAAAGTTGTTTTAGACAGGCATATTAGTGGTGAAGGTTACGGAACTGTGCGGTTCCGCATGCTTGTTCAAAACGACGACAGTTGTTAAAAGTTTTAAGTCGTTTTATTGGAAGTTGTTTGAGACACGCGTCGAACAATTGTTAGAGGTGAAGGCGTTCGATGCACGTCGAAAACAACAGATGTTTTGGCTTGTAGCCAAAGTTACTTAATAATTGTGGTTTAATTGTTGAAGGAGGAGTATTATGTGTAAAAAATTGATGTTTTTAATTTCTCTTGTTTCAGTATTGGTCCTCATCAACAGCGCTTTTGCCGATGACTATGAGTGGGAGGGCGAGTCCCCCTATAGCGTCTTGTGGGTTGACCCGATGAACTGGGACCCGCTTGAGCCTTATGGCCCCGATGACTGTGATGACCGGGCCGTTATCGGCGCGACGGGGGCGAATCCCACCGTCGTCGTCACGGCGGTTACGGTTGGCGAAGTAAGAGGACCTGCCTGGGAAAGCGAAGGAGACGGCGATCACGAAATCCTTCTGGTCGGAGATGCCGTCCTTACTGTCTGCACTGACTGGCGTGTCGAAAAGACCCAACCCTCCACGGCCTACATTACGCTCGTCGACAGGGCTGCGATCCACATTACTGGTACAGACGACGACAAAAGTTTTCGCGCCCAAGGAAACGACCAGAGCGTGGTTATTAGCATGAGCGACGACAGCGAGTTTACGATGGTAGGTGACCTGAGATGTGGTGATTATGACAACGACTACTTCGAGCTCGTCATGACGGACGACGCGTACATGTACGTAGGCAAAGAGGACGACGGATTCCGCGCCGATGGGGGTGAGCAGGTTATCCACCTCAGTGGTAACGCTGTCCTCGAGTGCGAACTTTTCAGATTACGAAGCAAGTCCAGTGGTCTAACCATCCTGATAGACGTCACCGAGGACTCCCAGATTAATGTTCTCGACGAGCATTTCCAATTCTGCGGTGGTGAAAGTGACTTCATCATAAACCTCACTGACACTGCCGGCATAGCGACCAATGAGGATTTTATAGGTGGCGAAGACAACGACTTTTCGGCAGGCGTGACCTGGACTCTCAACATGCCCTGTGGAGATACCCCGTTGCTCGATATCGGTGAGAATTTGGTTATGATCGACCACTACGAGGCTGAGGGTTTCGGCCAGATTAACCTCCACGGCGGAACTATTAACGTCGGAGACGAGCTAAAAGCCGAGACCGATTACTGGAACATCGACATCTGCTGTAACGGCATCTTGATCCTCAATGGGAATGTTGTGCCCGACGTCATGGATTGGTACGAGTCCGGCAATATCACCATCTGCGGCTTCGGACCCTGTGGTGGCCCCGCCGATTTGGGCGTTGAGTACGACGACGGCGAGGACAAGACCACGGTCTGGGCAGACGTCAATCCTAACAGGGCTTACGACCCCGACCCGCCTTGCATTTGCTGCGGCCCCGAGGCACCAACATATCAGCCCGACCAGTGCCTGAGTTGGGTATCCGGAGAGCTTGCTGAGCAGCACTTTGTCTTCTTGAGCACCAACTACAACAAGGTTGCTAATGCGCCCACTGATTTGTCTGCTCTCGTAGTTATTCTCCCGGCCGAAGAGACCACCTATTGTCCAGAACCGCCGCTTACTTTAGGCCAGTGCTACTACTGGCGTGTCGTCGAGGTCTGGGAATGCGGTTCGGAACCCGGCCAAATCTGGCACTTCCGTGTCGTTGACTGTATGGTAGTCGAGGATATGGAAAGCTACGACGAAAGCTGCACCGAGAATGCTGTATGGGAGGTCTGGAAAGATGGTGCCGGAGATTGCGGCGGCATCGGCGGTAACGGTACCGGCTCGAGTGTATACCTTGCAACCGCCCCGGTCCACGGTGGCTCACAGTCTATGGAGTACAACTATGACAGCACAGGCAGCGAGAGAGAATGCGCTTACTCGCTGGCCAAAAAGACGTTTGACCCGGCGCTAAACCTCGTTGACAACTTCGAAGAGGCGCTCATCCTGTACTTCTACGGCGATGCAGGTAACGACAGCGAGTCAATGTGGATCGTTCTAAGTGACGGCACCAATGAGAACCAGTCGACTTATGGCGTCTACGGCGACAATCCCGACGACATTCAGGTCGAGGACTGGGAAATCTGGGCTATGGGTATTGCAGGCCAGTTCCCTGCTGTCGACCTCTCTAACGTCGAATCCGTCTCAATCGGCTTCGGCACGAGAGGTCTGTGCGACGGAGAGCATCCCGGAGCCCCCACCGGTGTGGTCTTCTTCGACGATATCTCCCTCTGTACGACCATTTGCGTGCCAAAGTATGCACCGGATGGTGACATAGACGACGATTGCGACGTTGACTGGGATGACCTTGAGTTGTTGGCGGATGATTTTCTTGATGAACGTCTCTAAGCGACGTCCTTTACAAGGAGGTAATTTTGCTGAAAGGCAACAGAATGTTTTTGGCGTTTACAAAAAAAAATTGTTACAGTTTAGTTTTTGAAGGAGGAGTATTATGTATAAAAAACTGATGTTTTTAATTTCTTTTGTTATGTTGCTGGGACTGTCGTTGCCAGCCTCGGCCGATGATCTGGAAGTTGACTGGCCCGATACGTACACCGTCTCCGGTACCGAAGAGTACGACGAAATAAAGTGCTCTGGTACGATCGTCATTCCGTCCGGCGCCACGCTGATTATGAACGAAGAGAGCGAGTTGGACGGCAACGGCGATGACGGAGAAGGCGGTGTCGGCGCCACGATTCTCGTCGATGGCGGTACCTTCATCATGCATAACAGGATCAACATGGGCAAGGGCCACGACGCCTATCTCATCATCGACAACGGCGGCACCGTCGCACACGACGGCGATAAGATTACCGTTCCCGATGACCCGTACGGCGAGCATCGGATTATCATAATCGACGGCTCACTGACTGCCGAGGAAATCGAGATAATCCATGACCGCGACGCCAAGGTGATTCTGGGTTGTATGGCCACTATCGAGGTCTGCAACACAGACGAGGACGATAGCAGGGACCCCGCCCGGTGGCTGTCCGATGGAGACCTCCTGTGCCATGCTACCTGCCCTAATGGGGTTATGACGGTCACCGACCTTGGTGGCGACTGCGCAGATGCCATCTGCCTTTTGGTACCGGACGAAGCCTGGGGACCCTCGCCGAAAGATGGTGCCGTGCAGCAGTCTGTCGATGTCATACTTTGTTGGAAAGATGGGAACTACACGTTCAGAAACTCCGCTTATCTGGGTACTGACCCTGTAGCCGTGGAGAACGCTGTACTCGCTGACCCCGAATCTAAGGGCTACTATGAGCCATTAGAGTGTCTTGATCCCGACCTTGCCCTCAAGAACCCCATCACGCTACAGTTGTGGCAGACTTACTACTGGCGGATTGATACTATCCACAGTCCGGGTGCTCCGACTCCGCCAATAAGCAAAGGCAATGTCTGGAGCTTTACTACAGGCTGCGCCTTGTTCCCCGGCGATGTCAACCTCGACTGTGTGGTCAACTTCACCGACTATGCTATGATGGCAGACGACTGGCGTGAGGAAGTCTGGTTCCCCGATGACGTGGAACCCTAAGCGACGTAACTGCTGAGAGTAGTCAGCAAGATTGTATCAGTTCGGGGCCTATACCGGTTTCATTCGGTATGGGCCCCGTTTTTATATTCTCGGGCGCACACAGACTCCTGACTTGACCGACAACGCAATCGCGGAAAACCGCTCGTATAAAACATGACGCCAAAACACAGGCTTCAGTATCCCCAAATAATCAACTGAAGGAATATTTTGCGCACCGAAGACACCAGCAGTAAGAAAATCCTTGTCTTTCAAAGCAAACATCAGCATAATGTCAGCCCGGCACCAGTGAACTTAGTCTAAAGTCTAATCCGTGCCGGAAAGGAAATATACACATAGCGGCTTCGAATGAAACCATCCTGGTGGCGGTAAGGTTCGGAATAAAGGGCAGGCTTCGCTTCCTGTCACACGCAGAAATGCTCAAACTTTTTCAGCGCGCCTCTGCCCGGGCAGGTATAAAAGTCCGCTATAGCCGGGGTTTCAATCCTCGACCCGGGATTTCTTTGCCTTTGCCTAAGAGCACCGGTGTTGAGTCTGACGATGATTTATTGTGTATCAAAGTCGAGACTTCGCCGCAGCTTTCTGATATTGAACAGTTAAAGACCGGCCTTTCCGACCAGCTGCCTGACGGCTGTCAGCTCCTCCGTGTTGAGATGGCGAAAGCAAAGACTTCATTTCAGCCTTGCGAGGCTGCGTACGTATTCCCTGTGAAGCCGCAATGCCTTGACCTGGCGCTAAAGAGCAGGATTAGGCGTTTGCTGGAAAATAAAACACTAAATATCGAGCGCCGCACTGACGCCAAAGGCAATGTCCGCACTGTGGATGTCAGGCCCTTTTTGAAATCGATTGAGTTCGACGATAAAAACATACTTGTTAAATGTAAAATCAGTTCTGCAGGCTCGATACGCATTGAGGAGATTCTAAAATTGCTTGAACTGTCTATACAGAACCTAACTGCGCCAATCAGGCGCGAAAGTGTGCA
Organism: uncultured Pirellulales bacterium; assembly: GCA_964582985.1. Taxonomy (GTDB): domain Bacteria; phylum Planctomycetota; class Phycisphaerae; order Sedimentisphaerales; family Anaerobacaceae; genus CAZQYB01. The sequence continues at coordinate 15,827 of CAZOUM010000021.1, read as the reverse complement.
GTACCAGACAAATTGATTGTTGATAGTTGACCGATTACTTCGTAGACTGTGCCGTCACGATAAGGCGCTAAAGGTACAAATATGCCCAGAGAAATGCTTATTAACGTCGCTGAGACCGAAGAGTGCAGAGTAGCGGTGGTCGAGAACGGTTCCCTCGAAGAGCTCTATGTCGAAAGGCCCAGTCTCAGTAGTCGCGTCGGCAATATTTACAAGGCTAAGATAGTTAATATTGAAGCCGGCATACAGGCGGCCTTCGTTGATTTCGGGGTGGGAAGAAATGGTTTCCTTCATATCAGCGACCTCCACCACCGCCATTTTCCCAGGGGTGCTGCCAAACGAACCGAAAAAGTTGGACGCAGAGAAGCCCTAAGGCAGCGCCCGCCAATCCAGAATTGCCTGCATAAGGGCGATGAAATTGTCGTCCAGGTAACAAAAGAGGGCCTGAAAACAAAAGGACCGACCTTGAGCACGTATCTTGCTTTGCCAGGCAAGTACTTGGTCATGATGCCTTGGATGCATAAGCACGGCGTCTCACACAAGATCGAAGATGACGAAGAGCGCAAAAGACTCCGCCGAATCCTTCAGGAATGCGCACTACCCAAGGGACACGGCTTTATCGTCAGAACAGCAGGCAGGGCATGCTCAAAAAGGGACATCCAAAACGATTTGAGATATCTAAGACGCCTGTGGACCGCCATAAAAAAGCGAATGGAAACCGAAAAAGCCCCGGCCGAGCTTTACCAGGAATCCAACCTGGTCATCAGAGCGATAAGAGATGTTTTTAACAGCGAAATCAGCGAGGTAATATGTGACTCGGAAAGTGTTGTACGAAAAATCACAGATTTCCTTTCCATTGCCACACCACGCTTGAAACGCACAGTCACATATTATGACGGCAGGGTTCCCCTGTTTCATAAATATAAAATCGAGGGCGAAATCGCCAAGATTCAGTCCCGCACTGTTAATCTTAAAAGCGGAGGCTCGCTGGTAATTGAGCAAACAGAAGCCTTGGTATCAATTGATGTCAACAGTGGACGATACCGCAGAAACCAAACTGCCGAACGGACCGCTTACGAAACCAATATGGAGGCCGCTGTTGAGATTCCTCGACAGCTTAGATTGCGGGACCTCGGCGGCCTCATAATTTGCGATTTCATTGATATGCATAGTGCAAAGCACCGAAAGGATGTGGAAAAAGCCTTTCGCAACGCTGTCAGACGCGACCGCGCTCGTTCCAGAATATTGAGGATAAGTCAATTCGGCGTCGTCGAAATGACTCGCCAGAGAATGCGACCCTCCCTGCAGTTAAGTACATATCTGGCCTGCCCGAGTTGCGGAGGAACAGGTTTTGTCAAAAGCCAGGAATCGATGTCTATTGAAGTCATCAGATTATTGAATCTCTCGGCATCAAAAGACCAGATAAAGCGAATTGAGCTGTTTGTCTCACCAGAAGTTGCTGGCTACCTGCAAAATGAAAAACGCACCGTGCTCACGCAAATCGAACAGCTTAACGATAAGCGCGTGATTATTCACTCGGTCCCCGGTTACACCGGCGAAAAGCACAAGCTCGTTTGCTACAACGAACGCGGCAGCGTAGTAAAGCTATAAATGCAAGGTTCAGGCCTTTCCAGATGGAAGAGAGCTTAAAATCAAATCTTGCGAACATAAAGCTGTTGGTCTTAGACGTTGACGGCGTCTTGACCGACGGGAGAATGGTCGTTAACGCCGACGGCACCCAAAGTAAGTTTTTCAATTCTCAGGATGGCCACGGCATTCGATTGTGGCGCAGGGCAGGACTAAAAGTAGCTTTTATAAGCGGCAGCCACTCGGAAGCAACGAAATACCGTGCCGAAAAACTTGAAGCCGAGTACGTTTTTCAGAACTGTCATTATAAGCTGCCTGTACTCAAAGAATTGCTTCAAGAACTCGGTCTTTCCCCCCGAGAGGTTGCCTGTATCGGCGACGATTTGCCTGATTTGCCGATGATAAGGTATGTCGGCTTCTCAGCAGCCGTCGCCAACGCCGTCGATGAAGTCAGGCAGCACGCCGATTATGTAACTACCCGTCGAGGCGGCCACGGCGCCGTCCGCGAAGTAATAGAATACATCCTGAAAAACGCCGACAAGTGGCAGCAGCTTATGAAAAGATATTTACCTTAACGGCCAAGAGAGTGTGGTATGGGCATTAGGTCGCGAAAACTCTATGTCTGGCTTATTTCATTGCTCGCTGTGCTTGCAATATACCTGCTTTATAACCGAATCAGTAAAACGCCTGAGATTGATTTCGATAGGGCAGAAGAATTGACCGGAATTGTCTCCGATGCCAACATCGGCGAACACCGGAGCAAAGTCGGCACGGCTGGTAAGGTAGCAGTCGGAAAGGTTCGAAACGCAGTATACGAACACCGCGATCCAAAAACAAAAGAGATAGACAGGGTATTCGGATTCGAAGAGCTTCTTAACGAGACAGGAAACGAGTGGGAAATTGAAAAGCCGTATCTGAATTATTTTCAGCGGGATTTCAACTGCTACATCACCGCCGATAAAGGCTACGTCCAGGTTGAAAGTGCTACTCCCACCAGCCAGCTCACTCCCAGGGATGCAACATTCATCGGAAACGTCGTCATTCATGTCTTGCCTGAAGAATCGAGTGACGTTAAAGAAAGTTTCGTTTATCTTGATGACATTGATTTTATCAGCGAAAAGTCCTTATTTACAACTGCTGGACCAGTCGAATTCGTCAACGAGGAGGTGCGGATGCTCGGCAAAGGTTTGCGGCTTATTTACAATGAGGACCAGGGCCGGCTCGAATTTCTCAGGGTAATTGATTTGTATAGTTTACGTCTGAAAAGCTCGGCCAAAACAGCATTTTCATCTAAACCAACAGACATTGGCGCCCCGGCCAGGCCCACGAGTAAACCGCTTGCTCGCGATGTCCATAAAAAACCACAGCCTGCACCGACGGCGCCGCCTCCCGCCAAACAGCCGACCCAGCAAAAAGAAGGAACGTACTACAAATGTGTATTCAGCAAAAACGTTCTTATCGAGACTCCTGACGAGCTGGTCTTTGCCGACCAATTGTTCATCAACAACATTTTCTGGGCCAAAAGCTCGAGCGAAGAGGCAGCCGAGACTGATACCGGCGGTACAGAAACCTTAAAGCAAGATGATCTTTCCGGTGCGAAAGGCGCAGAGCCGGCCAAAACTGACGTGGCGGGTGCAAACGACGCAGGGCCCTCCAACGTCACTGCACCCGAAGAAGGTGAGCCGAACAAATTCCCTGATGAGCTTGCCGAGACAGTCGTTACCTGTGACAACGGCTTTGTCGCTGTGCCGATGGACTCAGCAAAAGCTATTGCCGATTCCAACATTATTGCTCCCGGCCGAGCAACCGAGTCAGGCAACAAAAGGCCCGAAGACATCGAAGACCCCAACGGCCGAAGCATACTCGTTGCGCAAAAAATTGATTATTCTGCATCAACCGGCGACGCCGTCGCCGCCGGTCCCTTGCAGCTTACATTTTATCCCAACGATGTAAATAGTGCCGACTCTAATCGAGCGGCTGTTCCTGTAAAAATCACTGCACAGAAAGAGGCACAGTTCTTGGCCGCAGCAAATCAGGCCATCTTCATCGGAGACTGTCTATGCACAATGCCGCAAGGCGATCCGTGCGCACAGCAGGATTACACGCTTTCAGCGCCAAAGCTTACCGTAAATTTGCCTGAAGCTCAGAAATCGTCCGCCTCCGCCGACATTTTTGCTGCCGGTCCCGCAGAGCTTACATTTTACGTTGACGCAAATGATTTAGGCCGTACAACGGCAAGAGAAACAATGGTCCCGGCAAAAGTAATTGCTCAGAAACAAGCCAGCTTCCTTTCCGCCTCAAACCAGGTTATCTTCGAAGGCAACTCCGTATGTACAATGCTGCGGGAGGACCCGAATACACGGCTGGAATACACACTCTCGGCCCCGAGGATTACTGTTGATTTGCCCGAAGATACAAGCCATCGGTCGCCCGCCTCCGCTCCGGGCATTGAGCATCTGACCGCTGACGGCGGATTGGTTAGACTCTCGAGCATCACAACGGCGGTAGGGCGGCCCGATTTGGAAAAGCCGGCGCACGTTCAGCCCACAGGAAAAACGCTCAGTGGCATTGAGCTAAAATGCGCCAGGTTTGATTTCGATGCCCTCCAGCAGCTATCAGTAGCCACCGGACCAGGCGTGTTAAAGTTCTACAATTCTGACGAGTCTGCATCTGAGCCAAACTCAGGTGTATTTGATTTGAACCAGCCCTGTTGGGCCTTCGTCGAGGACTTTCGCACTCTAAAATATCTGTTCGAGCCAAACCTGATTATCGCCGACGCTTCGCCCTACGGAACGCTGCTAATTAATTACTACCCTATTGCCGACGGCAACGTTCTAGAGGACCAGCTCGTCACAGCTACCGCCGCCCACATAGAGATTGCACTTGTCGAAACTCCTGACCGTCAAACTGAGCTTTCAACCCTCACCGCAACGGGTGGAATTACTTATGAAGACCAGGACAAACGATTCGTCGGCAGCAAGCTGTTTCATGACCACAAAAAGTCTTTAGTAACTGTTCAAGGTGATGAGATTCAGCCCTGCCTGCTAAATGGCACACTTGTTGATGCGATTGAGTATGACTTAATTACCGGCAGAGTCAAAACCGAAATCCCCGCCCCCGGCGCATTACTGAGAAAAAGGTGACCTCAACCGCATCTTCAAGTTGATAGCAAATCAAGCACAAAGCTGTTGCAAATCATCTATAGTCAGCTCATCCAGCCGCCCAACGATTCTTTCAGCCAAAGCCAACTGCTCGGCATCAAAGGAATTTGTCACGGCGACCGTGTGCATTCCCGCTGCCTTTGCCGCCTCCAGCCCCCAATGTGAATCTTCTATCACTATGCATTCATCTGGTAAGATAGCATTGTTGTCGTTTTGGTTGAGTCTTTCTAAGGCCAGCAGGTACCCTTCGGGGTCCGGCTTACCTTTCTCTATCTCATCGGCCGATACTATTACCTCAAAAAAACGACCAAGCTGGGCCTGTTTCAATATCAGCTCAATCTCGGCCAGCAGCGACCCCGAACAGATTGCCATTCGCACGCTATTTTGCCTCAGCATCTCAAGGAAATCGACGACACCTTCAATTATCCTGCTGTCCGCTTTTAATGTTTCCTCGAATATCTCGTTTTTTTGTTTTACGAAGTTCTCGATTTCCTGCGTCTCAACTTTGAGCCTGCCCTCATCAGCCAGCGCCTTAAAGCATTCAACGTCGGTCAGGCCGAGATAATCCTTGTAATAATCTTCCACTGTTATCTCAACATCGTATTGAGCAAGCACACGATTGAAGGCCTCGAGATGCAGAATCTCCGAATCGGTTATTACCCCATCGAAATCGAATATGACCGCGCGAAGCATAAACCAAACCCCTTACTCGGCAGCAACAGGTCCTATCAAGGCTTCGTAGTCGCTGAAAGTTGACTTATCGCCTGTACAGATTAGCTCCGCCAGAGCTGCAATTTTAGGTGAATTCTTGGTAATATATCTGCGGGCAATCTTTGCCTTGCGCTCCTTCATAGGAACACTGCCATTGTCGCTCTGACCTCCGTCCGAAAACCGTGGAACTTCCATATCAACCTTTGTACTCGCTTGCCCGCAAAATAAATACCCGTTAATCAAATCTATCGCCATATCCACCAGCCCTCTGCCGTAAAGGTCCATATACTCGGCCCCTTGCTCTTTCACAAAAGCCACTGCGTTTTTCAACTGTTCTGTCCCCTCAGCAAGTTTTTCGAGCAAATCTTTTACTTCCGATTCGTAACTTTGACCGGCAAGCTCCTCCAAAAACTTTTCTGCCGTGCCGCTGCAGACCCCCCGGACTGCAGCAATAATCTGCAGCTGGCTTGTCCCTTCATAAATGGTTGTGATTCTCGCATCGCGCGCGTGTCGCTCGCAGACGTAATCTCGCATATAACCGCTGCCGCCGAGCACCTGAATCGAATCATAAGCGACTCTATTGCACATCTCAGAGCAATAATACTTACTCATTGGCGTCAGCATCCCTGCGTATCTTTTATATTTTCGCGATTCGCTTCTAAGCTGCTTCGCCTCTTCCTTATCTTTCGGACAGTCACATTCAAAACGCCTTGTGTACCCCACTTCCATATCCACCACCCGTGACGTCTCGTACAAAAGTGCACGACCCGCCTCGATAGACGTTTTCATATCGATGACCATATCGCGCACCGCCGGCAATTTCTCAATAGCCACGCCAAACTGTTGTCTTGTCGCAGCATAATCACGCGCAACCCGGAAGGCAGCCTCCGCAATACCCACCGACTGGGCCGCAATTGCAATACGCGCTCCGTTCATCATGCTCGCAACATAAGGTGCAAGACCACGCCTGCGCTCACCGATTAACTCGCAGGGCGTATTATCGAAGAATATCTCGCATGTTGGCGACCCGTGAATACCAAGCTTGTCCTCCAGCCTCCGAATATGGACCGTGGGCCCTCTGTCGCAGACAAAAAGACTCAGTCCAAGTCCTCCTGCTCTGTCCGGCTCGCTGCGAGCTAAAACCAGAAGCACGTTACCGCACCCGTTTGTTATGAACCGCTTCACTCCATGCAAAAACCAGTTGCCCTTATCATCCTCAAACGCCCGCAGTTTGATTGCCTGCAAATCGGAACCCGCATCCGGCTCGGTCAGGACCATCGCGCTGGTAACTTTCCCCGCTGCAAAATCGTGTAAGTATTTCTGCTTGATTTCTTCCGATGCGAACGCATTGATTGTCTCCGCAATCCCCTGCAGCCCGAATATATTCATAAGTGCGGCATCCGCCCGCGAAACAATCTCAATAGCCATCGAGTAAACAAGGTTTGGAAAATTCAAACCGCCGAATCCGTACGGCAGCGTAAACCCCATAACCTCCGCCTGCCCGAGCTTCTCAAGTGACTCCTCCGTCCCTTTTGGACGCGTCACCGACCCGTCTTTATTAAGAATATTGCCTTCGCGGTCAACATCTTCCGCACGCGGTGCGATGAACTCCGCACTCAACTGTCCCAATGACTCAAGCACCATATCGTAGTTTTCTACTGCTTCTTCAGTATTGGCCGGGGCATAATCAAACTCACTTGAAAACTTAAAGTCTTCCTCGCAAAGCCCGGCCAACACGCCAAGGTCGGTATGCCTGAACAAAAACTGAATATCGTCGTTGTCCCTGTAAAAGTTCGCCACCATTATAGATTCTCGATTCTAGATACTAGATTCTCGTTTTATGACCGCCATCCACTGACGTAATGAAGTTGGATATCATCTTGCCAAGGTGGTCATGCTCTTCACAGAAATACTTATACTTTTCTGTATCACTTAGCGATTTAGTTTCATATAGACTGTCCAAATGGTCTCGGGTCTCATCACAGGACGCTAAAGAACAAGTAAGAAACCTGATAAATTCTTGCTTGTATCTTCGCCTTCCAAAACCTTCAACTATATTGTTCTTAACAGACTTGCTTGATTTTCTTATTTGGCTACCTACCTCATACAATTCAAACTTAGGCAGATTTAAACTCGTCTGGTGAATCTCTATAGCCAATTTATGAGCCTTCTTGTAAATATCCAGATCTCTATAACTCTGATACGCCACAGGTCTTTTCCCTCTACGAGCATCGAGCATCAAGTATCGAGCATCGAGCATCGAGCATCAAGTATCGAGTATCCTTTCTCTTTGATTGCCTTAATGACCTTCGGCACAACTTCGTTCAAGTCCCCGATTATCTTGTAATGTGCAACCTGAAAGATGGGTGCCTCAGCGTCGTTATTGATTGCTATTATCTTTTGGCTCTGCGACATCCCCGCTTGATGTTGAATTGCACCGCTGATTCCAACCGCTATATACAGGCTCGGCCGAACCGTTGTTCCTGTCTGTCCGACCTGATGGTCATGGTCAATAAAGCCCAAATCAACCGCAGCTCTGCTTCCCGCCGGTGCCGCCCCGAGGCAGTTTGCAAGGCCCCAGATTAGCTTGAAATTCTCCTTGCTGCCCACCCCTGCTCCGCCGGCAACGATTATCCTCGCAGCCTTCAGATTAACCTTCTTCGCTCGTTTATGCTCCTCCAGAATTTCTAAGGGCAGATCCTCTTGTGAAATCTCCGCCTTCTCTTCGATAATTTCCCCTTTTCGGCTGACGTCCGGCTCAGCCGGCGGCATCACACCTTCACGAACCGTCGCCATTTGCGGCCAGCGGTCGTAATTGATAATTGTCGCGATTATATTTCCGCCGAAAGCAGGCCGAATCTGAAACAGCAGGTTCTTGTGTACCTCTCCGCTTTTCGAAATCTCATGGTCCCCGATTTGAAGGTCCGTACAGTCCGCCGTAAGCCCCGCCTTCGCTGCGCTTGCAATCCGGGGCGCAAGGTCTCGCCCGGTAATTGTCGCTCCATAAAGGACTACCTGCGGCTCGTACTTATGAATCAAATCGTACATAACTTTCGCATAGCTGTTCGTCTGATAAACTTTCAGCAGCGGATGCTCAACCACATATACCTTGTCTGCCCCATAGTGTATTAACCTTGGTGCAAGGTCTTTGACACCGTTACCTAAGAGCGCTGTCCCCAATTTCACACCGAGCGTATCAGCTAAGTGCCGCGCCTTACTCATCAGTTCAATCGGCGTATCTTCCAACTGCCCACCATGCTGCTCGCCAAAAACCCAAACCTCTCCTTGCCTGTTCACATCTATCATAACTCACATCTCGTACTTTGTGTTTGTCTCCTCGCTTCACGCTTCACGAGATAATTCTGTCCTCAATCAGCTCATGTATCATATCCGAGATTCCCTCCTCGTTCGCCTCAACGTTCTTACTTTCCTTGGCGCCCAGTACGATACTCTGAATCCGATGCACCTTCGTCGGCGAGCCGCTCCTGCCGCACCAGCTCAAATCAGCCCCGATAAAATCCAAATCCCACTGCTTAATCAGCAGTCCCTTCTCTTCCAGCTCGCTGCATTTATGGTCAACAAGTGCTTTGATGTCCGCCTCGTCCGCCTTTGGATTTTCTGCTTTGATTTGCTGCTCAACCTCGACCGGCGTCCGTGCCTTCTTACACTTCATCATCTTCTTTGCCGCAGCAACTCTCGGTTCGTTTGCGTCACCGGTGACAGTCAAAAGAACAGGTAGCTTTGTCCTGACCTGCTGCCAGCCGTTCCCAATATTTCGGCGGGCTGTTATAGCTTTGCCGTCAAGTTCTGTGAGTTCCTCCATATAAGTAATCTGCGGAACCCCTAATTTCTCCGCAAGCTGCGGCCCAACCTGTGCGGTGTCCCCGTCGATTGCCTGTCTGCCGCAAAGAACGATATCACAGTCCCCCACCTTTTTAACCGCACAGCTTAAGATATAACTGGTCGCCAGCGTGTCACTCGCTGCACATCTCATGTCCGTAATCAGGATTGCTTCATCAGCCCCGCGAAAAAGCGAATCTCGAAGAATCTCACTTGCCGCCGGCAGGCCCATCGTGATAACCGTTATCTTGCCGCCAAACTTGTCTTTAATTTGAACAGCCAACTCCAGCGCATTAAGGTCTTCCGGATTAAAGATGGCCGGCAGCGCACCCCGGTTGACCGTGCCATCTTCATTCATTGCCTGACCTGTAATCCTCTTGGTGTCAGGCACTTGCTTAATCAAAACAACGCAATTATAGGCCACCTGCCGCCTCCTTATCGCATACTATCATCGGTCACATCGTTTTTCGCAGAGACAGTTAGTCTAACGCCATCTCCGCCAAAGTCAACCCCGAAACCACGCCGCAATTTGCTGAAGGGCCATTTCGAGCTTGTGCCCAAGGTGCGCAGCTTGCCCCTACCTGATTGGGGGGTCGAGAAATCCATTCAAGAAATGCCATTGCGAGCGAAGCTTGCCCCTACCTGATTGGGGGGCGAAGCAATCTCCTTTGGCGGCGTAATTTGCCGCGGGTTGCTTGCCACGCACTTATTAGGCATCTGCTGCCGTGTCCCGCCCCAGGTAGCAAACTGGCGTAACTTGGTGCGGGATAGATTAGTGTGGGGTCACCGCACCAATATCCTCGAAAAGCCTCACACTCAAATTTGCGAGCACGAGGCCGGACGCAACATTATGTTCGTGATGTTGGAGACCGTGTTCTTGTAGTATGCATTTGTCTTGAGCTTCTTCCAGCCGGGGTCATTGCGGAATCTGTCCCAACTCTTTTCTTTCGTCTCCATATCATCGAAGCCCAGCATATATGTCAGGTTCGGCAGTCTCGTCCCTACCAATGACTGACCAAAGAACACCGGGTTCAAGCCGGTCTGCCTGAAGATTGCTATTTCTCCGCCGGTGTTGAACATCTCGACCTTCTTCTTCCCGGCGAGCGAGTTGTGACTTTCGTAAATACGCAGCTGGAAAATCCGCGACTGCTCCCTTGTGGGCAGCTCAAGCTTGGGTATTGCCTCGAAAGCCAACATAAGCGAGCTCTCAATCCGCTCGTAAGCTGCATCGGATTTCGGCGCATTCAGCAGCTTTGCGCCGGCCTTTTTGTATTCGGCATCTGTCACTATAAGCGATGAAGTAGTGACGACCGATTCCAGAGATTCATGCGGCAGCAGCATGTAGAGGTCGGGATTGTCCCCCTCCAGTATTTTGAAGACCCCAATCGGTCTGATACCTATGCGATTCAGTGCCGGAATCACCGCGGCCTTCAAAAAATCGAGCACAAGCTTCTGTTTGCCCTGCGACCCTATCCGGTAGTGTCTCAGCTCGTAGTACTCACGTTTTGACTTGGTACATTTGCTCCCGGCCCGACCAGCTTCGCTCAGTGATGCCAGGCCGCCCATGCACGTCACGGCCAAAAAGTCCCGTCTTTTCATATCTTTGGTCTCCGATTGACAATAGTAAACTTCACAATTCAATTATAAGCTGTCCCCTCTATCAAATCAAGATTTGAATTACTCTTTCTCCTGCAAATCGCTTGCACCTGACAACTGGCCCCTGGCCCCTGTTGCCTTATACCCTTCTCACCATCACCGCACCCAGAGCGAGCAGCAAGAGTGTTGTGGGTCATTTGCTCCAAGTGTAGGGCCCACGTTAGGATTGGAGACAGTTAAATGCAGTCTCAACTATCAAAATTGTCTGCCCGACTCTAATCGCACGTGTCACGCCATTCCAAAGCAAACTCGGCAAAATCCTTAAAATTGATTATTCCGTCATGGTATAGATTTGCCGGTGACTCAGGGGGAATCTGTCCATCATTTGCTACGTATGCAATTTCAGCTTGTGAGAGCGCGTAGTCATAAAGCCTAAACTCATCAATCTTGCCACAGAAAAATTGCGCCCGCGAACTGTCCTCACGCTGATAGCCGCCTATGGCAAAACCCGCGGCCGAATCAATGGTTGCTGTGGAAGTTCCCGGAGCACTCGTAACCAGCTCACCATCAACATAGAGCTTGAACTTGTCGCCGGCGGCATCAGAATCCCAGGTCATCGCCACATGAGACCAGCTATCGTGCGCGAGATTCGCCTTAGTTAGATGCGTCCAGTTCTCATTCCATCCACCACCACCCCATTTGCGAATGGCATGAAGCGTGTTACTACTGTCCAGGTACATGTAAGCATAAATGTACTCAGAAAAAATCCTCCGCGTCTGGCCCGAACCGCAAGCGGAAGGATTGACAAACAGCTCAACGGTAAACTCGCTGAAGCTGCTGAAGTCGATGCCCCCGGCGTTCGCAATCAAGAACGTATCACCGGTGTTGTTGGACCAGTTGTCATTGTAAAACTCAGCAGATGTACCGCCGGCATTGCAGGTTGGGTTAGCTTCAGCGTACTTTATCGTAGAATCCGGGTCACTGCCTGCGATAATCGTGCCAGTATAGGTTCCAGTATCATCCTGCAAACCACTCGGTACGTTACTGCCCAAAGTGCCGTCAAAACTGTAGTACAATACCACGTTATTACCATCAGGGGGCGACCCGCTGCCGCCGGTCAAAAGCCAATCCCTCGCCAGTATGGCAACGTCATTGCCGTCGATAATGTCATCGGCGTTCAGGTCAGCCGGGCCTAGGGAGCAGACTTTACCCAGCACGAGCCTGCTATAAGGCCGATGGTTACGCATGTGCACGGCAAACACATCTATCTTGCTCGGCTGGTCCGTTCCTGAATCATCGTCGTAGACGTAGGTTCTGTCATTCAGCGTAATCGTCATTCGGATATTACTCGAAGATGTTCTCTCAAGACTGACAGTAAGCTGTGACCAATCACCGGGCGGCAGTTCAAAGCCTGGAATCCGGTCCTTAAGCCCATCATTATAGAACATAAGGTCACTATTACCGACAGGCTTTTTGGCGAACATGCCTGTCTTGTGAATTTCGCCGTCGCAATCACGCCAGCGCGTCAGCCCGTTTGGGTCCGTAGCTACCATGTTCGCACCGAAACGGAAGTTGTACCCTTTATAACCGTTAAATATCGAACTGCCCGTTACGGCAAATCCGTCGCTCTCAACATATTCTCCGTCTGCCTCACACAACGCGACCCGCATATCACTCGTGCCGGCAATACAGGTGATATCATCGTCATGGCAGAAAAGTTCACAATCGAAGCAATCGGCGCAGTTGTGAGCTCCGTCGGTGAGCCACATATAGGAAATTTGCACCACATCGCCGACCTGACTCAGACTCTGTTCGGGAATTCGTGTTATAAACTGTTCGCCGCCGTCAGGGTCCCACTCTAGGTCACCGTCACCATTAATAAACAGGTCGGACGTATTACCGGAGTAATACCAGGTCAGGCCGTCGAAAATGACAGAGCCAGTCGTTGGAGATACTGTAAACCCCAACAAGACAGCGATTATTGAAACGAACGATATCGTTTTTTTTGTCATCGAGTTTTTTCCAATCAACTGGAAATTTTTATCAATCTGCGATTTCACATATTAACCGCTCAACTACCCCCGACGCGCTGGAACTAAGCCTCATTTCCAATATTATATCAAATCTGTCTTAAAAATTCAACCCTTCTCCCTCCTGCTCTACTATTCTCCTCCTCTCCTTACTTTCTGCCCCTGCTCCCCACCTCCTGCTCTACTGCTCACCTCCTCTCCTTACTTTCTCCCCCTTCTGCCTCCTGCTCTACTACTCACCTCCTCTCCTTACTTTCTGCCCCCTGTTTTTTCCCTTTCGCCTTTCTCCTTTCCCCTTTCTCCTTTCCCCTCCCCCTCCTGCTCTACTACTCACCTCTTCTCCTTACTTTCTGCCTCTTCTCCCTTTTCCCTTTTGCCCTGGCAACCGGCCCCTGCCGCCCCGTCATTCCGAGCGGAGTCGAGGAATCTATTAAAATGTCATTGCGAGCAAAGCGTGGCAATCTCCTCAATTTTTGCATTTTTGCATTTTGATTTTTAATATTATTATTGCCTTTTCCCTTCTTTCTGTTATTCTCTGTCGCTAAAGGCGTGAGGCATCTGTTTGCAGACCCCTACGCGAGATACTAAACTCGGCAATCGGAAATTGTAAAACGGTGGCTGTCCTGAATTATTGTGGAGGCCCAATAATGTCTTTTTCTGAAGCGAATCTTAAAAGGATAGCATTCTATGAACAGCATTATCAAATTGTTGTGGATTTACCTCTTGTGGCTAAAGTCCCTATAAAACTTTATGACTGCGAGAATGATAGCGAAAGGAAGTGTCGGTTCTGTGGAAAATCAAAGCCGGAAGTGAGTTTTAGTAAAAAAGCACATGCAATACCAGAGTTTCTTGGGAACAAAAGCCTTATTTTAATGAATGAATGCGACATCTGTAATGAGTTTTTTGCTAGAGAATATGAAGACCATCTAGCTAAATGGTTTGGACCAATGCGCAGTCTTTGTCAGATGCAAGGCAAGAAAGGTACTCCTAAATATAAATCTGACAAATTCATTGCTGCAAGGGGCAATAAGGTTATGGCTTTATTTGTAAACTCAAATTCCTCCATAATGAATATAAAAGAAGGTAGCTCTGGAACTTTTAAGATACCAGTAGAAATGAAAACTCAGCGATATATTCCTGTTCGTGCAGCACAGGCTTTTATTAAATCGGCCATTTCTATTTTGCCCAGAGAATTTTTATCTGAATGTGAGAATACAATACTATGGTTATCAAACAAAGCTACCGTAAATCTTGATAAGTTTTCTGTTTTGTATGCCTTCACGCCAGGCGTTAATCCCTACAAAAATGGAAAGGTTATGATTTGCAAGCGGAAAAATCTTGGCGCAGAAATGCCCTATTTGTGGTTTATCATTGCAACAACTAATTTTCTATTTCAAATCATGATACCATTCTGCAAAAGCGATGGTTGGATAAAGCACGCAAAAGACAACAATTTTGAAGCCACAAAATTCCCTACTCCATTTCCGGAAGAATATGAAAGAAAATTCGGCAAGACTGTTTGGTACTGTGAAGATTGGGCATGCGATAGGCCTATAGTGCAAAATCGAGAAGCGTCGTTTCATTTTGACAGAGTAGAATAAAAGAAGACGAGCAGGTAAAGCCGGGTAGGGTGTGCAGCAAGCTTGCTTGTGCCTCAGGTACTTGCTTGCACACGCGGAATCATTCAATGAAAGAGATTGGACGAGTCCGCCATAGGCGGATGGATTTTTATAATCATGGTTAGGTATATAAAAAAATATGTCATTTTTTGAACAGAATCATATTAATCAGATTAAATTGGAGTTCGCATTAATAAACTCACGATACATTAATCTTTCAATTAAACTTCAGAAATTGCATAACAGTCTAAAAATAGATGAAGCTAAGGAATATTTGACCCATGGAGTTATGCGCAGAATGGGTATTATAAAGCGTTCTATAGAGAATGTTTTCACAATTTTCCCGATAGAAAGAATTAAGCTATTGAGTATGGATGAATTAAGAGATGTTGATATTAATTTACACGCCTTTTACATAAATATTTTTGGTCTTTTAGACAATATGGCGTGGGTATTTATCCACGAAAAACAACTGACAGCCGAAATTAGTAAAATGAGCGTTGGCTTGTATAAGAAAAAAATGCAAAAGTACCTAATGGAAGAATTTCGCCACTATCTCAATTCTGAGCGTATGAAGAAATGGCATACTGAATATCTTAAAAACTACCGTGATGCGCTGTCACATCGAATTCCCCTTTATGTGCCTCCCAAAACATTAACTCCTGAGCAAGCATCGCAAGTAGAGCAAATCGAGAATAAAATTGCTGATTGCTGGGACCCGCTTGATTTGGACATGATAGAAAAACTTCACAAAGAACATGATAGCATCGGAGATATATGCTTTCTTATCAAACACGCTTTTTCTGAAAGTAAATCTATTGTTTTACATGCTCAGCTTATCGCTGATTTCAATACTATTGAAGAAATAGTAGAAAGATATTGTGAGATGTTCTTAAAATAATCATACCGAAGAAACAAAATTGCTGAAAACCAGTTTTGATTACTGCGGGAGATAATTAAAGGTGTCCGGTGCTTTTTGGCCGTTTTTGCTAACAAAGACAGAATTATTATGCTTCTTATTGATGCCCAAGGTATCCGTTTACCCCGTTAGAAACGTGCCTTGTGTCTTGAGTCTTGCTTCTTGTGTCTTTTCCTAATCCGCGGCTAATAAATTCTTTCCTTTCAGTCAGCTTCACTAATAGGGCATTCTCAATGCCCTGGTGGACGAGGGCAAGATTTTGCGGCAAAGCTCGCTTTGCAAGCAAATTTGGCCGACAACACAAAGCTGACCGAAACCTCTGCGCTCTCCGTGTTCTCCGCGGTTAAATAATTTTGAAATCTTCGTG
>CAZOUM010000020.1:0-42718 GCA_964582985.1 uncultured Pirellulales bacterium | reverse complement strand
ATTACATCGCCTATCTTGCAAACATCGCCGGCATTCTTTACGAAACCATCGCTCAGCTCGCTGATATGGCACAGGCCCTCAACACCAGGAGTGATTTCAACAAATGCTCCAAAGTCTTTCACGGAAACGACTCGCGACTGCTCATATATCCTGCCCACTTGCGGCGGCTGTGTAATCGATTCGATAATCTCTTTGGCCTTTAGGTAACCATCACCATCAAAGCAGCTGATGTAAATTGTCCCGTCCTCCTCGACTTCGATTTTTGTATCGGTCTGCTCCTGAATGCTCTTAATCATTTTGCCGCCCGGTCCGATTATCTTGCCGATAAGCTCAGGGTCGATTGAAATGCTTATCAGCTTCGGCGCATACTTACTTAACTCAGACCTTGGCTTACTGATGGTCTTTGCCATCATGTCCAAAATCTTCAGCCGGGCCGCCCTTGCCAGCTCCAGCGCCTCGACCATAACACTATGGGCCAAGCCCTCAGCTTTTATATCAAGCTGTATCGCCGTAATCCCGTCAACACTACCGGCAACTTTGAAATCCATCTCACCGAAATGGTCTTCTTCGCCAAGGATGTCAGTCAACAATTCATGTCGCCCGGTCTCGTCACTAATCATACCAATCGATATGCCGGCAACCGGTTTGATAATCGGAACACCCGCGTCCATCAAAGCCAGCGTCCCCCCACAAACCGAAGCCATCGAACTGGAGCCATTCGACTCGGTGATGTCCGAGATGATCCTGACAGTGTACGCGAACTCATCTTCCGGCGGTCTTACCGGCGTCAACGCCCGTTCCGCAAGAGCACCATGGCCAATTTCTCTTCGGCCGGGCCCGCGAATCGGTCGGACCTCACCAACAGAAAACGGCGGGAAATTGTAATGAAGCGTAAAATTCTGAGTGTACTCCTCTAACAGACCATCTATAATCTGGGCATCCCTGATGGTACCAAGCGTTACACACACCAAGGCCTGCGTTTCACCACGTGTGAATAGTGCCGAGCCGTGAGTTCTTGGCAGAATACCAACTTCACACTCAATCTGGCGAACATCATTGTAGCCTCTGCCATCAGACCTTTTGCCCTCTAACAACAATTTTTTAACAACCCGGCCATCTATCTTTCCAAGAATTCGTTTGACCATTGCCTTGTCATATTCTGCAGTGTCATCGTCGCCGGGTTCACAGTATTCTGCCACAACCTGCTCAAACAATTCCTTCACAGCCTTGTTCCGCTCCTGCTTACTCGGTATCTGCTTAAGGGCGTACAGCTTGTCCGCTACCTGCGAACTGATTTTCGAATAGAGTTCTTCATCACCTTGTACAAGTGGAATTTCCTTTTCAACACCAACCTTTTCGCGCAGCTCCTCAATCATCTCACAAACCTCGACGACCGCTTTTTGTGCGGTCGCAACGGCATCGGCAATGACCTCCTCCGGCAGCTCTTTGGCACGGACCTCAATCATATTCAGCGCTTCTCTGCGGCCGCCAAGAAGCAGGTTCAGGTCGCCGTCCGCAATTTGCTTATGGGTGGGATTGACCACAAATTCTCCATTTACCCTGCCTAATCTACAGGCACCAGTGGGCCCCAAAAACGGAATTTTGCTTATGGTAAGCGCCGCACTGGCACCTATCATCGCCAAAACATCAGGGTCATTTTCGCCGTCAAAACTTAAAACGCCCGCCATAATCTGCACTTCCTGTAAATAACCTTCAGGGAACAACGGCCGAATAGGCCTGTCGATTTGCCTTGCCGTCAGAATCTCTTTAGTGCTTGGCCTGCCCTCGCGCTTGATAAACCCGCCCGGAAACTTGCCTGCTGCACTTTGCTTCTCTCGATAGTCGACACTGAGCGGGAAAAAATCAATATCCTCAAACCTCGGCGGCGCAGTTACGGCAGCAACAAGAACTACAGTTTCACCATATTGAACTACGACGGCTCCGTCAGCCTGCCTTCCTACCTTGCCTGTTTCGATGGTTAAAGTTCTGCCCCCAATTTGTCTTTCTACTTTGCAAATATCAAACATAGCTATTCCTCATAAATGATTACTGAAAAGATATCAAGGATAGTCAAAATAATCAATGGCCGGTTCACTTACTTTCGCAAGCCAAGCCGGGATATTATCTCTCGATAACGCTTGACGTCTTTTTTGCTTACGTACTTGAGCAGTGCCGACCTGGTCCCGACCATTTTCAGCAGACCACGCCGGGAAGAGTGGTCTTTGCGATGAGTTTTGAGATGTCCCGTAAGTTCTTCAATCCTTTTCGTCAGCAATGCTATCTGCACCTCAGGCGAACCCGTATCGCCCTCGTGCACCTCAAAATCCTTGATGATTTTCGTTTTTTCCTCTTTTACCATCATCTTTCAAATTCCGTATTATCTGCCTAATATCTCTTATCTTTCACTTTTGCGGCATTATAATCGGTTATTGCCATACTTGCAAGTCTTTTCTGCCAAAAGAAATGGGGGGCGCCATACCGGGGAAAAGTCTCGAATAATGCCCCTTAAAATCAACCCTTTTTCTATTAACCCGCATTTGCCAGGTAACGGGTGACAAAAGAACAGGATTTTGATAGAATAGAGCTTATAGAAGGCGTTTGGCAGGCTATGAAGATACAAAAGATGCCCAGCGGCTATCTGTTGATCCTGGTAGCGTGCCGTTGTAGGCCAGCGAGCAAAAGAAAAAACGGCAGCTTCTGTCAGCCAGATGGGAAGATTTGAAAAGGCGGTTTATTCTATGACAATAAAGGTTTATTCACCACGAAGTGCACGAAGGACACGAAAAGGAATTTTATCATTTGACTTTAACTTCGTGAACTTCGTGTTCTTCGTGGTGAGCTAATTCTTCTGCTTGGTGAATATGATTTATATCATAACAGAGGCAGGCGAAGGGAAAAGAACTTGAATACCGAGTAAAAGCCGTCAATGTAGGTAGCGAAAGTATCCCATCCAATACGGTGGCTGTCGTGCTGTAAATTTAATATTGATTATTGTCAACTTTTATCTGAGGAAACTAATATGAGTAAGATCAAAAAATTGTACACACTTGATGAGGTTTGCAAAGCATTGTGCAAAACAAGGGAAGAACTTTTGCCAGTGATTACAAAGCACATTCCTGATTATGCTAAGCGTACAGATCATAAGCTTACTGAGGACGAACTATCTCAGATTGAAACTGCCATTAAGAAAGGATAAATCATGACACACTTACTGACCGGACTTGCCACACTTGTGGGAGCGTTAATCGGTTCCGGCACCACAATAATTGCGTTGTGGCTGAAGGAGAAATGGGCCTACAAACGTGATATCCGAAAATTGGCCCTAGAAATGGCACGATCTGATTATGATGGTCAAATAGAAGTGTATTGTGATCGTCCCAATTTTGTCACGCCTCTACCTGTCCTCGTGAATTACTATCTGAAGCTCATCGACCATGTTGAGAAAAACTCAGTAAACGAGGAGTTATTCAAGGCATTGGCCAAAGAGCGACATGGCCTGAGGCAGGCAGACATATACTGAATTGCGAACAATGCCTTGTAAGGTATGGCGGATACGCGGTTAGACTTGGAAAAAGTTAAAAAACAGGCAGATTTTGCTTGCTTTAACAGTCTTTGTATGTTATTATTGGGCGGAAGTTGAGATGTTCGTGTTAGCGGTCTGGTCTTAATAACAATTTTTTGAGGAGGTAGAGTGATGAAAAAAACCTTGTTGTTGGTAATTTTTGTTTCGTTCGTAGCTCTCCCATATTACTCAAAACCAGATTTGTTGATAATTGGCTCTGGCAGGCAAGCTGGTACTAAAACGTAAGATAGCCTTGACCCATTAAAAATCTTTTCCTGGAGGATAAAAAATGAGTAAGAAAAGAAATCTAAAAAGTTGGGCGGTAATGGCAGTATTACTGGCGGGGATGGCTCCCGCAATTGCTGCGGGAGGAACCATCTATGTTGATGCCGACGCTTCGCCAGGAGGAGATGGGACGAGTTGGGCTACGGCTTACAAGTATCTGCAGGACGCCCTCTACAAGCCACCGACAGGCGGTGACCAGATATGGGTAGCGGAGGGGACATATAAACCCGATGCGAACACAGCTAATCCTGACGGCACCGGCGACCGTGAAGCTGCGTTCCAGTTGCTCAACGGCGTGGCCCTTTACGGCGGATTCCCGACTGGAGGCGGCGACTGGGAAAGCCGTAACACAAGTGCCTACCCAACAATCCTGAGCGGGGACCTTGACGGCAATGACGTGCAGGTGTCCGACCCTTGTGATTTACTGACCGAGCCGTCCCGTGGTGAGAACAGCTACCACGTAGTTACCGGCAGCGGGACTGACCATAACGCTGTTCTTGATGGTTTTACTATTACCGCCGGCAATGCCGATGGCGCTGATTCAAATAGCGAAGGTGGAGGTATGCGTAATTACCTTGGCGGCCCGACAGTGGCTAATTGTACCTTTAGTGAAAATTCAGCCGCTGATGCAGCGGGAGGAATGGATAATGACAGCGGTGATGCAATAGTGATTAATTGTACCTTCAGTAGAAACTCGGCAGCGTACGATGGCGGCGGGATGGTCAACGATAACTATGTCTTTCAAGGCGACAGCCCAACGGTAACTAATTGTACGTTCAATGATAACTTGGCGCGCTGGGGTGGTGGTATGTCTAACTACGACGATAGTTGTACAATAGTGAGCAATTGTATATTCCGCAATAACTCGGCTAAGGAACGCGGCGGCGGGATGGATAATGATATTAGCACCCCGACAATAGTCAACTGCACTTTCAGCGGCAACTCGGCAGGGACCGATGGCGGCGGAATGGATAACACTGAGAGCACCCCAACGGTAATTAACTGTACGTTTGCCGGCAACTCGGCAATCAATGATGGCGGTGGGATATGTAACTATGATAGCAGCCCGACGGTAACCAACTGTATCCTGTGGGGCAATGCGGCGTTAAGTGGGGCACAGATTTATGACAAGGGGACGAGTTCGGCAACTGTTAGCTACTCGGCTGTACAAGGTGACTGGCCGGGGATGGGCAATATTGACGATGACCCGCTGTTTATCGACTCCAACGGCCTGGATGGAATCGTCGGCACGGCAGACGACAACCTGCGGCTTTCGGCGGGTTCGCCGTGCATTGACGCTGGTAATAACACCACTGTGCTCGCCGATAACGGCGACCTCGATAGCCACCCCAGGTTTGTAGATGGCGATGGTAACAGGACCCACATCGTAGACATGGGCGCATATGAGTTTGCCTTTGTTTACCTTGGCGACCTCGACGGGGACTGTGATGTGGACTTCGCGGATTTTGCCATATTTGCCAATAACTGGCTGTTAGGTAAATAGCTTTTTTACGAATCTAATTTCAGATAAACCGGCCGGGAACACATATCGTTTACGCTCTTTTTCTATGCTCTTTCCCGTTTGAATGGCTTCTGATTCTCTCCAGCCCGTTAGAAATCCCCGCCGAGCACAAGGCAGACACCTCTGGCATCCCATTTCTAACGGGCTCCAGAATTTCTCAAGCTCAGAATGAGCGCAGATCCCACACCAATTTTGTATTTTAAATTTGGTGCGTGGACAATCTCCGAACTCCCCTTGTCCGTACCTATACCTGTGGCAGAGCTAAACGCAACTCACCTTTTGACAAGGTATTATGCGCCATAAAAACAATAATAAAATCAGCCATCCGCCAACGGCGGATTCGACAATTTTGCATTTTACACTTTGATTTTTGCGTTTTTAAACAGTCCTTCTCGTATCGAAATCCCTGTTCCATGAGAACCTTGATAGTTCAAAGTGAATTTTGTAGAATTATTGGGTCTGAACTGAGAAATTATGTTTTTTAAGGCGTTTACCCCATTAGAGGCTCATTGTATTTACGTGAAGTTGAAATGGTTTATAAATATATGTTGATTTGAGGAAACAAAAAATGCTTTGTTGTAAGTCTCTAACGGGGTTAAATGGGAAATGTCAGTTTGTATAATGCTTTAAATTTTTCAAAATAGGTATGTTTGATTAAATGATGAATATTAAGAATATTTATAGAAGTTATACCCCGGATGAAATTTTACAAATTCTTCTGGAAATGTACAGGATTTCAAGCTTCATTGATTGTGAGGTAGATGAGGGACTGGAATTCACGAAGGACACAACAATCTATGAATACAGAACAAGTTGTGACCTTCTTCCTTGGCATAAGTTGTATAAAATTGAAAATGAGATATTTAGGATGAATGTCCCGTGGACGGTGTGGAAGGAACTAGCCAATCAGGAAGATGAAAAGACATTATGGGATTTATGTATGCTCGTATCAGAACATGCGAAGAAAGTGGTAATAAAACCAGTGACCATATTCGGCAAAGAAAGTTTGGAAGCCGGGGTATTCTTAACCCTGAAAAGGAACTTGAAAGAAAGAGGAATTGATGTAAAATCCATTAGGCCGTCTACTTCTTTACAACACTGGGGCTGTTCACATTTCCCGTATTTGATGGCTGAGGTAGCTTTGACAGGGACTAAGCCTTTTGAGTCCATAAAAGTTAAGTTAAGAAATGATATATCTTTCTGGCGGAAGGTTAACATTTTTAGTAGCAATAGGTATTGTATTGAAACTGGCTCGATTAAGACATTTAGAGACTTAACAAAGCAAATGGCTAAAGAGTTAGCGTAATCTCATATAGTGTATTACTCTTAATATTAGCGAGGCCCCTGACATGGCTTCCACCTTGCCGAACTGAGCCTCAACATGAACCAGCCCACTGTCATACTTCAGTGCAAAATCTGAGTGCCAGACCGTAGAAAGGAGCACGGAAAGCAGTTAGGTTGAATTTATGATAAAGCTTGTGGAGACCATTCAAGACAGTTTTGACCATCTTAAATGCCCAAAGCCGATGGGCCGGGCATAATTTTTTCAGGAACCTTAAAATGAAACGTTATCAAACGCGACGCGATTTTCTCAAGGCCGTTGGTTTAGCTGCTGCAGGTTTTTCTTTGTCAGGATACGGGAACAAAAATTCTCCTGAGAATAAGCGAGGCAAAAAACCAAATATTCTTTTTATCCTTGCCGATGACCTCGGTTACGGAGATATTTCCTGCTACAATCCCGAATCGAAAGTAGCTACCCCAAATCTGGACAAGTTGGCAAGCGAGGGAATACTCTTGACCGATGCACACAGCGCTTCTACAGTCTGCACACCTACCCGCTACAGCCTGATGACCGGACGCATGGCTTTCCGTACCGGTTTTCCCGGCGTATTCACCGGCGCTGGCGGCCCATGCCTCATCGAGAAGTCACGACTCACCCTGCCCGGAATGCTTCGCGACCGAGGTTACACAACCGCATGCTTTGGCAAGTGGCATATCGGCTTGACATTCATGGACAAGAATGGACAGCCTATCAATGAAAACGGACTCGATGCGGTCAAAAGAATCGATTATTCTCGAACAATACCCGATAGTCCTGTCCATCGCGGCTTTGACCATTTCTTTGGAACAGCATGTTGTCCGACTACAGACTGGCTTTACGCCTTTATTGATGGTGACCGGATTCCCACACCACCGACCAAAATACTCGACCGAAAACCTTTACCAAAACATCCATATTCAAAGGACAATCGACCAGGAATGATTGCCCCGGATTTTGATTTGGAAGAGGTGGATATGTTGTTTCTAAAAAAGAGCCTTGAATTTCTGGCAAACCATAAAAAGAACTCGCCGGAAAAACCCTTTTTCCTCTTTCATTCGACCCAGGCGGTTCATCTGCCCTCCTTTCCAGGAAAAGATTTCAAAGGCAAAACAAATGCCGGCCCGCACGGTGATTTTATCTATGAACTCGATTATATTGTCGGCCAACTCATCAAGGCCCTCGAAAAATATGCTTTTGCCGACGATACTTTGGTGATGTTTTCAAGCGACAACGGCCCTGAGACCACAAGCGTTATCTACATGCGAAAGGACCACCAGCACGACGGCGCGCGCCCATGGCGCGGCATGAAACGTGACCAGTGGGAAGGCGGTCACCGTGTGCCTTTCATAGCGCGCTGGCCGGGAAAAATCAAAGCCGGCACTACCTCAGATCAAACCGTGTGTATGACCGATGTGATGGCCACTTGTGCGGCCGTTGCCGGAGCAGAGCTGCCAAATGACTCAGCCGAAGACAGTTTCAACATCCTGCCGGTACTCCTTGGAAAACAAGATAAAGACAACCCTGTCCGTCGATACACCTTGCACCAGACCATCAAACTTGAACTTGCGATCCGGCGAGGCCAATGGAAGTATCTCGACCACAAGGGTTCAGGGGGAAATAACTATAACAGACCGATGTTGAAGCCCTTTGCCCTGCCGGATACGGCTCCCGATGCTCCGGGCCAACTCTACAACCTAAAGAATGACCCCGGTGAGACTACTAACCTCTACTACAAGTATCCCCAAATTGTAAAGGAGTTGAAAACGCAGTTGGACATTTATCGAAAAAGCGGACGAAGCGCTCCATTACGACAGTAGTCACCGAACAGTCGAACGCTGACTATTGTTGTTTGCACGTAAGAACACCCTGCATAGCCTTTCGGCTTTACCAAAGAGGATAAGGGACTGGTCGCTTAGGACACTCCAAGTGAAACTGATAAAGATCGGTGCCAAAGTGATAAGGCATTCAAGATATGTGATATTTCAGATGGCAGAGGTGATGGTGTCAAAATCCCTGTTCTAGGAAATCCTTGAACGTATCCATCGATTTAAGCCGGTGCCCATTGGGTATGGCTAATGATAAGAATTGCTGAAAAACTTGGATTTATGAAGGTGCGAGCGGTCATGGTCTGTGCAAAAGTAGGTATTGGAAGAAAGGCGGGGCATAAATAAACGTGTTTTCATGCATATTTTTAGTAAAACTGCCTCGGAAAAGAAAATTCTTGATAGCTCAAGGTAAGTTTTGTAAGGTTATTGATGCCGTTCAGAGAAGTATGCTTTTAAACCGTGTAAATGGGAAATGTCAGTTATAATTGGTAAAAACAGTGACAGGTGTGAAAGTTAAAGGGAGAAAGAATGAAAGCTACATTAAAAGGTAAGAGAAATAATATCCCTCTGGTGTGCTTCTGTGCACTTACTGCTATGTGGATCATAAGCAATACAGTTTTTATGCGGTTTGTGCATTATGATTCGCAGTACCGTCTTCTCAATCCGGAACATTACAATGTTGAAGTCATCACAGAAGAAGACTATAAGCAATTATCAAATCCGGAAAATAGAACAGTTACGTTGTCAAGCGGTACTACATTAACAAAGGGAGATATCTGGGATTCCCATGTGCTGCCGAATTATAAATCAGTTAACAATGGTTCACAGTATGCGCTTGTTACCCTGAGAGGAACTGCCCCTTTTATGCGTCGATGGTATTCAGGCGTGGTAACAATCTTTATTATTTGTATCATTGGATTATTTTGGGGCATCAAACAACGCAGACAAATGCAAAAAGAGCTTAACAAAAAGGGCTCTATCTGAATGGTTAAACAGGCAGTTTAAATCACGGTAATGCAGGCTTACATCAAGGCATTGTAAGATAATACTGAAATATCTGTCGGATATGATTTTCTGTATATCGCTGACTCCATATTAAAATCGTCCCCTAACCAGGCTGCTGTCTTATAAACCGGCATTTAGGAATTTTGCGATTTGGTCTATGGTTTTTCGGGTTGCGCCCTGGTTTTTTCTGATTACCTCGCGGCCGTTTTGGGCAATTCGTTTGGCGAAGTCCGGCTCAGTAAGACACTTCCGCATTGTTTCCAAAAGCTGGTTTCTGTCTTCAACCATAATTGCGCCCTCACCTTTAAGAAGTACGTCTACGGTTTGCTTGAAATTCGAGGCGTGTGGGCCGAATATAGTGCACTTGCCCAGAGCAGCCGCTTCCATCATATCAGAGCCGCCCATCGGCACAAGCGACCGGCCAACGAAAATAATAGTCGCAAGCGAATAGAATTTCCGCAAATCGCCCATAGTATCACCAAGAATAACAGACGATTTGTCAGACTTGCGCTCATCGGTATTCTTAACGGCGCTGTAGCGGACAAAATCGAAGCCGGCGTCGCCTATGACCTGGGCAACCTCGTCAAATCTTTCGGGCTTTCTGGGCACTATCACAAGCCGCAGGTCGCTGAACTGTTCCAACTCCGTCAAATCTTTGAAAACGTTGAGGATGATTTTTTCTTCTCCCGGGCCGGTGCCGCCTGCAACCCACAATCTCCCGTCGCCGATATTAAGTTGTGCGGCCAAGGCATCAGCACCGTCGATTCGGTCCGTGATTTGAGCGGTGTCATATTTTAGCGAACCCGTAACAATTACTCTTTCGTCCGAGACACCAATTCCTCTAAAACGCTGAGCGTACTCATCTGTCTGGGCAAGAACAAGACTGACGTTTTGGAATATTCTTTTGGCAATCGGCTTTATTTTGCTGTATCGGGAAAAACTTTTGTCACTCATTCTGCCGTTGATTACCACAACAGGGACACCGAGCCGCCGAGCTATTTGCACCAGATTGGGCCAAACTTCCAGCTCCATAAACAAACAAATAGATGGACGGATATTGCGGAATGCACGTTTCATTATCCAGGAAAAATCGAAAGGAAAGTAAACGACCGTGTGCCTGGTCCCGAAAAGCGTATTTGCCCGTGCGAAGCCGGTGTCGGTGGTACTGCTGATTACGATTTCAAAATCGCCGAATCTATTTTCAAGCTCTTCAACGATGCTCTTGGTCGAATTAACTTCGCCGACGCTTACTGCGTGGAGCCAGATACATTTCCTGGCAGGACATCTGCGAGCAATTTTACCAAGACGCTGGGCCCAGCCGGTCCGGTAGCGCTTGTGCCTGATGACGCGATATATAGCCACAGGACTTATAGCCACGACGGCCAGCAAATATACAAAATCAATGACAATCCTCATTGGCAATCCCTGCAAAACAACAACGGCATAATCATATTTGTGAACTGTGGGTATGTCAAACAGTTACCAGAAGCAGGTCAAAGTGTAACAAGAGTGTTTGTAGCCGATGAGGAACTTAAGGGGTGGTTTCCCGCCAATGTTCGGCGAGGACGGCGTAATCAAGGAAGTCGACCTTACCATCGGTGACAGGCTCAGGGGCCATATCACATTTTGGGTCCCAATTCGGCGAGCGAGGCTCTTTGGTCGCCAGCCAGGCCTTCGAAAAAACGTCCAGGTCGAAGAAATCGACCGCGCCGTCACCGCCTCTCGGAGCTATGTCGCCAACAATGGGAATAGGTATGGGCCCGAATTCAATGCGCGGGTCATCCTCCAACATGAAACCGCCGCCGCGAAGGACAAAGTTGAACTCCGTGAAAAGATTCATCCCGATTATACCATCCAGCGTCCCACCCTCCGGAGAAAAAACGTCAAGGAAAATGACCGGCACGTCTGTGAACGAGAGCCATTCGCCAATGGCAGGTATATCAATCGAATCGACGAAAAAGCCGGGGGCCATAATGCTATCGCCGGTAACCCCCTGTACCGGAACCTCGAAATCGGGATGGTCCGGGTGAAGCTTCAGCCTCGCCACTATCCTTGAGCCGATGACGGTAACCTGGGCACCGGTGTCAAGTATAAAGCGGTCTTTGTCAATTGCACTTTTTCCCTTTTCGTAAAGGTCCACACTGTGGACAAAAAAGACGCTCTGCAGTGGCTGCAGACCTGCCCCCATTATTACGGAAGGGGTTATGGGCGAAAACGACGGGTCATAAGGGTCGAAAACATACTGAACACCAAAAGCACCGAACGACGGACGCAGCTCCAGAGGTATTTCATTCGGATAGCTCGGGCAGCAGGGGTCAGAAAGCTCATAGAAGAATATGTCGGGACTGTTGAAATCTTCGCCGTTGTGGGTGGCTGTAATTTGCTGGTCGTTGCGGAACTCAGTAGCAAAATAGACCGAAAGAGGCGAACCAATCACCGTTGGCAAATTCGGTGATTCGACCGCGTCGCCAACGAGAATAGCCGTATTCCACTCACCGACCATCCCCGAGGTATCATAGAGCAGTCCGTTGGGCTCTATTGCGCCGATTCCATCAACAAAAATGCCTATCGGCTGGCTCACCACGGCCCAGACCGAGCCCGTAACGCCGCTGA
This sequence comes from uncultured Pirellulales bacterium, assembly GCA_964582985.1. Taxonomy (GTDB): domain Bacteria; phylum Planctomycetota; class Phycisphaerae; order Sedimentisphaerales; family Anaerobacaceae; genus CAZQYB01. Next base: position 30,584 of record CAZOUM010000020.1, on the reverse strand, counting down.
TTGCGACCATAGTCGAAGTTAAATAATCACCAGAAAGGCCTGCCTGCGTGGCTGCATCGTGGGCCATTACGTGACCACTGGCGCCGGTGTCAAAGATACCAACGGCATAGTCGGCCTCGGGATTGGCAGTCAGATAATTGCCTTCGACAGAGTTTGTGTCCTTGGCATCGAATATCCAATCTGACCAGTGATGACGCTTATCAGTAACGCCAACAGCGACCAAAGGCACAAAGCCGCCTATGGGAGGCGAATCAATGACGGTGGCAAAGATTGCCATTGCCAATTCTTCAGCGAGCGGCGAAAGCCTGGTAGCTGTGTCAGGTGGCAGGGTCTTCTTGCGCAGCCGCTTCCGCTGGCCGCGTCCTCGTTTGGCGAGTGTCGGCACTGGTTTATCAGGGGGATGGTAAACAGCCTTGATGCGGCCGCCCCCCGTCACACGCAAGTCCACCTCCTGCCGCTGCCAGCCGGGTCGCCCTGCCTGAACCGTCGAAGTCCAGAACAAAACCACAACGAGCAGCAGGGGAAACAACGTCTTCAAATGAGAAGAGTCCTTATTCTTTAACATCCGGTCATCACCCCTTTCCAGAATGACACCGCTCATTATAACATATGGAGGGAAAATCTGCACGAGAAAACTGCCGTGGAATCACATGAAGCCTGCAATGCCCGGTAAATTCTTGACTAATTCGCCGTCCTGACGTAATAGATAAGCAGAAAGTCTTCGTCCCCGTAGCTCAATTGGATAGAGCGCTGGCCTCCGGAGCCAGAGGTTGTGCGTTCGAGTCGCACCGGGGATAATCTCAGGAAGCTCGTTCGCGACGTCTAAAAAATCGGAATCTTTGCAAGGACGATAAGGAATTACACGGATGGCCGTTTTAGTAGGGATTGATGAAGCCGGCTTCGGCCCGATTCTGGGGCCGTTAGTTGTATCATCGAGCACCTTCTCGCTTCCAAGTCGCCTTGTAAAAGCTGACCTCTGGCAGGTTCTGCAAAAAAGCGTCGGCAAGAAAAGAAAACGCCTGGCCGGCCGACTCCTTATCACCGACAGCAAAAAAGCCTACAGCAAATCGCTGGGAATCAAACACCTGCAGCGAACAGTCCTTGCGTGCCTAAGATGCCTTTATAAACAGCCTGAGAGCCTAACCGAATTATTGACCATGTTGTCTCCGGACTCCCTTGAGAGATTGCAGACCTATCCCTGGTACAAAGAAGCCGACAACTACCTTATTTCGACCGAACAAGCAGATATGGCAATTGCTTCGTCAGTAGTAAAAAGTGACTTGGCCTCAAATGGCATCGAACTGTTGACTGTTCGCAGCTGTTGTCTGGATGTGGCGTACTACAACAAAATGATGGACAATGTGAAAAACAAAGCCACTGTTCTTTTTACCGCCACCTCGCAACTCATAAAAACGGCTTTCGACAATTTTGGAAGCAAAGAATTGCAAATCATAATCGACAGGCAAGGTGGACGTGTGCGTTACCGAAAAAACCTACAGCGGATGTTTCCTGCTATGGAATTGAAGATTCTCCGGGAAAGCACTGCCCACAGCAGCTACGAACTAAGAACCAAAAGCAAAAAGATGCGTTTGCATTTTGTTGTCGAGGCCGACGACCACTTTCTCCCTGTATCGCTGGCATCAATGCTGAGCAAGTACGTGCGCGAACTCCTGGTCGACAATATCAACCGCTATTTCGCGCGTTTCCACACAGGCTTACGACCGACTGCAGGGTACTGGAAAGACGGCCTGCGTTTTATCCACGACGTGAAAACGAACCTCCCGCACATCAAATTTGACACGAACCAGCTAATCCGCTGCAGGTGAGAGCCCGTCCTCCTCTTCCGCCCGGCGAATTACCCTCCCATGAACCTCGAAAGGGCTAAGATGCCTAAAAGACCAAGCACCAGCAAGGCAGCCCGGAGTATGCGCATCGCCTGTGTTCTGGGCTCCACAAACCGCCACACAACCACCCAGAACGCTGCAATCAGCCATATCCGTAAAACAAAAGACATAAATCGCGTAAACATAACAACAGTATACCCTATTTTCACAACAAAAGTCAAGCATAAAATGCCCATTTTAACACGGCCGCGCAATTAAAAAATCAGTAACCATGCTGACGTCGCCGGTAATTTTCCCCCCCCCACCATCACACCAGAGCAAACCCCGCCTTTAACAGCCGATAACCTGCCCAAGCCCTTCTTTAGCCTATTCGAGCCTCACCCTCACGGTCTATGGATGATACAGAATTACCAGATTTGGGCACCTGCACACATCATCAGTTCTTTTGCGCCCGCCGCAGGCCCCTAAACCCCATTACCAATACTAATAACGCCTTTTTGCCGCAGTTTCCCCCTACAGAGTACGCGAGACTACGCCCTGTGTGCGAAAAACGCCGCTTCACATACTGCCGATAAATATTAAAGGAATCTAAAGAAGAAGCCGACTTAAATGCGAGAATAATGTTAGTAAGTTGTTGTTTCATTTACCTTATTTAGGAGAATTTGTTATGCAGTTTCTGGAACAAATGAAAAGGTGGCTGGGCGAGATCACCGAGATTGCCTTGTTGTTGATCGCCCTGGGCGTCGCAGTTGAAATCCTCTTTGGCACCGGCACCGTTCCCTTCTTTGGAACAGTTGTCACAAATCTCACCGCACTGCTCAATACCCTCGGTGACAACGGGCTCGTCGGTCTGATCGCTCTCGCTATTATTATCTTTCTGTTCCACAGAAAGAGAGCCATTGCGTAAGTAATACTGGCTTAGGCCATATACGCTAAGGCTCCCGCGCAGGCAGAGCAATCAGCAGATTCTACGTTGCTGAGTACGGTTGCAGCCCACACTCCGGATTAGGGCAGCGTTCGACCCCGCAACTTGTGTGGACTGCAAAGCCGTTTACTCATCCAGGCGGAGTTACCCCTTCTGACCGGCCCCCATACGCCTCTTGCCGCTCCGCTTCGCAGCCCTGCTGAAGGCAAACGTCGGACACTGAAGATTACAACGGCCCCGCAGTTTTTTGTATAAAATGCCCGATAGAAAAGCCAAGGTGGTCCCCCAATCACCCTGTCTTTCATAGTAAGCGCGCTTCTGACATCGGTGGACTAAAAGTGGCTGCAGTGGCTGCACATCAGGTTTCCCGACTCGGACGTTTTCTCTTCCCGAAGTTTCGCCAAACACCGGCCAAAACAGACAGAACCGGTCCTGAAGAAGAGTTGGCTATCCAACCTGAGTTTTCGCATACAGCGCTATTTTGTTGGCTCCGTCCACGACTGCGATACCGACGCCCGGCTCCTCGACCAGCCAATTGTCCACTACCGCCTGTGGATTATGTGTGGGATGCAAATGAGCCGCTTCAATCAACTCATCAGGTATTTGGGAGTATATACAGATTCGCCGCAATCGCCTTATCAACTCGGCAAATTTATATGCCTTGTGACTGAATAGCTTGTATTCGCTCTCAATTGATTCTAATATCTCACCGACCGGAGCAGTCATACGATTGTAAAAGTTCTCTATCGTCCGCTTCTCCCCTACACCATCCGGACAGGCCGCCAAAAAAAGGACCTCGCCACCATCCGTAAGAGCGTTTTTCGTCAGCTCCAGAGCTCTTTGAGCATTGTAAAGGCTCGCGTCATTCGGAAAACCACCCGGCGAAACAATCAGCCGAGCGACCGGCCTTACCGTATGGGTATTTCTTCTGTCGGTCTTAGCGAAGGCCTCACTGCTTACGCTTTCAACAGGTCCGAATCGCGCCCACTGTATTTTGCCCGAAGTGCTGATAGTGACCAACGCATAGACCGGCCTGTCCTTCACAATCAGCCGCATCCCCTCCAGCTCATCCTCAGCGACCGGATTGGTTCTTCGGTTTTCGTCCTTATGCCACGGATGAGCAGCAAACGTCGATTTGTCGTCAAGCGCCAAGCTATGGTTCTGCTCAGCCGTCTCAAATGCACATATCCCCGGCACGAAATTCTTAATCGGATTCGAATAACCTGCAAAATAGTGAACCTTTACATCCGACAGCACGAGGAATACATCCACATCATCGGCTTTATCATTGAATATCACCTCTGTGCCCCGCGATGTTCGCCCCGCCTTTATGAACGTGTCCCGCTCACAGTCGTGAGTATGAATCTCAAAATTCTTAATACCTGCTTTCCCGGCTGCGCCTTCTATCTGCTCTCTGATTTTATAATTTTCCGTAGTCTCGGCATCGTGCGTTCCGGTGCAGATTAGGAATCGTACCAGCGAAGTACCCTGTACGATGCCAAAGAGCTGGCCGAATATATCAACAAACGGCTCATCACGCGTACCGTCGTCTATCAGTACGCACAGACGTTTGCCGGCAGCCTCGTCTCGAAAGTTCTCCACCTCCTTCTCTGTCATCGCCTGGCGCACAACTGTCGCGTTGTCTGCTTGTCCCTCGTCCTGCCACGGCCGTATGACTTCCTTTACGTTCGCTTCGGGAATTTGCAGCGACACCATACCTTTGCCATAGTGAAGACCTAATTTCATATCGATACTAACCTCTCGGCACCTGATACTTTTCCAAAGGCTCTAATCTACATAAGTCCTGGATGGTCAATCAAGCAAAAACTATTCGTCAAAGACTAATAGAAAACTGTATTGAAACAGCGGCCCTCTGGGCCGGGATTTCACTTTTGCTCTGATAAGAAAGGCTGGACTAAAAGGTCAAAAACAATATTGCCTGAACATGTGAAAAGACTTTAACGTTCTTCCTCAAACATCCCCCATCAAGCAAAAACACGAACGCCCGACAAATGCTGTTATTATTACTGCGGCCACAGCTTGAGCTCGAGCCAGTCATTAGCCAGCATAGCATAGTCCTGGAAGTCAACTTTGCCGTCCTCAGACACATCCGCCGCAACTTCTCCGCTTTGGAGCCATTCCCCGGACATTATTTCAAGGTCCTTAAAGTCCACCACGCAATCGCCGCTGACATCACCAACCGGCCCATACTCAGGAACACATCTGGGCGGATACAGACTAATATCGTCAAAGTATACGGTACCTGTGCCACCAGGAATGAACAGATTATACCTGTCACCAAAACCGATATAAACCGTGTTGACATCAGTCAAGTCTACACCGCCATTGTTGAAGTCTTGCAGGTCAATATTCCACACTTGCCACTGCGCAATCTTTATGTCATTCATATCTTCGAGCGGGTACCTGACCTCTGTATTACTGCCGTTGCTGTCTTCCAGGACCACGTACATCTGCTCAGTATCGCCGTCATCATTGTTTGGATTGCCGTAGAAGTACAACGTCAACGCTTTTACGCCGAACGTGGTCCAGTTGCAGGGGTCAGGGTATTGGCATTCTATCTCGGAGTAATAGCCGGCGCCAAAATCGAAACCGTTGTAGTATGTATAGCTCATCGACTGCTGGCCCTGGTGGACCGGGTCACCTGGAGCCGTCCCAAGGTCAAGTGCCGAGCCGGTCAGGTTCGTAGTACCGTAAATCCACTCATCAGATATTGGATGAGGACTGTCCCAGCCCGGCGTATATAACTCCATATCATCTACAACAATAATGTCTCCCAATGTAAAGCTCCAGACCAGACCGGGGGTATACGTGCTCGCACCAATCTCGCCAATTCGCCAGTAATAAGTCACGCCGAATGAAAGCGAGCCCGTATAATACGTAGTACCGGTTTGGCTGCCTTTGTACGCGCTGCTCGGCCTGCTATTGTTCACATCGTCGAAATTCGTACTAAAGAATACATGGTGCGCAATTGCACCTTCGCCGGCCGACCAGCTGAGCACCGCCTTTTCAGGCACATATTCGGTATCACAGCTCGGCCACGGGTTCCAGGCCCTTTCAAAAACGGGCACAGCCCACACTGTCGTTTTGCCCTGATTGACGTTGTCAAAGTCCACCGTCACATCACCTCTGCCGGCACACCGCCCGTATGCAGTAATGTAACCAGCGGCAATATCGGCGTAGATGGCATTTCTTACATCGCCGTCTATCACCAATACGCCCTCCTCGATATTCATACTGTAAGCTCCAGCAGGAATAAATCCACCGCACCTAATAATCCCCCCATCAAGGTTGATAACACATGTACCACTACTGTCCCTGGGAGCAAACATCAGCCACCGTACGGTAAGCGAGCCGCCGGTCATATTGAGAGTGCCAATACCGTCGCCGCCGGCCAGCCAGAGTTCGTCCACGTTAACGTCCCCACCACTCATATTCATCTCGGCCGTACCGCTACCGTCACAGACACGAAGGGCCTCCTCAACATACACGTCACCACTATGGACATTCAATGTCGCCGCTGCATCATCCGGACCAACTTGTAATCTCAAAACACGACAGTTAACAACTCCACCATTTATGTCAATTATACCGCTACCGTCCTCACCTATTTGGAAACTGCCCCCGACAGAGAGGCTGCCGCCGCTAATATATGCTTCCAATCTCCCTCCACTGTTGTAGCCGCCAGTTAAGTCACCGTCGATGGTAATGCTCGGCTCACCACTTATGTTAAGTACCGCCAACCCGTCATCCGCCAGCCGCACCCGCTCGTGGACAGTAATATTCGCGCTGCCGCTTATGTTAAATATGCCGACCGCGTCGTTGCTGTCGACCAGCCGCCATTCGTTGTTGCTTGTAATGGTAGGACTATCAATTATGTTGAGTATACCCGTCCCGCTGTGGATGCCGCTGAACAACCCGTTAATAGTAATATTGGGGCTGCCGCTTATATTTATAGTACCTGTTCCGGTACCACTATTGCACCACGCCCACTCTCCAGTGATGACAATCATCCCGGCTACTAAATCCATAACCTGATTGCTGTCCGAAGCCCATCTGGGCCCGTGGATATCACCAACCATCGTGTCGTAGTCGATTGCGGGGCCGCGTTCCGGCGGCGGGTCAATCAACGCCTCGTCAGATGCCCCGGGTACGCCCGGTGGGTCCCAGTTCAGTGGGTCGTCCCAGAGAACGCTCCAGGGATAAGCATTAGTCCAGGTATACGTAACAGCCGAAGCGCTGTTAAGCAGAGCCAGCAGCAAAACAAGTGAAATTAACAATATCAATCTCTCACGCATAAAGCTCATGCTCCTAAATCTGCAAATACGCTCCCACTAAACAATTAGAAAGACTCCACACCAACTCAGCGTTTGGTAGCGATTATTGCAACAGGGGTACTTGGGCGTGTCTTAAAATAACTTTTATACCCATCTGTGCCAAAGTTCGACGACTATTTTCGCTCACGTTGCCTTGGACACCTCTTCCATAGCTGCCGGTGCCACACCTCCTCCCGCCTCCGCGAGAGCCACCGCCTTCTCAGGCTTTACCTACTCCTTAAACTTCTATAAATCTCTATCTTGCTTTCCCATTTGTGCGAATCAATACCCGTCGACAGAGTCCTGACCTGCCGCCGTGATTGACGCCACCATTTCCATATAAATCGTAACACTCTCATCTCAATCTCCTGCCAAATAGTGCCATTATTATAGCATTATAGCAAAAAAACCGCCGTAATTCAGCCGAAAAACCGTAGAAGGCCCTTTCAGAGCCAGATTTAGGGCAGCAGGAGGGGTTTTTATCGGTCACTGGCGCAAGATTTTTGCCGCTTTTCGCACTCGTTGCACAACGCAAAATAGACCACAATCGCAATTCGCGCAGCCTATTGCCCGAAGTAAGTACAACAATAACGGGTCACGTCGCACACAAAGCGAGAATCACGATATGACTGGCCCTGGCAGAATCAGGGTACCACAGCTAACTTCCCCCACACTCACTCCTTATTCTGAGACCCTCAGGACCGCCGCCGCCCGGAGCTTGGATTGCTTAATGCGAACGAGAACTTCGTTAGCCTCCGCCAACTCAAATTCCTCTATTGTTGGAACGATGGGGATTTGAGCGGCAAGCGGCAGGAATTCCTCGGCGTCCGCCCGCGTGACGTTAGCAACACTTTTGACTTCTTTTTCAAGCCAAAGATATTGGGCATACTCCAGAGCAGGAACCGGCGTTTCCTTGCGAATTGCGTTTATGACCAGTCGCCCGCCTCTATCTAAAACCTCCAGCGCATCACGCACGCATTCGCCCACTGGGGTAAAATCCATAGCTTTATTCAACCTCTCAGGAGGCCTATCTCCAGAACGGCCCGTCCAGGCCGCACCGAGTTTCTTAGCCAACTGCCCATGTTGCTCAGTCTTGGTGAAAACGAAAACCGGGCAATTGGGAAATTTATGTTTGATTACCTGAATCACGATGTGAGCAGAAGCCCCGAAGCCATAGAGGCCGATGACTTCTCCATCTGTGATTTCTGCCAGCCTTACCGTGCGATATCCAATCACCCCGGCACACAGCAGCGGTGCCGCCTGAGAATCCGAAAACGTTTCCGGCAGCAAATAAGCGTAGTCCTCGCAAACCACCATATATTCGGCATAACCGCCGTTGGCGTCTTTGCCCGTCCATTTAGCCTGTTCGCAAAGGTTCTCCTGCCCCGTCCGGCAGAAGCTGCATTTTCCACAAGCCCAATATAGCCAGGTGACACCAACACGGTCACCGATGCTAAATTTCGTCACGGCTTTACCCTTCTCTGCTACCGTTCCAACTACCTGATGACCCGGCACAATGGGCAGCCTACTTGGTATTAGTCTGCCTTCAACTTCATCCAAGTCGGTATGACAGGCCCCGCAAACTGAAACCTTGACCAGAATTTCGCTATCCGCAGGTTCAGGAACCGGCAAATCAACCAGCTCCAAGGGTTTTTCTTCAGCCACAGATGGTTTCTTTAAGACCATTGCCTTCATTTTCAGACTTCCTGCTTCAACTGGTTCTCAAAGACCCGATAAGCATCCTGACCAAAGAGGCAAAACACAACTCTTTCCAGGCCGGTTTCGCCTTTGAGATAATCAATGGTTGTCTTAAGCATTATTTCAGCACACCGATGGATAGGAAAACCGAAAATACCGGCGCTGATGGCCGGGAACGAAATGCTCTTTAGATTATTATCATCAGCCAGCTTAAGCGAGTTCAGCGCAGCGTTTTTCAGTTTTTCATCTTCGTTTCCTTCGCCCATTCGAGGTCCGGCAGCGTGAATCACGTGTTTTGTCTTAAGGTTGCCGGCAGTAGTTATCACGGCTCCGCCGACGAAAGTCCCGCCTATTTTGCTGCATTCCTCCTGGATTCGAGGCCCGCCTTTTTTTCGAATCGCTCCAGCTACCCCGCCGCCCATAATAAGCTGAGCATTGGCAGCATTGACAATCGCCTGAGTCTGCATTTCGGTAATATCACCCTCAACCAGCTCCAAAACCGAATTATTAATATCTACTTTCATAGTATCAGCCTCCCTAATTTTCATCTAAAAGTAGATTATCTTTTCCGAGGCGTATTGAAAGCAAAATTTGGCCGGCGCGAACAAAAAGTTATAAAACCTCTGCTCAGCTTCAGGGCCAGTCTGGATAGGAGGCAAAGTTACGGAGCATCTATCATCCATTGCAATCGAGTGCCGTAATTGCGGCACCGCGGCATAAGTAAACAAATAACCCACCGAACGTAAATCCCACCAAACTTATCCAAAAACAGATTACTCCTGCAGCTTCCGGCAGTAGATAGAGCAAGGACAACACCGCTGCAGTCTAACCAGAGACAGATAGTAAGAGTGGTTATCGGAAAATCTTAGGACCAAACAGTGCTCTTCTTAAGATTCCCAAAAAAATACCCCCGCGTCCGCTGATAGCAGAAGGCGCGGGGGCCACTACTTTGGCAGGAGGGAGATTTGGAGAACCTCCCCTAGTTCCCATATTACACTACCATATTATATTCTAACCCTTCTCCCGGCCACGTCAACAAAAAAATAAGCAAATATGTAAAAAATTTAGCATTTTCTCAAAAAGCGGCTTACCCGCATCCATACGGCGATTCCTCGCCCAAAAAAACGTCCAGCAAGGGCAAAACCGGCTCCTCAGTGATTTCGGCCCCGCAGCCCACACACGAAAAAGACCCTGACACAAGCCAGGGCCGAAAATGCAGCATACGTCCAACCGACATTTTCGACTGCTATTTTATACATCGCCCCGACCCTGTCAATTTTTTTCACGCGCGATTTACCCTTTTCAAAACCCACCTGTGGGAGCCCGCCCTGTCGCTGACAGCACGCCGCTTTCCTGGCTATCTAACCCGAATACAAAAAAAACGAGCTGAGGGGAGGAGTGGTGAGAAAGAGAAGCCCCAGCCCGTTTATAATCCTTCCTAAAACTGCTACGATTGTTACTTCAACGAGTTCCTTGAAAAAGCAAATCTTTCACTTTTTTTGTTTCCCCTGTTGCTGATAACACACCCTCTTCTTATGACAGCGAACCAAAGCAAACCATATTTTGATAACTTGTAACCGTGTTGCGTATTTTCCCGGCCTTAGTCGGTTGGACCTTGCAGTAACGCTTTTCTATTCTGTCAAGCAGTGTTTCTCCCCACCCGGTACCCCCAAAGTACAGGCGGCGGCCGGATTCGAACCGGCGAATAACGGTTTTGCAAACCGTCGCCTTAGGCCTCTTGGCTACGCCGCCAATCCAAGAAAATCACCGTCAGTTTACTCACAATCAGCCAGTTTCGCAACAAAATTCGGTCAATTTGTTTTGAGCCTTTGAGCACTTTTTTGCAACACTTTTGCAGCCCCAAACGTCTATTATTACGCCGGAAGTCCGACACTGCGCCGAGAAAGCAGCTATAGGCTTTTCGGCACAAAAATAGTTGGATTTTAGGACTTTATCGGAGACTCGCGCGAAAAAACCACAGCAAACGTATAATACCTTGTAAACGGCTTTGGGAGTTTTCGCCTCTTGCATTATGTAACCTTTTATGTTACAATGGCATAGATAGCGTGAGGATAGTGCTGTGACAGTACCAGTCCTTTCGGAAAGTGATCTTATGTCTTCAAATTCCTGGATAAAAACGTTGGTGTACTACTCGTTATGTGCCGCTGTGATAGTCGGCCTTTCGGGCGGCTGCAGCACCGAACACCATAAAGTCGATGCTGACGAAGAAGTCTATAAGATTATCAACAGCAAATGGCACGGCAGCTTCGGCCAAAAAGCCAATTACACAATCAGCGACGTTGAGCCATCGTCAAATGACCTGCAGCCTGAAAAACTCATATCCTCATTAGGCATCATAGACCTCTCGAAAGCAGTCGCTATCGCCACGGCACAAAACCGCGAATATCAAACGCAGAAAGAGACCCTTTACTTGATGGCGCTCGATTTAACGCTGGCCCGGCATCAGTTCGCGCGACAGTGGTTTGGCACCGTTGACGCCCAATACGCCGACGACAGCGACGACGAACAGCTAAACACCGGGGGCGAACTCGGCTTCAACCAACTATTAGCCGACGGAGCTCAAGTCACCACCAGTATCGCCATAGATTGGGCACGCTTTCTCACCGGCGACCCTCGGACATCATTGGGCTCGGTCCTCAGCGCGACAATCACGCAGCCTCTTCTACGCGGCAGGGGCCGGAAAATCGCCCAGGAAACTCTGACCCAGGCCGAACGCAATGTTTTGTATCAAATACGCTCATTCAACCGATACCGCAAAACCTTCGTTGTTTCCATCGTCACCGACTATTACCGGGTTTTGCAGGGGCGTAATAAGGTAACCAATGCTCAGAACAATTATGAAAGGGTCGCCGAATCGAAGAGCCGGCTCGAGGCCGAGGCCGGCGTGGGTCGAAGGCCGCGGTTCGAGGTCGACCAGGCCCAGCAGGATGTGCTCAAGGCCAAGGACGGTCTTGTCCGCGCACAGCAGGAGTATGAACAGGCGCTCGATGAATTCAAGATAGAGTTGTCTTTGGAGACGGATGCCGAAGTTGAGTTAGACCAGAATGAATTGAAAGCCCTGGAAGAAATTGGCCTGCACAAATTGGAATATGACTTGGACACCGCTACCGAAACAGCCTTAGTAACACGCCTGGATTTGGCCACCAGCGCCGACAAAATCGATGATACCGCCCGCAAAGTTATGGTCGCTGCCGACGGACTTGGCGCGGAATTGAATCTAATTGGCACCGCAGCCGTAAGTTCAACCGGAAAAACCAGGTACAGCAGATTGGAATTTCACCGCGGCAATTACGGACTTGGTCTCGAAGCCGATTTGCCACTGGACCAAAAAGCCGAACGAAATGCTTATCGTGAAGCGCTGATAACATTGGAACAGCAACAGCGGGAATATGACAACGATGTGGCCACAGTCAAGCTGGATATACGCCAGGCCTATCGACAGTTGAGAGAGGCAGAAGAACGCTACCGCATTCAAAAGAACAGTCTTGAGCTGGCTCAGAAGCGAGTGGACAGCACCGCGATGTTCCTGAAGACCGGAAGAGCCAGGACGCGTGACCTGCTTGAATCGCAGGACGCTCTGCTCGAGGCCCAGAACGAACTGACCGCTGCGCTGGTAGGGCACACGATAGCCAAGTTGAATTTTTTTCGAGACATCGGAGTTTTGCAGGTCAGGCCTGACGGGATGTGGGAGCAACAGGCCCGGATAAATCAGGGAAAACACAATGGAAGAAAAGAACAGTAAAAAGCACAACAAAAAGGCCGCTGCTAAATCAAAACCAGCCAAACGTTTTGTCTGGGTTTTGATTCTTGTAATTATCGCTGCCAGCGCGGTGGCATACGCGTACTTCCGTGGTCTGCCCGGCGGCTCCAACGGTTCGAATATCAAAGCCGGAACGTTTACGGTGCAGCGCAGCAACCTGACTATCAGCGTCACCGAAAACGGCGATATTAAGCCGCTCAATTCACTTATCATTACATCGAAGCTCGAGGACGAAACGACTCTAATCTTCATTGTTGATGAGGGCATCTATATCACACCCGAAGATGTCAATAACGGCAAAATTCTTGTTGAGCTGGATTCTTCAGCAATCAAGCAGGAGGTGATACAGGAGGAAATCAACTTCCTGGACTGCCAGGCCGACTTCACGGCGGCGAAGGAGGCCGTTGGCATCCAGAAGAACCAAAATGAAAGCGACATCGAGGCCGGTCGAATGAAGGTGAGGTTTGGACTGATGGACCTTCAGAAATATCTCGGAGCGTCAGTGTCGGAAGAACTTATCGCCAAGGCCGAAAATTCCCAAAACTGGCAGGACGAAATCAGCTCATTTGTTTACGACCCCAACCTTGGTGGTGAGGCGCTTCAAATGCTGCGTGCGTTGAATTCGAGTATTAAACTCACCGAGGCAAAGCTTGCCCGAGCAAACGACAAGTTAGAAGGGACGCAGGAGCTCTACGACAGCAATTACGTCGCGGAAATCGAGCTCAAGGGGGACCAGCTGGACGTCCAGAGCCTTGAGATTCAAAAGGAGCAGGACGAAACGGCCAAGGCATTGTACGTAAAATACGAATTCGCCAAGCAGACTGTAATGCTTCTGAGTGACTATAATGAGTCCAGGCGGGAACTGGAGAGGATTGAGGCCACCGCACGTTCCAAGCTGGCTCAGGCACAGGCCGAGTTTGAGAAGGAAAAAGCAAAGTACACGTTGGCGGTAGACGAATTGAAGCATGAAAGGGAACAGCTCAAAGCCTGCACTATAAGGGCGACTGTGCCGGGGGAGGTCGTGTACGCCTCGAGTATGGGAAGCAGATGGGAAAGAAGAAGCAGACGTATTGAGGTTGGCGCCGAAATCGACGAGCGCCAAAAAATTATAGCGATACCCGACCCATGCGTGATGAAGGTTGAAGTCTCGGTCCACGAGACCTGGATACATAAGATTCAGCTTGGCCAGGCGACCAGGATAAATGTCGCGGCCTTCCCTGAAGACACTCTAACGGGCGAGGTCATTAAAAAGGCACCCATGGCCGACCCGGAGGAATGGATGAATCCCGACCTCAAGGTCTACTCAACGGACGTAAGGATTAACGGGATGCATAAATCGCTGAAGACCGGCATGACAGCCAAGGTCGAAATTATTATTGAAGAGCTCAAGGATGTTCTTAGCGTGCCAATCCAATCGGTAATTAATCACGAAGGCAAAAAACTCTGTTTTGTAGTAACAAACAAGGGGCCGCGGCACCGCGAGGTCGAGACCGGGGCATTTAACGACAATTTTGTTGAAATCAAGAGCGGTTTATCAGAGGGGGAGAAGGTCCTGCTGAATCCGCCGCGGCTGGACGAATCCGAGGCGGGGCAAGAATAGGGCGACTCAACCATTCCTGGTTGATTGAGTTGGAATATGTTTGGCTCGTAGCTCGATTGCGATATGGCAATAGTTGATATTAGAAATCTTTGCAAGGTTTACCAGCTCGGTACATTCGAGGTATCGGCGCTTCGTGACTTTGATTTGGACATTGAGCAGGGCCAGTATATGGCGATTATGGGCCCGAGCGGTTCGGGTAAATCCACTCTTCTGAATGTTCTGGGCTGCCTGGATACTCCAAGCAGCGGCATTTATAATCTTGCCGGCGAGGATGTTTCGAGCCTTGACGACAATGAACTCTCGGCCATACGCGGCTCACGGATAGGTTTTATTTTCCAGTCCTATAATCTAATCGCTCAACTGAACGTGATTGAGAATATTGAAGTCCCGATGTATTACCAGGGCGTCGGCGAACACAAAAGCTTCGCCCGCGCAAAGGAATTGGCCGAGATGGTCGGTCTTGGAGACAGGCTCAAACATCGACCCTCAGAACTCAGTGGCGGCCAGCAGCAGCGGGTTGCCATCGCACGGTCTCTGGCCAATGACCCTGTGATAATTCTGGCCGATGAGCCGACGGGCAATCTGGATTCCGAAAGCGGCGCTGAAATTTTAAGCATCCTCGATGACCTGCATCAAAGGGGCAAGACCCTGATTGTTGTAACCCATGATGAGAATATCGCCAAACAGGCCGAGAGAATAATCTATCTTCTCGACGGGCGGATAGAAAGACAGGAGTATAGCCATAAGCGGTAATAATTATGCGTTGGTTTGGTATTAAAAGGACGGTCAAGTTAGGGGTCAAAAGCCTTTGGATGCACCGGTTGCGCTCCACGTTGACAACGCTGGGCATTGTTTTCGGCGTCTGTTCCGTCATCGCAATGCTGGCTATTGGAGAAGGAGCCAGCCGAGAAACGCAGGAGGCGATAGCCAGGCTCGGCAGCACGAACCTGATTATTGAAACGGTTGAGCCGCCGCAGGAGCAGGCCGATAGCGGAGAGGTGGAAACGGTGCGAAACTACGGTTTAACATATAACGACGCCGAATCAATCCGCAACACGATACCCGATGTCGAGGTGGCCGTTCCTATTCGTGAAGTAGACCAGCAGGCGAGATACCTAAATCGTAAAGTGGCCATTAAGATTGTCGGCACTATCCCGTGGTACACCGAGATTGCGCCTATTCGAATGATTCGCGGCAGATTCCTCAGCAGTATCGACCTGCACCATCAGCAGAGTGTCTGTGTGGTTGATGAGGACGTGGCAAGAGCATTGTTTGCCTTTGATGACCCGATGAGTCAGCATGTTAGAATACAGGGCAGTTTTTACCGGGTCGTTGGCATATCTGCGGCATTTTCTTCGGTGAACGGCGGTAAGGGCTTCGGCAGCGATATGACAGCTCTGGCAAGTCCGGGTACCGGAGCCATGGGCACGATTTATGTCCCCTTGACCACCGCCAAGGTTCGCTTTGGCGAGCTGTCGTTCAGCTTTAGCGGCGGCAGCCGCAGCGCCTCGAAGGTGGAACTGCAGAAAATCACGGTAAAGGTCAATCCGAAGGACCGGATGCTGGGCTTGAATGATATGTTGGCTATGCGTGATACTCTCGATGTGCTGCTTGACCGTCTTCACGACAAAGAGGACTACCGTATAGTGGTTCCGCTGGAGCTCTTGCTCCAGGCCGCCCGGACCAAGCGGATTTTCAATATCGTGTTGGGCTCGATTGCCGCAATTTCGCTGCTGGTCGGAGGCATAGGCATTATGAATATTATGCTGGCCAGCGTCAGCGAACGCACCCGGGAAATCGGTATCCGCAGGGCCCTCGGAGCAAGAAAACGCGATATTATCATTCAATTTCTCTCTGAGACGGTGATGCTGACCTTGATGGGAGGGTTTCTCGGAATTATTTTGGGTGTTATTATTCCCTATGCGGTGACCAAATTTGCCGATATGCCAACGGTTATTACGCCCGCCTCGCTGATTTTGGCCTTTGGAATCAGTGCGACAGTTGGCATAATTTTTGGCCTCTATCCCGCCTATCGCGCCGCCAATATGGACCCCATCGAATCCCTGCGGCATGAGTAGATTGTTTCTTCACACCCACTTCCGTAGCCCCGGAATGGGCCTTTTGAGCAGCCCTTAACCTCCGCCACTGCATGATTAAGCAGGAACGCTTTATTGGAAACGCTTGTGCAAAACCTTGCAGTATCGCCTGAAATTGCCGGCGATTGCAGACGTCTCGGCCCATTTTTCTCTTTGTTTCTGTAACCTTTTATTGTATAATAACATAGATGTAGACGGGGACGGTCAAGTTGGGGTGGACTTATGCAATAAAAGAGCTATGAATCCCGTCTTTAGCTAACGTATAAGAGGTCTTTAAACATGATAGGAGCTAAGCCCCAAAGCGCTTTTGTGTCTTGTGAATATTCGGCAGTGCCGCGGCCGCTTCCGGCGCTGTGCGCCGCGACTGCCGTCGCTTTGCTGATTGTCTTGACAGGATGCAGGACCCCTTCCGAGCACCGGCTCGATGCGGACAAAGTAGCTGCAGACATAATACAGGAAAAGCAAATGCAGGCCCTCGGTCGGACCAGCCAATTCAGCGTTGAACGACCAAGTGATATTCTTCGTCGCAGGCTTTTGCTCAAACAAAATTTGCCATACTCAAGCCAGGCATCTTTGGGAACTGACAAACTGAAGACTATCGAGCATTGGCCGGAAGACGATTATCCCAAAGCCCAGTCCTCACTCGAACCTGTTTTGCTTCTGGAGACCGGCAAAGCACCTCAACTATCGCTTGTGCAGGCATTACAGATAGGAGCCAGCAACAGTTTTGAATATCAGACGCTAAAAGAAAATATTTTCCAGGCTGCATTAGACCTCGACCTGGAACGTAACGAGTTCCGTAACATCTTCGCTGGGCAGGTCGAAAGCCTTATCAGTACGGATGCGACAGGTGGCAGAACTGTCAGCGGCACCGAATACAGCGGAGCAGCCGGTTTGAGCAGGAAGCTCCAAAGCGGAGTCGAATTGAGCACGGCATTGGCAATCGACCTCGCAAATCTAATGACCTTGAACCAAGCTTCAGCATTTGGAATAGCCGGCGACGCCACCATCGCCATCCCCCTGCTAAGAGGTTCAGGAAAACATATTGTTACTGAGCCCCTCACCCAGGCCGAGCGTAACGTTGTATATGCCATCTATGACTTTGAGAGATTCAAGCAGACTTTCGCTGTTCAGATTGCCAGCCAGTATCTCGGTGTTCTCAGACAGCTTGACCAGATCAAGAACGCCGAGGAAAACTACCGCAGTACAGTGCTATCAGCCCGTCGCTCACGCAGATTCGCCGAGGCAGGCAGACTGTCACAAATACAGGTCGACCAGGCAGTTCAAAACGAACTGAGAGCCCGCAACCGCTGGATTAGCGCAGCCGAGTCATACAAGAGTGCACTTGACTCATTCAAGAGTCTGTTGGGTTTGCCGCCTGATGCCCGAATGGACTTAGACAGGGCCGAACTGGAGAAATTGACTGCACCCGCGTCCAAAATAATGGCAGATATCGTTCGCCAAGAAGAAGCAGGAGAAAAAGGACGAACACCCCCGGCAGATGCACCCATCGAATTAGCACCGCCCAGCCGCGAAGATGCCGGTCCATTGGAAATAGATGAATCTTTGGCGGTAAAACTCGCCCTGAACAATCGTCTTGATTTGCGCGTCGCAGAAGGCGAAGTCTACGATGCTCAAAGAGCGGTCGTGGTTGCAGCTGATGCGCTGGGCGCAGAACTTACCCTCTTCGGAACTTCCGAACTCGGCAGCAGGCGCGAAATCAGCTCAGCTACTGCTGACGACGCCCAGCTTCGAACAGACAAAGGTAAGTATTCTGCTTTGCTCACCCTTGACTTGCCGTTTGAAAGAACTGCTGAGCGTAACGCTTACCGAAATAGTTTTATCTCGCTGGAGCAAGCGGTACGGGACGTACAGATACTTGAAGACCAAATCAAACTCGACGTTCGCAACCAGCTCCGCGACCTGCTTGAGTCGCGCGAGAGCCTTAAAATTCAGGCCAACTCTGTTATTGTGGCCGAAAGGCGGGTAAAAAGCAGCAATCTCTTCTTCGAGGCCGGCGAAGTCCCAATTCGTGACGTGCTGGAAGCACAAGATGCCCTGCTTTCAGCGCAGAATTCGCTGACTTCGGCTATCGTAAGTTACAGAGTGGCTGAATTGGAATTGCAGATTGATATGGGATTGCTAAAAGTCGATGAAAAAGGACTATGGCAGGAGTATTCTCCGAAGGAAAATAAAAATGTCAAAGAATGATACTGTAATCCGCCTCCGCAAAAAAAGGCCTTTCATGTTTATCACCGCTGTTTCAGCCTTGGCTCTAATCGGCGTCGGCGCTGTCATTTTTGCTGCGTCCAAAGCCAATAATAACCCAAAAAGCAATCTCGCTACGTTCGTAGTGAAACAAGGGCCTCTCAGAATCAGCGTAACCGAGTCCGGAACCATCAAGGCACGCGACCAGGTCATCCTCAAAAACGAGGTGGAGGGAGTTACATCTATTCTCTACCTCAGACCCGAAGGCACACGAGTCAACAAGGGCGACCTGCTGGTGGAGCTGGACGGCAGCCAGTTGTTGGACGCCAAAATCGACCAGCAAATCAAGGTCCAAAACACCGAGGCAGCTTTCATCGGCGCACGCGAGAACCTGGCTGTCGTCGAAAACCAGGCTCAAAGCGACCGTGACATAGCAAAGTTGAATCTTACATTCGCCGGGCAAGACCTCAAACAATACAAGGAAGGAGAGTATCCCAATCAACTCAAGGAGGCCAACGGGCAAATCGCACTGGCCGACGAGGAAGTCACGCGGGCCCAGGAAAAATATGATTGGTCCACGACGCTTTTCGAAGAAAAGTATATCTCGCAGACAGAGTTAAAAGCCGACGAACTGGCCTTAAAAAGGAAAAAGCTCGAATCCGAAGTCGCAAAAAATAACCTCGACCTGCTGCAGAACTTCACCTACCAAAGAAACCTGGCACAGCTCGAAAGCGATGTCAACCAGGCCGATATGGCCCTTGAACGTGCAATTCGCAAGGCAAGAGCCGATGTAGTACAGGCCGAAGCCGACCTCAAAGCCAAGCAGTCTGAATATGGGCGCCAGACCGATAAGTTAGAAAAGAACCTGGAGCAAATTGAAAAAACCAAGATATACGCACCCAATGACGGCCTCGTAATTTATGCAACCAGCGCTAGACGAGGCAGTTGGCGCAGGAGTACTGAACCCCTCGACGTAGGCCAGGGCATGCGCGAACGCGAAGAGTTGATATATCTTCCCACCGGCTCGGCCGTTAACGCTGAAGTTGATATCCACGAGACAAGCCTGAAAAAGGTCCGAGTTGGTCTGCCCGCAATAATTACAGTCGACGCGCTGCCGGGGAAAACCTTTCTCGGCAAAGTCACTCATATCGCTCCCCTGCCCGATGCGACGAGCATGTGGATGAATCCGGACCTCAAAGTTTATAACACCGAAATAAATGTGGATGGCAATGACAGCAGCCTTCGCACAGGGATGAGTTGCAAAGCGGAAATCGTAATAGCACAATATCCGGATGCGACGTATGTACCTGTCCAGGCCGTCCTGCGGGTCGCGGGAGAAACAACCGTCTATGTCGTAAACGGCAGAAAAATCGAGCCGCGAAGAGTCGAGATAGGTTTCGACAACAACAGAATGGTACGAATTATGAGTGGACTCCAGGAAGGTGAAGTCGTATTGCTTACCCCCCCGCTTAAATCTGCCGCTGTCGAACGGTACGCAGAGAAAAGCGCCGCCGAGAATCCTCTTACTGAGGGAGTTTACAGGACCATAGATGACAGACTCGAGAAAACTGTGAACCGCGGGCAATATACCAGCCAGGGACCACCCACAGATGTCAATGGACTACATAAAACAACCGACGGTCGCCGAGGAAAGTCTGGTACCGACCGTATGGATCCCGGCCGCAGAACAAAGATGGGGTCGAATTTCAAAAATATGTCTCCTGAACAAAGAGAAAAGATGCGAAAAAAAAGGCAGGATGGGAATAGATAGATGCACAGCCAATCATACTCCAACTCCGACGCTGATATAATCAGGCTGGAAAATGCAGAGAAGATATATCAAATGGGAAAGCAGCAGGTCAGAGCACTGGCGGGAGTGACAATATCTTTCAAACGCGGCGGCTTCTGGGCAATAATGGGCCCCAGCGGCTCAGGAAAAAGCACAATGATGAATGTCCTCGGGTGCCTCGACCACCTGACCACAGGACACTATATCCTTGAAGGTCAGGATGTGAGTACCATGGATGACGATTCCCTCAGCGAGCTTCGGCTCAGGCATTTGGGCTTCATCTTCCAGAGTTTTAATCTGATATCACAATTGACCGTCCAGAGAAATATCGAATTGCCCCTTTATTATCTGGGATGGGACGCTCGCAAAAGCGCTGAACGCGCGCAGGAACTTGCGCATAAAGTAGGACTTGAAGGCAGGCTTGACCATCACCCCGCGGAACTCTCAGGCGGGCAAATGCAGCGGGTCGCCATCGCCAGAGCGCTTGCAAATGACCCGCAGATACTTTTTGCCGATGAGCCTACAGGTAACCTGGATACCGCTACCGGCGAACAGATTTTGCAGGTCCTCGTTGAGCTTAATGAGCAGGGCAAAACGATAATTATGGTCACCCACGAATCTCACGTGGCCGCACACTCGAAGCACCGCCTGCACATGCTGGACGGCCTGATCGAGCGAATTGATGGGGACAACTGATGCACCAAATAAAAATTGTCCGAAACATTCTGTCGGGTATTGAAAATCTCCTCCTGCACAAGCTGCGCTCTTTGCTCACAATGCTGGGCATTGTATTCGGCGTGGGCAGCGTAGTTGCAATGCTCGCTGTCGGAGAAGGAGCCAGTGCACACGCGCTCGAGCAGATTCATAAACTCGGCAGCAACAATATAATCATCTCTTCAATCAAATCCGTGGAGGAAGAAGCTACTGCTACCGCCCATTCCCACATGAGCATCTACGGGCTGACCTATGAAGATTACACCAGAGTGGTTGGAAGTTTTAGCACAATAGAACAAGCGGTTTCTGTAAAGCTCTTGCGCAAGGAATCTCGTCTCGGAGAAAGAGCAATGGAACTGCGCGTTGTAGGTACAACGCCGGCCTGGTTTGACCTTGTGCCAAGAGACACTATTGCAGGCCGTGTCATTAGAGCTGAGGATATACAAGATGAGGCCGCCGTGGCTGTCCTTACCGAATTTGGCGCCCGAAAGCTCTTGGCTACCGAATCCACCATCGGCCAGTATATCCGCATAGGCCTGGACGTTTTCCAGGTAGTCGGAATTGTCAAGAGTGAAGGCGGCCAGGCCGGAAATATCCAGATACCCGACCAGGAAGTTGACGTTTATATCCCTATTGAAGTCGCACGAAAATACTTCGGCGATATTACCACCCGAAGGACTGCCGGCGGCCGTGAACGCGAAAAGGTGGAGTTACACCAGATTATCGTCCAGGTCCAGGATAGAAACGTTGTCGAGTCCACAGCCAAAGGAATCGAAGAAGTGATAAAACGTTTCCACAAGAAAAAAGATTATAAAGTCAGCGTTCCGTTGGCATTGCTGAGACAGGCTGAGGCCACCAAGCGAACATTCAATATTGTATTAGGTTCAATTGCAGGTATTAGTCTGGTTGTCGGTGGAATCGGAATTATGAATATTATGCTCGCCACCGTCACCGAAAGGACCCGTGAAATCGGAATTCGACGCGCCATCGGCGCCAAGAGAAACCAAATCATCAGCCAGTTTCTTATAGAAACGAGCGTCCTTTCCACAATTGGCGGCCTTATTGGAATAGGTCTTGGAGTTCTAATACCGTCCTTAATAACTCATTTTGCAGATATGCCAACTGTTATTACCCCCGGCAGCATCTTCCTGCCTTTGTTTATCAGTGCCGGTATCGGTATTATCTTCGGATTATACCCCGCCGTACGCGCTGCCAAAGTGGACCCCATCGTTGCCTTGCGCCACGAATAGTTTTTTTACAAACGCCTCTGCCCTGTTGAAAACACTTAAAAATTGTCATTCTGAACGAAGCGCAGCGGAGTGAAGAATCTCTTTCCAGTTAAAATTAAAGATTCTTCGCCTGCCTATGGCAAACTCAGAATAACACCTATGGGGCTTTCAACAGAGCAAATTGGAAGCTGAGTTTGTCTCATTTTTGCTGAAGACATATAGAAGACTTGCCCGACGACCGGGAATGGCCGGCATATGCACATCCCAGGGCGAATTTCGAGTTAGAAGCTAAAGCCCGGATAGTTTTAGGCAAGAAATTCAGAACGGGCGAAAATTACTTGAAGTCATTGTGTTTTTCGGATAGATACGTCAGATTAACAGCGATACGAAGTCAGCACTATCGCTCGGCAAAGGTTATACGGGCAACATTGGACCGGATGAAGCGTATAAGCAACAGCTTCTTATTAAAGGGAAATAGATAATGGCTAAATCATCCCGCAAACGCAAGCCCAATTGTGGCGGCAAATCCTTATCCACCAGGGCAATACATGCCGGTGAGCCAAGGGGAAAATATGCCGATTCCTTGACAACCCCCATCATTCAAACCTCCACATTTACATTCAAAAACAGCAAAGCAATCGAAGATTACACCAAGAAAGGAAAGCAACGTTATGAGTACGGCAGATATGGCAATCCTACCGCAACCATCGCTGAAAGACGACTTGCCGACCTCGAAGGCGCCGAGGACTGCGTAGTTTTCTCTTCCGGAATGAGCGCCATAACTACCACTATTCTCTCTTTGCTTCGGTCCGGCGACCATATCGTTATCACCGACGACAGCTACAAGAAGACACTTGAATTTTGTAAATCCTACTTGAAACAATTCGGCATCGAGTGCACCATTGTCCCGTTCGGAGATTATGAAATTCTGGAGAAAGCCATCAAAAAAAACACACGCTTCATATTCTCTGAATCACCAACCAATCCTTATTTGAATGTCTTTGACCTTGTTAAAATCAAAAAGATAGCAGATAGACATAATGTCCTGACGCTCATAGATAGTACCTTCAGCACTCCCTTCAACCAGAGACCCACAGAGTTCGGCATGGACCTTGTCCTGCACAGTGCTACAAAGTACCTTGGAGGACACAATGATATCCTGGCTGGTGCCGTGCTGGGAAGGACAGAGCTGATTGACACCATACGAAATTTACATAAGTCAATGGGCGGAACAATCGACCCCCACTGCTGCTATCTGCTGCTGCGAGGGCTTAAAACATTTCCATTACGGCTAAAGAAACAAAACGAATCCGCCCTAAAGGTTGCAGAGTTTCTTGAAAACCACCCTCGTATCAAAAGAGTCTACTATCCTTTCCTTAAAAGTCATCGTCATTATAAAATAGCAAAGGAGCAGATGTCCGGCGGCGGCGGGGTCGTCACATTTGACATCAAGGGCAATCTCAGTACTGCAAAACGGTTCCTCGACGCCCTGAAATTGTGCTACATCGGACCAAGCTTCGGCGGCGTTGAAACATTGATAACGCATCCCGCCCTGGTATCTTATTACGACTACACGAGGAAACAACGTTACGCGTTAGGAGTCACCGATACCCTTTTCAGGCTCGCCGTGGGACTTGAAGATGTTGAAGACATTATTGAGGACCTGGAGAGAGGCTTGAAACGGTAACAGCATGTTCGCACCATAGCAGCCAGGGACGAATTTCAGGCCGTTGACGTAGGAATTCTGCCACAGAAAAATGTGAGCCACAAAACAACTGCTATGCAAAAAATTAGGCCAACTGTAAAACCACAGGATATTATATGTGCCGAAGTAAGGGCTGAACCCAACGCTTTAGTTGTCTTTGGCGCATCCGGAGACTTGACCCGCAGAAAGCTGCTTACCAGCCTCTTCGAGCTTTACAACCGCGACCTGCTTGACGAACGCTTCTACTTAATAGGTTGCGGCAGAAAAGAGCTTTCAGATAAAAAGTTCCGCCAAATCGCCCAACAAGCAGTACAGAAGAAGGCTGACAATTTATCATCAGAAGAGCTAAGAGCTTTCACCAGCAAACTCTACTATATAAGTGGCGATTACACTGACGCTTCACTTTATGACAACGTCAAAGCCAAGCTCAGCGAATTAGACAAAAAGCATAAAGTTGACGGCGCCCATATTTTTTACCTCGCTGTCCCTCCCTTTCTGTACGGCTCAATCGTAAAAAACCTGTGCTCCGCAGGATTATCTCGCGCCGGTGAGCCTGACTCCAAGCATCAGCCCCGATTGGTTGTCGAAAAGCCTTTTGGCAGAGATTTGCAAAGCGCCGTTGAATTGAATAAAACAATCGGCGGATGTTTCGATGAGTCCCAAATATACCGAATCGACCATTACCTCGGAAAGGAAACCGTTCAGAACATCTTGATATTTCGCTTTGCCAACACCATCTTCGAACCCGTTTGGAACCGCAATTACGTCGACAGCGTCCAGATTACCATAGCCGAGACAATCGGAGTTGAACACAGAGCAAGCTACTACGATAAGAGCGGTGCCCTCCGGGATATGTTCCAAAATCACATGCTGCAAATGCTCGCCCTGGTAGCGATGGAGCCGCCGATATCCTTCGAAGCCGACCGCCTCCGCGATGAAAAAGTTAAGCTGCTGCATGCGATTCGGCCTATTGAACTCGACCAGTGGAACCAGCTTATCGTCCGAGGTCAATATGGCCCGGGCTCGATAGATGGTAAACAAGTTGTCGGCTATCGGTCGGAACCCGACGTAGACCCAAAGTCTAAAACCGAAACTTTCGTCGCTGCAAAGCTGTTCATAGACAACTGGCGCTGGAAAGGTGTCCCCTTCTACCTGCGAACCGGCAAAAGGCTGGCCTGCAAGGATACCGAGATAGCTGTCACCTTCAAAAAAATCCCACATTCGATGTTTGTCTCAGCCGGCCTGGATGACGTGCCTTCAAACATCCTTATATTGCAGATACAGCCTGAGGAAGGAATTTCCCTGAGCTTTCAGGCCAAGCGGCCCGGCTCAAAAATTTGTATGAGCACACTCAATATGAGTTTCAGCTATAAGGACGTCTTCGGCGTTCATATGCCCGAAGCATATCAGAGATTGCTCCTGGATTGTATGGTAGGCGACCAAACCCTCTTTACCAGGTACGACGGCGTCGAAATCGCCTGGGAATTACTGACGCCCGTTCTCGAGGCCTGGCAAAAAGACCACTCAGAACCACACGTATATCCTGCCGGCTGCGAGAGCTTCCCCGAAGCTGACAGCCTCATCGAAGCCGACGGCCGAAACTGGCGAAAGCTCGGAGCAATATAACTTCAGTTGATTGCGGAGGCCAAGAATTATGGACATATTGCAGTTTGCAATGGAAAAAGAAAAATACAGCGAGGATTACTATCGCCAATTGGCCGGTAAAGCAGACAATAAGGGGCTTCAGAAAATATTTAGTATGCTGGCCGACGAAGAGGCAAAGCATTACTCTGTTGTTGAGCAGATGAAAAGCAAAATACCCGAAAGAGTCTCCAATACGGATGTGCTTTCAGACGCCAAAAGCATCTTCGAGCAGGTCAAACAAGCAGCGGACAAATTTAGTTTCGAAGCAAGTCAGGTCGAAACTTATAAAAAGGCCCAGGACATCGAAAAAGACAGCAGAGAATTTTACCTGCAAAAAGCCGACGAAGTCCAGGACCATTGCCAAAAAGGCATTTTCAGGAAGTTGGCTGAGGAAGAAAACAAACATTATTTCTTATTAGACAATATAATTGAGTTCGTATCCCGCCCTGAGCAATGGCTTGAAAACGCCGAGTTCCACCACCTCGAAGACTACTAATCAATCCACGGTTTAGAATCCGCAAGTTTGAGAAAATTATCATTTGACAAAACGACCGTTTTACAGGATACTACTTCGTTTACAATATTGTTTGGAACCTCCAAACAAGCAAAAACCGGGTGGGGTGTCGTTGCACCCTGCACGTCTTAAATAGCAGGTTTCCACGGCTCAGGAAAAATTGGGCGGCAATGACGGACATCGTGTCAGGTTTGACAGCAGCTATTTTGCAGTAATGCAATCCTGGCAACCAGGGTAATATAGGTTGACTTGTGCGGTAGGTTAATTTGTATGGACGCTTACAAACCGACAAACAGCCACCAGCTTCGCTATTACATAGCGCTCGGTGCTCCCCCGACGCGAACGCCCGCGGAAGGCGCCGAACCTTTTATGCGGCCGGAAGTTGGCTTCAACCCCTCCTGGTTCCACAAGTTTTGCGGCGTTGATTTCTCGAAACGATGGCACGCCGACCCCGACTACAGGCTGCAATGTCACCGCCTTATGACAGATGAAATTAAGCGTCGATTTCCCGGCCGTGATATCGGCGAAGCAAACGACAACAAACCACCCGACCTGATTACCGGTATGTATGGCTGTGCCGTCGTGCCAGCTATGTTCGGCCAGCCAATAAAGTATTTTCCTGACAAGTGGCCCGCGCCCCACGCCGAGCCGCTTACAGACCAACAGGCTGATTCGCTGTCCCCGCCGGACCTCGATAACAACGAGTTTTTTCAGGGAATCCTCAATCAACTCGATAGAATCGAGCAGTTGACAGGCACCGCAAGAGGATATCTGAATTGGCAGGGAGTGCTCAACACCGCTTTTCGCCTCCGCGGAGAAAGAATTTTTATGGACCTCTTCGATGCACCACAACGCGCACACCATATCTTTGATTGCGTCGCAACAACAATGATACAGGGCATAAAAAAACTGCACCAGCATCAAAGGAAAGCAGGCGTAGACGAAAAGTTCGCCACAATTTCAAACTGCGTCGTAAATATGATAAGCGCAGACCATTACCGCGAACATGTCTTGCCATTCGACTCAAAAATAAGAGCGGAATTCAAAAACTTCGGCATCCACAACTGTGCCTGGGTCGTAGACCCATATATGGAGGCCTACGCAACCGTGCCCAAACTCGGATATATTGATATGGGAATAACATCCGACTTTAAAAAAGCAAAACGCCTCTTTCCCAATACACGCAGGAACATACTTTACACCTCGATGGACCTGGTAAATAAATCCGATGACCAGATTCGCAGCGACTTTGGGCACATCGCCCAGGAGCTGGCGCCCTGCGACGTCGGCCTGCCCGATATCGAGGTTGATGTCCCCGACGAGCGCATATTGTTTGCTATGGACCTCTGCAGGCAATTGAGTAACAAATACGGAGAGAATAAGAATGAGTAAAAAAACTGTGGACGTAAAAAAACTTGAAGAAATAGCCCATCGGACCCGGATTAATGTTGTCAAGATGATAGCCAAGTCCGGCGTCGGCCATCTCGGCGGTTCAGTGTCAATTGCAGAGATATTGGCGGTTCTGTATTTTCACGAGCTCAGAATCGACCCCAGGAACCCCGAATGGGAAGACCGCGACAGGTTCGTCCTGTCCAAAGGCCATGGCTGTCCGGCTCTATACGCTACTTTCGCCGAGGTAGGTTATATCCCCAAAGATGTTTTGCCGACCCTTCACCAGATTGACAGTATCCTTCAGATGCATCCTGAGCGAGGCGTATGTCCCGGCATTGAAATGAGCACCGGCGCGCTCGGCCAGGGCTTATCGGCAGCCGTAGGGATGGCAATAGGCGCCAACATAAAGGGCAAAGACTTTCGCGTCTATGCCCTGCTGGGATGCGGCGAATGCAACGAGGGACAAATATGGGAAGCTGCAATGTCCGCCTCAAAGTTCGAGCTTGATAATCTCACTGCAATAATAGACTACAACAAGTTCGCGCTTTCCGGCAGAACCCAGGAGGTGATGCCCCTCGAACCGCTTTATGACAAATGGGCCGCCTTCGGCTGGCACGTCATTGAGGCAAATGGACATTCCGTCACTCAGCTAATTAACGCCCTTGACGAAGCAAGACAAATAAAAGGCAAACCAACTTTCATAATCGCTCACACCGTAAAAGGACGCAACATCTCATATATTGAAGACACCTGGCCGAGCCACTCCGTCCAAATGACTGCAGAACAGGTTGAAAGCACCCTCAAAGAGCTTGGTTGTTCCAAAGAAGAAATCAAATCTACTTTAGCACAGATGAAGGAGAAAAAATAGATGTCGGAAAAAATAGCACCCAGAGACGTCCTGGGCCAAACACTCACGGATTTAGGAGCCACTAATCCCAACGTTGTAGTCTTAGATGCAGACTTCTGGCCGGCTTCCAAAGTCGCCGCTTTCAAAGACCGTTTTCCTAAAAGGTTCATCCAGGTCGGCATCGCCGAGCAGAACATGATGGGAATCGCAGCAGGCCTGAGCACCCTCGGCTTTAACTGCTTTGCCTCGACCCTGTGTGTCTTCTGCTCCAGAAGGGCCTGTGACCAGGTAACAGTCTCTATCGCCCTGGCCGGACTAAACGTCAAAATCCTCGGACTCTATGCAGGTCTTTTTGTGGGCAAAAACGGCGCGTCACATCAGGCCCTCGAAGACATAGCCATTATGAGGTCAATCGCCCGCATGTCTGTCGTCCAGCCGGCGGACGCCCTCGAAACCGAACAGATAGTCAGATTCGCCGCCGACTATGACGGCCCCATGTACATACGAGTAGGGAGGGACCCCAGACCCCAGCTCGTACCTGACGGCTATAAATTCCAGTTGGGAAAAGCCGTGACCTTAAAAGACGGCAAGGACGTCACCCTGATTGCCTGTGGAGACTTGATGGAGGATACTCTCAAAGCAGGCAACTCTTTGAAAGAAAAAGGCATTGACGCAAGAGTCATTAATATGAGCTCTATCAAACCCATCGATGAGGATGCGATTGTAAAAGCAGCCAAGGAAACAGGCGGAATAGTAACCGTCGATAATCACAACATCTACGGAGGATTAGGCTCCGCAGTTGCCGAAGTAGTATGCGAAAAAATGCCCGTAAGAGTAAAAAGGATAGGAGTAAAGGATGTCTTCGGCAAATCCGGCACAAACGAGCAAATGCAGAAAAAATTCGGCTTAAGGGCCGAGGATATAGAAAAAGAAGTTATAAGCTTTTTGGAAAATTGAGCAGGGACATATCAATACGTTTCTCTGTTCAGCAATATACAAGAAGAACTCATTGAATTACAAAAGCACAGTTAAAAAGAAAGGAGCCAGCGAATGAGCGGGCAAAAAAAGTATCGAGGCGTAGTAGTTCCAATGGTGACCCCCTTCACCGACAAAGGAGAAATTGATATAGACGCGGCAAAACGCGTAACAGAGCACATAGTAGCCGGCGGCGCCTGCCCCTTTGTGCTCGGAACCACCGGCGAAGGTACATCCGTACCTGAATCAGCCCGCCCTGCATTTGTAGAGGCGACGGTCAAGCAAACTGCCGGCCGAACCCAAACTTACGCAAGTATTGCAAGTAATTGCTTTAAAAATTCAGTCGAAGCAGCCAAAAAATATTTCGACCTCGGATTAGATGCCGTGGTCGTCAATCTGCCCAGCTATTATCCACTGACGCCCGACCACATGCTAAAGTTCTACGAAAAGCTGGCCGAGAGCATCCCCGGCCCAATGATGGTTTACAATATTACGATAACGACCCATATGTCGATTCCCCTCGATGTCGTCGACAAACTCAGCCAGCACCCGAGAATTGTCGGCCTTAAAGACTCCGAGAAAAACGAAGAGCGCTTCAAAGAGGCCATCAATATGTGGAAGGACAGGTCCGACTTCTCACACTTCACCGGCTCCGCCGGACTCTCTACAATGGCCCTTCTGCTCGGCTCCGACGGCATAGTCCCCAGCACCGGAAACTTCGTCCCCAAGGTATACCGCGACCTCTACGAAGCCGGCACAAAAGGCGATGAAGCGACCGCTAACAAGCTCCAGGAGCTAACCAACGAAATGGGCAAAGTCTATCAAAAAGGCAGAATCCTCAGCCAGTCCTTAGCCGGCCTGAAGGTCATCATGAACGAGCTCGGCCTGTGCGGCACCGCAGTTCTGCCTCCACTCTACAAAACCGGACCTGAAGAAATAAAGAAAATAAAACAGGAGATGGCCGGACTCGAAATAGCCAAACACAGCGGCATATAAGAAAACCAACCAATAATCAATAACAGGGACAGCCACGAATGGCTGGCAGCGTCCCTTGACAAAACGATAAGATTGTAGCCCACCGAAATACAAGATACAAGGGTGGGGCTTGCCCCACCAAAATCAAGGTAGGCTGTGCCATGCACACCTTTTCCTCTGTCAAGAGGCTCATTTCAATACTATTTTTTTACGCGAATGAGCACACTCTCTAAGATACAGGTTAATCAAGTTTTGATAGGCAACTCCTGTCTCCTCCGCCAGCTCTTTAAAATATTCAATCACATCAATCCCAA
>CAZOUM010000019.1:0-46675 GCA_964582985.1 uncultured Pirellulales bacterium | reverse complement strand
TGATGTCTTTGTTGAGCGTTGACCGTTTTACTTCGCTGCCTCTTTGGAGAATGAACTTATCTATGCTATTTTGTGCAATCCGTTTTGAATTACATTTTCCTATCAACCGTTCAAAGTGCCGTAGTGTAAGAGCTGTTTCATAAAGTGAAGCTTCGGTAACTCCCTGCACTTTTTTGGATTCCCTATATTCCTCGACTATCTGCTTCCAATCTATAGTCGCGATCCCTGTAAATACGTCAGAGTTGAGTTGGCTATACTTTAACTGGCAATAATGTTCAGCCAGTTTCCTGGTCGGCAATGCTTTTGCTTTTCGCTTGCCGCTTTCATACCAGCCAACCCACCAGCCTTTTATGCTTTTTCTTTTGTAGACCCAAACTTTTCTCATAATATTCATTCTATCGTAATTATAGGGGGCTGAATCAATGCAAAAAGATGGCTGAGATTCGAGCAAATTGGTAACAAAATGGTGACATGCAAAAAGATGTTAAAATTAAACGAAATGTAACACTATATAGTAGAAGATGTTATGTGATAGGGGCGTTTCTTTACAATAGTATGTTCAATCCGGCCAGCTTACCCCAAGAAGACAGCTAACGCCAACACGAGGAATCCTTTATTTGCTGCCCACAATCATGATGGTCAGGTGGACCTTTCGGCCGCTTTCAGTTAGGGGCGGCAGCCTTTTGGTCGTTTCGTCGGCCGACGTGTAGACGGGTTTGACTGTGGTTATAAGGTCTATTTCTTCACCGTTGATGGCGGCAAATAATTCTTTACCCGGCAGAAGCTCGGTCATATTGTTCAACAGGGCGAAGTTTGCAGCTACCTCGGTGCGCTTTTCGAGAGTGTCTTGTTCGACAATTTCACCAATCTGCTCAGTATTGACCGCGTTTACCACAATTTGCTGAGCAAACTGGCCGGTCTCAACGAATAATGTTGCGTAATCAAACTTTTGCCAGATACTGCTCAAGTCAGCCAGGAGCAGACTCAGAGCTTCCCGGCTGCAGCTAAGAGCATACAGACCTTTGTCCCTCGGTCTTGTCGGACTAACGCAGTCTGAAAGACCGTTGTCCCGAATTGCCCTGCCGACCGACGCGTCAACAGCAACGAAGTCATCGGTTTCCAATTCAAGTCTGCCATAAAATTCCGCAACGACCACACGCGGCCTGGGTTCAACCATTGGGGCCGAGTCCGGTTGATCGTCAGCCACCATAGGAATCTCAATTGGCCGCTCAGGGACAAGAACCGAATAAACCAATACCCCCAAAACAGCAACGAGGCCAATCATAGCGGCAGCAGCCAAGACTTTGCGAACCAGTAGATACGTTGCGCCTCTGCGTGTATCAAAACCCGATGGCTTCTCAGCCAAAAATACCGGTGCGTCCAGCGAAGCCTTTACCCTCTCGGCCATATCAGCAGGCGCTTCGGCGCGAGGCAAAGAGCTGACCAGCATTCTGCACTCTTGCAGCTCGTGCAGCCGCTTTGCAACCTGTGGGTCATGTGATATCAGCCGCTGAACCTCAGTTCGATGCCTTTGCGTCAGCTCTCCGTCAATAAAGCTGTTTAGTAATTCGTCGATATTCAGGTTTTCTTTCATCTCAGCGTAGCCTCCAAGAGTTCTCTGAGACTGCTTCTGGCCCTGCTCAATCTGCTTTTGACCGTGCCCAGTTCAACGCCGAGCACATTTGCAATCTCGGCATAATTCATACCTTCGATATCCCGCAGGACAATTACGGTTCTTTGCGCATCGTCCAGTTTCATAAGCGTTTCGACAACAATCTCGCCAAGCTCCTTATTCTGCGCCACCGCAGCCGGGTCGGGCGAGCTGTCGTCACTCAAAAACTCCTTCAACTGCGTCTTCGCGTGCTGGCTGTGCTCATTGTCATCGGCGTCCAGTGAACTAAATCCGTGTTTTGCGCTCCTCTGGCAGTAATTTAGGGTCAGATTCACGCCTATTCTGAACGCCCAGGTATAAAAGCTGCTTCTGCGCTCAAATCTGCCTATGTTCTCTATTATTTTGACAAATGTATCCTGCGTAAGTTCCGCCGCATCGTCGGGGTTTGCACATATTTTCAGTATGACGTTGTAGATGCGATTCTGATACTTGAGTATCAGCTGCTCCATAGCCGTGGGGTCCCCCCGGCGGCACTGCTCAACCAGCACAGTATCGTCAATGTTGATATTGCGAGCTTGCGTCACGCGTTTTCTCCTAAGTTAGACCAGCACCTACCCAAAGAGGTTCCGCAAAAAGACAGCAAAACCACAGGATATAATGGCAGATTAGCCGTTCCTGGTCAATCTAATTTACCGAGTGGGGCCGGTTGAGGCGAATTTCGTAAGTGGCCGTGCAAAGGTCAGAACAATTGGTCAAAGTCATATATTATCTTGGTTGACCTTACAATTCCGGCCAGAGCTCTTTCTCAAGCCAGCTATTTGCGAGGACGGCAAAATCCTTGAGGTTGACAATGCTATCCTCGTATACGTCTGCTGTGTTTTGGCCGCTTTGGAGCCACGCATCCGACATCATTTTGATGTCTGCAAAGTCGACAATGCAATTGTTGCTCAGGTCAACTGCTGCAAGCTCCTGCGAACGAAATGAAAGGATACATCTGGGTGGATACAGACTAATATCGTCAAAGTATACGGTACCTGTGCCACCAGGAATAAACAGATTATACCTGTCACCAAAACCGATATAAACCGTGTTGACATCAGTCAAGTCTACACCGCCATTGTTGAAGTCTTGCAGGTCAATATTCCACACTTGCCACTGCGCAATCCTTATGTCATTCATATCTTCATTTTCGCCGTCGCCGTACCTGACTTCTGCATAATTGCCATCGTCATCTTTCAGACCGACATACATCTGCTCAAAATCACCGGCATCATTGTTTGGATCGCCGTAGAAGTACAGCGTCAATGCTTCTACGCCGAGCGCGGTCCAGTTGCAGGGGTCAGGGTATTGGTGTTCGATTTCAGAGTAGTAGCCTGCGCCAAAATCAAAGCCGTTCCAGTATGTATAGCTCATCGACTGCTGGCCCTGGTGGATCGGGTCACCAGGAGCCGTCCCGAGGTCAAGTGCCGAGCCGGTCAGGTTCGTAGTACCGTAAATCCACCCATCAGATATTGGGTGAGGACTGTCCCAACCGGGCGTATAGGACTCCATATCATCAACGACAATATACTCTGCTACGACAAAGCTCCAGACGTCTCCTTTGATTATATTATTACCGTCGTTGACCTCGTCAATCCGCCAGTAGTAACTCTGAGCGAATTCAAGCCCGGAAGCGCTGTACGTATTTGCATCAAGGTCTTGTCTGCCCATGTATGTATCCAAAGTTGCTGTTATATTGGCATCGTTAACGTCGTAGAGATTAGTGCCGAAGTATATATCGTGGTAAGCTACAAGGATTCCCGCCGTCCAACTGAGGATTAAATCTCGGGATGCGGTGCTGGCGCCATCTCGCGGGCTGGGGACACGGGCTTTTCCGTCGTCGACGGTGAAGTGCCAAACCTGGCCCTTGGACAACTTAGGACCGTTGCTCTCATCGATTCGCCAATAATAAGTGGTGCCTAACTCAAGAAAACCGCAGGGGTCATAGCTGTTGGCATCAAGGCTTTGTGTGCCTTGGTAGACGCTCGAAGAGGTATTGGCGTCATTTAGGTCGTCGAAATTGACGCCGAAGTACATATCGTG
The DNA here is from genome assembly GCA_964582985.1 of uncultured Pirellulales bacterium. Classification (GTDB taxonomy): domain Bacteria; phylum Planctomycetota; class Phycisphaerae; order Sedimentisphaerales; family Anaerobacaceae; genus CAZQYB01. Next base: position 42,981 of record CAZOUM010000019.1, on the reverse strand, counting down.
TGAAGATGCATTTGCTCCCGGCGACCAGCCAAGAACCACATTTGGGTCGACATCGTTGGCGCCGTCGGGCGGGCGAGGGTCAGAAGCAGGCAGCAGCGGTATCTCGCCGGACATCACCAGACGAAATGCGTTCAGAATCCCTCGGCCGCCAACACGCCCGGGACGGACAGGATCACGTTCGCAACAGCCGGCCTTGTACAGAATTAGCACGGGAGAGCCATCGGTCGAGAACTTTATCAGGGAGGGAACAAGCTCGGCATCGGTAGTCACCTGCTGTGGCTGAACATTGTATGCTTCCTGGATTGAGGTGACGCCTTCAGGCCAGGGCCCGGTGGTCCAATCGATCCCTGGGAAGAGTTTACTCCAAGGGTCCGCTGCCTGATAAGGCAGCTCTCTTGCCTCCTTGCAGGACATGGCCCTGATTTCCGGCATCGGCGGTGCAGGATTACACAAGCAGTCGCAGGTCACCGGGGTATATTCCTCCTCGTCTCCTCTATAGCAGCCGAAATGGTTGTGGTAGCTATAGAGTTCGTATTCGCCTGCCGGCAAATCGTGGAACACAAGCTGGATCGAGCTCCATTCGAATTCGGGCCAGTCGACCGCCTGCAACCACGTATTGCATATAGGCTCGTAAACCGTCGAATCGGTCGGACAAACGCCGCCTCCCAACGCGCCCGTTAACCCGCTCGCCTTCAAGCCCAGATCGCCTTCGAGGATTAGAGTCACCGCGGCATGAATCCCGGTACCGTCGATCCCAGAATCGGTGGGTTTGCTGCCGCCGCCGTCTTCCCAGCGCAGGTCGTGCGCATACATGTCAGCCCAGCCGGGTGCAGCCCAGTGCCACCAGCCGGGCTTTGCAGTCTCAGGTCTTATGGTGCCCGTATCGGGACAGTCCACCATCGCGAAGTCCACCTTCAGGTCAATAGCTGAAGCGGTACCGACCATGCCGAGCAGCAGAACAACAAAAACCAAGAAAATCGATTTCCTGCACATAATACTCCTCCTTCAGAGAAAATAAGTGCAATTCGGTTGTGCGTTTTTATTTAGATAGTCTATTATATATGTTTCTGTCTCATAGAGCAAGCTTTTTTGCCTGAAGATCATCCCGCTTGCTTCTATCGAGAAATACGAAAAAATCAAACCCGCCGAAGACAATAGGCAGAAGGATACACAAATTTCTTCTTGATAGGCAAATCGTGCTCCGCCAGCGGAAAAAACCCAGGTTTTTCTATGGGCAAGTCACGAGCCACTGCAGAGCAAGTACAGCAAAATCGCGACCATTGACTTGGAGGTCCTGGTCCAAATCGCGGCCGGCACACCAGTCGCCAATGCTGCAGGTATAGAGCCACTGCTGAACAAAAAGTTCGAGGTCGTTCCAGTCAACAACACCGTTTCCGCTGAGGTCAGCGTTTTGGGAGGCTGGCGGTACCAGTGCCGGACCTGCAAGCCCACCATAGGCAAAGTTGTAGTCATCGGTCGGCACACCACAACGGTCCCAATGGTAAGCATCGCCGTGGGCCACCTTGCCGCCGTAGCGCCAAGTTGACTGGACGCGTTTGAGACGATTAGGCCAATACTGTGTCCAAACACTTTTGTTCTCGGGTTCGTTGTGGTCCCAACTCCATTGCCTTGCGCCATCGGAGCCCCAATAGTTCTCGGCGCCGACTTTGCGGCCATTGTAGTAGGTGACTTCAAATTGCTTTTGGCCATCTTCATAGTACCAGGTCTCGGTGCCGTGCAGCAGGTATCGGCCATCCGGGCAGGTCTTGGCCCTCCAGGTTACCTTGGTTGCTCCGACACCATAATTTTCCTGATAATAATTCACTGTTCCGGTTTCACACGGGTCGGGCGGAAGATTGGCATCTGCATTAGCGTCGATTATCCAAGCCTCATTAAACTCGAAATGCTGACAGGGATGATTCATAGTGCTGATGACGTGAATAATCCCATTGGGTGCCTGACGCGCCGCTGAGTAGCCGAGAGTTCCCACATTACCACAGGCCCAGCACAAGCACTCGTGGGGCAAAGCGGTGGGAATCTTTTTAATGTAGGGCCAAGTCTGGCCGTCATCGAGAGAAAGTGCGACCAAAGCGCCGTATTCAGTTATGCCGGCCGGCTGGTCGCAGCTGGGATTGAAGCCGCGCTGGAAATCGCTGCAAAAGAACAGGTTTCCGCTGGCCAGCCGAATGATGCACGGCCGCTGATTACTACCCAAATAAGAGAAAGGTGTGCCGCTCTCTGTCCAGGACACTGCCCCATCGTCGGAAATGGATTTCGGCATATACTTGGTGCCGTTATAGTCGGTGTTCTTTCCGCCCATACCGAGGATGTCACCGTTATTTAAAAATACGAAAGTTGTGTGTCGGCCGTAAGTGCGTCCGCCGGGGTCGTACCAGGTCTGTCCGTTATTATCGCTCTTCCACAACACGGACTCGCCGCCGCTTCCATCACTTGAGACATACATAGTACTGCCGTCACGAAGGGCAGTGTTAATCGGCTGCCTGGAGTGCGAGCCGATTGAGCCTACAAAGTCAGGAAAATTAACCTCGGACCAGGTTGCACCGCTGTCGGTTGATGAAGTCCACTGGAAGGGATATCGGTCTGCTCCGGGCAAGTGGGGACATCCCCAGAAAAAGTGCAGCGTGTTGGCATCGTTCCAGAGCATGGGGGCGTGGTCGTTGGTTCCGGGGAAGTCAAACATCGGTGTCGGCATATCCCATTGAAGAGAGCCGAAACGCAAGCGCGCACCCATCAGCGACACGCCCTCTTCATACTCACTGTAAGATGTGTAGATTATCATCAAGATATCGCCATTTGGGCAAACCTCCAATCCCGGGCTGTGATTGTGTCCTCTAAACGATGGATGCAGACCCGCAGCGTCTATCGCTTGCCTTGAAACGTCCTCATGTGGAATCGGCAGCATTGGGCGCTGATTGAAATACGGCACGCAGGGGTCAGGACCTTGCCACACGTAGCCGGCAGCCTGTTTAATACACTGACGGGTAAATGGCGGCTGGTAAGGCTCAGGAGGGGTGTTCGGCATCTCGGCCAAGACAAGACGAAAGCCAATGTTGTGCTGACCACCTGCAAATCCGGGCGCTATGCCGGCCCGATTGGACGAACGCAGGAAGTATTCCTCGGGATGGTCCCGGTCGTCATCCTCCTGTAGCCAACCCCCGCGAACTATGCGAGCGAAACCTTGCTCAGGCCCAACAGGGTCGGTTTGGTCCTCGTAGGAGTATTCCCCATGCCAGTCCCAGACCCATTCTCCGGGCATATTGTGCATATTCTTCACGCCCCAGGGATTCGGAGTATCAGGTGGCGGCGGACTGCCGCCGGATGAGTAAGGTGTGGTAGTACCTGCTCGACAGGCATATTCCCACTCCGCTTCGGTAGGCAGGTGGTATGATTTGCCCTCCAGTTGACTTAGCCATTCAGCAAAAGCATTGGCATCGTGCCAGCCAATGCCCGTGGCATAGCCAGAGCCTGTGTAGCTTGGATCAAAAAGCTGATATTGGGCTGCCGTAACTTCTTCGTTTTGGATGTAGAAGTACTGGCTGACCGTGACGTTGTGAACGGGTCTCTCATCCCATTCGCCATCATCGCTTCCCATTTGAAATGTGCCCGGCATAATCAAATTGAATTCCATCCCGAGCGAGTTAGTATATGTTGACGATAATTCGTCATCTTCAATCGTGAAGGTATGTTGGGTAGTAGCTCCCAGCTTTGCGTTGTTAGGCTGCGAGAGCAGCAATTGGATTGTCTCCGGTCCTTCTTCACAGGGGTCGTTTATAATAGGTATGCTGATATTCCTGGTTATCTGGCAAGGGTCAAAGGTCAGGGTGCCGGCAGGCAAATTATAATCAATACCCTCTCCAGTGGCTGTGCCGCCAATTACTTCATACTCGACCGTCACTGTCTGGTTCCAGGAGTGTGATAGGCTGACGGGGACAGTTGCGGGTGAGGTATCCTCCAGGCCATTGCTGGTAGGACTATCGAACTGAACGTTTGGTCTCGGGTCGATAATCGTGTAGGTGTGCTGCGTTATCTGTCCCAGTATCACATTGCCGTCAGATACACCTGTCAACGTAATCTCAATGGTCTCGTCCTGCTCGTCGTTACCATCGTTCACGATAATGATGGTGATTGTTTCGCTTGCATCGCAGGGGTCAAAGGTTAACGTTCCGGGCGGCAGATTATAGTCGACACCATTGCCGTCAGCCGTGCCGCCGGTCACTTCGTAGTATACTGTGACCGTTTCCTCTACAGGTTTGGATAAATTGACGCTGAGATTAACCGGACTTTCACTTTCAGGACCATTCGAATCCGGTGAGTCAAACTTCACCATCGGCGACACAACACAGTGAATCTCGACCTGGCCGCCACCAAGGTCGTTAAACTCGAACTCACCGCCATATTCTTCGCAGCGCAAGGTGTTATCCTGTACCCACTTCAGGGGGTCGTACTCGCGGTCGCCGGTATTGTAACCAGTGCGGACAATGAGCGTGCCGCAGTCGTAAAGACCAATATGGTCGCCGCGGTCATACGCGCGGTTTTCGATGTCGTTCGCATCCCAGAGACCGCCGCCGTAGATAAACGCGAGCACATTCTGCGCGCCGGAGTTATCCGGGAACTTGGAGGTGTCGTGCGTATAGACTTCGCCTCCATCGTACACGATGAGCGTGTCGCCGGCGTCAAAATCCACTCTGGCGTAAAAGTGGGCAGTGCCGTAAACCTCCATGTAGCCATCCGGAATTCGCGTCCTGCTGTACCAATTATGGGTTTCACCGGGGGGAACAACATAGGCCGAAGCAAAGTTAACCAAGGCCAGCAACAGGATAATGAGCAAGAGAATCGGTTTTCGGCACATTAGAAGGCTCCTCCTTCAAAATCTATAAGTGCTGTCCTTGTAGACAGTTACAAAAACAATAAACAGGTTTATGCTAACTTACAGCATTAGCAACAAAGCGTTTTAGGGTGTGCTTATTAATATTATATTATACCCCGTCGTATCTTGAAAAGCAAGCAATAAAGCTCAGTTTCAGTTCGACAACGAATAGCAGACTTGAGGCCCAATTTGCTCAAAACCAACGCATCCGACAGAAAGGTCACTTCCAATACAGATAAGGAACCTATCGGTTTGTATACTTGAGGAGGAAATCGGCTGAGAGGCGCCTGCCGTTGGGACAAAAGCAGGTTGCCTCAAGTACGTAGCTGTGGTTTTCCTTCGGGCCGAAATCCAAAGTGAATTCGTAAGCCCTGAAATAATCTCGCCAGTAATTATTGTTTTCAACAGGGCCGGTCAAATCGATATCCGGCCAGATAGTAATTCTCCTGCCCTTTGGCTTGGCGGAGCGCTGAACGTGATTGTATAGCTCGAAACGGAATTTCCCCGGACCTTTCATCTGGCAGCCGAATGAGTCAAGCAAACTAACATAGACCTTTATTTTCGACGCATTTTGGGCCCCGCCGACGCTGACAAATTCCGTTAGTGGGATAATATTGACTTTGGCAGGCACATAACGAGTGTAGATAGAAAGCTTATCAGGGACGGTGCCATCCACGACCGGCGGTATGGGAGGCGTCGGCGGCGCCGGCTCACAACCCGCCACAACTACAAGCAGTGCCAAGAAAACTGCTCTGGCGATTACACTAAACAGCTTCATTCTGATTCCTGATTTATCCTTTCCAATATCAGAAAGGAACCTATCGGTTTGGCGTGCCGATACAATCATAAATCCTCGTCGAACATATGACCAAGACGGTATTTTTTGGTTCGCAAATAATCGACATTGTGCTCGGTCGGCTCGGCCCTTAGCGGTATCTGCTCCACAATCTTAACTCCATAGACTTCAAGGCGGCTTATCTTCTTGGGGTTGTTGGTAAGTATACGAATTTTATTTAGACCCAAATCGCGACAGATTTGAGCGCCAATTCCATAGTCTCTTTTGTCGGCCATAAAGCCGAGCTTCAAATTCGCTTCAACCGTATCAAGCCCCTGCTCCTGAAGCTTATAGGCGCGGAGCTTGTTCGTCAGGCCAATGCCTCTGCCCTCCTGTCTGAGATAAATCAAAGCGCCTTTGCCGGCCTTTTCTATCATCTTCATCGCAGTTACCAACTGATAGCCGCATTCACATCGCTGGGAGTGAAACAAATCCCCGGTCATACACTCCGAATGGACTCTTACCAACACCGGCTCATCGTGTTCGACAGGTTTTCCGTTGGCATCAAGCTCGCCGACACTGCCTTTGCATAATGCCAGGTGCGGCTCAGGCGAAGTTATACTCTGATAGCCAATCAGCTTGAACTCTCCATAGTCGGTAGGCAAGTGCACAGATTCGACTCGCTTGATTTGGGTCTCTCGCTGCAAACGATATTCTATGAGCTTGGCGATTGAGACGATTTTGAGATTGTGCTTTTCGGAGAACTTCAATAGCTGCGGCACGCGTGCCATCGAGCCGTCCTCATTCATTATCTCACAGATGACGCCCGCAGACTTTAGCCCCGCCAATCGCATCAAATCAACAGCTCCTTCGGTCTGACCGGCCCGTACCAAGATTCCGCCTTGACGCGAGCGCAGCGGAAATATATGGCCCGGCCGAACGAGGTCGCTGGGCCTGGTGTCACCTGCAATCGCTGTTTGAATTGTCCTGGCCCTGTCGGCCGCGCTGATACCGGTGGTTATGCCGGTAGCTGCATCAATACTGACCGTGAACGCTGTCTCGAAGCGGGCGGTATTTTCTGTGGTCTGCGGATAAAGAGCGAGTGAATCACATCTTTCGGCCGTCAACGGCAAACAAATAAGACCGCGGCCATACTTGGCCATAAAGTTAATAATTTCGGGCGTCACTTTCTCGGCGGCGCAGACCAGGTCTCCTTCGTTCTCACGGTCTTCAGCATCAACAAGAACGATTAACCTGCCTTGGCGAAGCTCTTCCAAAATTTCCGGTATTTCACTAAACTGCATTGCTTTGTAGTCTTTCTTTTCTACTTTGCATCAGGGCTTTGCTCGTATTCCTCGATGTATCGACTTCCTTTGTGAATGTAAATAAGAGTTGCCAGAATAGCGGTTCCGGCCGCCGACCACCAAAGGACCCTCAAGAACCAGATCCAGCCGCCGAAAATACTGGAAATCTCTGGCGCGACCAGAATCCCCGCCACCATCGACAACTGCAGAGCTGTCGCAATCTTGCCAACGAGCGCAGGAGCAATACGAATTTGGAAAGTGATAAAATAAACAATGATAAAACCGATTAGCAAGAGCAGGTCTTTGCCAATTACCAGAACAACAACTGTCGGCGGGAGCGGAAAGCCCTTGACCCCTGCTCGCTGTGAGGCCAAAAGTAAGCAAGCGCTGGTTATAAGCAGTTTGTCGGCGAGGGGGTCCAGAAACGCACCGAGTCTGGTCGTCTGCTTTATCCTGCGAGCCAAATAGCCGTCAATGCCGTCGCTGATAGCCATAGCCATAAAAATAGCAAACGCAACATACCGCACTGCATCGCGCAAAGCCTGGGTAAGCGCATCGTCATTAATCTTGAGCATACAACTGACAAACGGCACTATCAGCAATATCCGAAGAATTGTGATTTGATTGGCCCAATTCAGTTTCATACCGCATTTACCCTTGGCGCAAGAACGTTGCTTTTAGAACATTGTCAATCTGAAAGCAAACTGCTGTCAGCTCGCCTCGATTAGGACATCTGCTCCGTCGGGCACATTCCACAATTCGGACCAGTCGCCTTCCATTTTCCCAATAATATTGACGGCTGATGCAGCCCGGATTTCATCGCCTTCTGAGGCAGGTGTTGGTCCGAAGAACATACAGAATGCGTTGCCGCTTGGCCAGTATCCCAGCTCTCCTTCTTCCAGAATGTCCCGACCGTCAGGTTCAAGGTCTGCCGTTACCGGAATTGCGAAATAGATTTCGCCGCCCCACCGGCGACCTTTGGCCCCGATTGGAAGCGCGGCGGTTATAGATTTTGCTGTCGGACCGTCGTTCAATTCAGCTTTGACCTGAACATCTCCTGCCGTAATTTTTATTGTTTTTGGCATTTTTACAACCTAATATTGTCTTTAGTTTTATAATACTGTTTCCGGACTACCGGCTGATATTTTACAATCTTATTTGCTTGATGTAAACCAACGCGGATATATAATTACAAAAAGGATTTCAGGACAGGAAAAAATGACCAAACTCAGCGTTAATCTGAATAAGATAGCACTGTTGCGTAACCAGCGCAATATAGACATACCGAGCGTAATAGAATCCGCCAAGACCGTTATCAAAGCGGGCGCTTATGGGATAACAGTTCATCCTCGGCCGGACGAGCGACACATAAAGTACGCGGATGTGTATGAGCTGGCTGCGCTGCTGGCGACTGAATCTGATATCGAGTTCAACATTGAAGGCAATCCGTTCACCGGCAAGTATATGGAACTTGCGCCGAAGGTCAAACCGAACCAGGCCACTCTCGTGCCGGATGCACCGGGCGCCAATACCTCAGACCACGGCTGGAACCTGAAGGATAATGGAGACAGGCTCGTTCCCATTATAAGACAATTAAAAGATTTAGGAACCCGCGTGAGCCTTTTTATGGACCCGGATGTCACCGGAATAAAAATGGCTAAGGACGTTGGCGCAGACCGGGTTGAGTTATACACCGAGCCGTATGCCAGAGCGTTCAGGACAAACGAAAAGCCAGACGAAGTGCTTCAAGAGTATGTCACGGCCGCCAAGGCCGCAGTGGACCTCGGTCTGGGATTGAATGCGGGGCACGACCTGAATTTGAAAAACCTTGGGAAATTCTGCAAAGCGGTCCCGCACCTGCTGGAAGTGTCCATAGGGCATGCCTTGATTGCTGACGCAATCGAGATGGGACTGTATAATGCGGTCAAGGAATATTTGAAGGTATTGGCTCAAATATGACACGGGTGACCGGTTACTAAATTAAGGAGGTCAAAGATGTTTACAGGAGCATTGGTGGCGTTGGTAACGCCTTTCCAGGACGGGGAAATTGACTGGCGAACACTCGATGAGCTGATTGACTTCCAATTGGAGGGCGGCATAGACGGCATAGTGCCGGTCGGGACAACCGGTGAATCGCCGACACTAAGTCACGATGAGCATAAGAAGGTCATCGAGAGAGTGGTCAAATCCGCAGGTGGAAAAATTCCCGTAATTGCCGGTGCGGGTTCTAACAGCACCGCTGAGGCAATTGACCTGGCCGCGTACGCAAGAAAGGTCGGGGCAGATGCGACTCTGCAGGTTGACCCATACTATAACAAGCCCACACAGGAAGGTTTCTATCAGCATTTCAAGGCGGTGGCAGAGGAGGTTGACTTGCCGATAGTGCTGTACGACATACCCGGGCGATGCGGGGCCGGTATGACGCCCGACACAATCGTGCGCCTGGCTGAGGTCGAAAATATCGTCGCCCTCAAAGATGCGACCGGCAAGCTCGACCACGTCAGCGAAGTTGCGACCCGCTGCGACCTGACTATTCTTTCAGGCGATGATTCCCTCACGCTTCCTATGGCCTCGGTCGGCGGCAAAGGCGTCATCAGCGTGGTGGCAAACATTGTCCCCGCGGACGTCAAAGCTATGACGGATTTGATTCTCGAAGGTGATCTGGTCTCGGCTCGACAGTGGCACAACAAGCTGTTTACGCTGTGCAGGAATCTTTTGAGTTTGGCGACAAACCCGATACCCATCAAAGCGGCTATGTCGATGCTGAACATGGCTTCGGAAGAGATGCGGCTGCCTATGACGGCTATGGAAGAGAGCAAAAAAGTTGTCCTGGAACAGACATTGAGGGACTACGGCCTGTTAAATTAAGAGCACTTAGCTATCCCGCCGCCCCGCTTCGCGGGAACCGCGGGGCCGGCAATAGAGAAAAACCGACCCACCTTCCCTTCCTATGCGGCGCAATCGGACAAACTCGCCCTTGTCGTTCACTTTGAAATAGCTTTCTCGAAAGTCGTCCCAGACCTCGCAGCCGAAATAGTGAGCTTCCCAACCTGACCAGTCCAAAGTAGACAGAATCTCATCGACAAGCCGAACCGGATGGTCCTGAGCAATCCAAGAATCAAGGGTAGGCGAGAACAATGCGATTTGACCACGGTCAATTGGGGTCTTTGACCAATAGTCCACAAGGTTACCTTCTTGCAACCAAATACTAAACAATCATAGAAACGGATTATACCGCACCTATTTAAAAAGTGCGCTTATGTAAAAAGATAATCCTTTTGATATTATGGAGTTATATAATTTGGCGGGCGTTAAAATTAAATAGGTGCGGTATTATACTGCAGAACTGAGACTGGGCAAGATTTGTTCCAATTAAATCGACAGGCCCTTTAGAGCAGGCCGATGTACGGATGCAAACGCAGCACGGTTGAAGTCGACTATATCTGCTTGCGCAGATGGCTCAGCAGCAAGCCCTGCAATTTGTGCAGTTCGATTAGACAGCCGACGTATTCAGCGGCCTTGGCTTGGTCGCGGGCGGTTTTTGAAGATTTCTTGGCTGAGGCAGACTTCCTGAGCTTTTTTTTGACGGCCTTTGCCATTTCTTTTGCACCCCCATTATTGACAAGGTCCACGTTCGGGTTTAAACTTGGCCACAAGAGCGGCTTTTTGAGTAATATTACCAGTTTTGCCAGCAAACGCAAGGATTTTTTTTCGCAAATGCGTAGAAATACGAAAATTTTTGACGAAAAAGCGATAATTGAGCGTGTCAAGCTGCTTCGTAAGCAATATGCTGGGAGCAGAGGCAGGAGCAAGTTTGCGCGAGAGCTTGGGATAAGTCCGTCAACATACAGTTATTATGAGAGCAAGAGAGTTGCGCCAATTGAGGTGTTGGTGAAGATATGCGAACTTACAGGAGCAGATTTGCAATGGCTTCTTACCGGTAGCATCGCTGAGGAGCGATTCGCACCTGGGCCAAATAGTACGATTCTGCAGAAAGTAGATGGTTTGCTGAGGGAGAATCCTGAGTTGGGGAAAGCGGTTTTGGCTTTTATTGAGCTGCTGCGGGAAAAGAGAAAGGCTGAGGCAGAATTGCGGCCGGCAGTTGTGGCCTCGAATTTGGAGCGTCCAGGTTGGATACCGGTGCTGGGCAGGACGGCTGCGGGGATTGTGCATTTCTGGGACCAAACGGTTCTTGCGGAGCCGAAGCAAGCTATTACGGAACTCGATGAGCTGGTCAAGAAACATATTGGAAAAGAGATTATTGGCTCGGCCGACAAGACAGTATCGATTGATTTGCAGGCGCGGGCGTTGGTGAATGGTATCAAGAGGGCGGGGGCCAATCTGATTCAGGTCAGTGGAACAGAGGATGAAGAGGTAGTTGAGTTTGTCGAGTGCGAGGAGATATATAAGTTATTCCCTGACAGTTTTGGGCTGGCGATAGATGGTGACAGTATGTCGCCGAGGATAAACGACGGCGACATTGTGATAGTGAGCCCGTCGGTGCCTGCGGTCGAGGGGCAAGCTGGGATTGCGCGTGTTGCTAATCAAATAGGGGTGAGCTGCAAGCTTATTAGAAGCACTGAGGAGGAGGTGCACCTAATACCGATAAACGAACGGTACGAAACGAAGGTTGTGGGTAGAAGAGATTTGGTCTGGGCGCTGGCTGTCCTTTGTCATATCAGCGTGTAGCGAGTGGTTTTAGGCGATAAGCTTGGCGCGTAGAGTATGGCTCGCCCTCGGCAAGTAGGTGATATCCAGTTGACGTGCACTGCAATTTTGGACGGGTGAAGCGTGCAGCAACGAAGAGGAACGGTCCATAGTCATTAGGGACGAATAAGCTCACAGGCCTGCAGGCTATAATTGTAAGAACAAAGCCCGTATCGTTTGCAACAGAATCTGTCTGGTTTATTTTTTCCGAGAGTGCGGTATCTGTTGCAGCGTGAAAAGAAAACAGGCAGTTGTATGCTCCGGAGCCAAGCAAATTCTTTTGCGTTGGTTATTGACTGGGCGAATTGTTGGGGGTAGAAGTGATTGCGAACGGGACGTTTTTTAGCAGTTTTCCAGGCCTCTTTTCGGGGAGATGTAAGATGCGAGTGGCAGAATTTCTGGACAAGTCTGGAGTGAAGTACGAGGTTAGGGAGCACGAGCCGGCCTTTACGGCGCAGCAGATGGCGGCGGTGGAGCATGAGCCGGGCAGGTATGTAGCCAAGCCGGTCGTTGTTAAGGCAGACGACAAGTACGTGATGTGTGTTCTTTCGGCATGCTATAAGGTTGACCTGCGTGCGTTGAAGAAGCAGTTAGGCGTGAAATCAGTCGAGCTGGCGGAGGAAAATGAGATTGAGAGGCTGTTCCCGGACTGTGAATTGGGGGCGGAACCGCCTTTTGGTAACTTGTATGATTTGCCTACTTATATGGATAAGGCCTTAGAGGACGATGACCATATAATGTTTCAGGGCGGCACGCACGAAAAAGCAATTCGTATGAGTATGGATGACTACCGGAGGCTGGTTGCGCCGCAAGTGCTCGAATTCAGCTATCATGTAACTTCGTGAGTTTGGCTTATTGAACGAATAGGGACATACTCTTAGGTGCTTTTAGCTTCAAGGAACCTGACCATATTGTAGAAAGCTGAGTTGTACGGGACATCGATTTGGTGTTCTTTAGCTAACTTGATGACGGCTCCATTCAAGGCATCGATTTCGGTTTTCTTTTTGGCGAGGATGTCCTGCAGGGTCGATGATTTGTGCTCAGCGGTGGGGGGCACGAGCTTTTTGTAGAAAACGTCGAGAAAGTCTTTTGGCGACTGCCAGTGTGTTTGGTAACCTGCGGCCGTCATAACGTTAAATACTTCCTCTGTGATTTCATTCATTATGTTTCGGGTAAATTCATTCTTTGCCAGTACGCCATAAGGAACATCGAGGACTGCGCCGAGAGGATTTAAGGCGCAATTGTAAAGCATTTTCGCCCAAAGGTCCTTTTCTATGTTGTCTGTTACTTCGCAGCGTATGTCGCCTTCGGCTATAAGTTGAGCTAAATCCTTAATACAGGCCAGGTCGCCACTAAATAGACTGCCGATATGGATTGAGTCTGCGTGTACGGTTATTTCAACTTCATTCGGGTTGATTCTTCGGAAGCCTGTGATTACGCGAGCGTTGTAGATTTGGTCGGAGGTAAAAAAGGACAAGAAAGCCTCCGCGTTGCCCCAGCCGTTTTGAAAAAGTACGATTTCAGCTTTTTCGGCCACGACCGATTTATGGTCGGAGAGGTCTTGTGCGGCTGCGAGGGAGTCGAATGATTTGGTGCACACGAGTATGTAATCGTAGGTTTGCTTTTGGATTTCATTTAACGATGTGTAGCTGCCGAATTTTGCGGGTTCGGCGTGATAGTCGCCGAAGATACCCGTTCTTGTTAGGCCGGATTTGCGCAGGGCCTCGACCGTATTTTCTCTTGCGATAATATCAACCTGGGCCTGGGATTTGAGCAGGCAACTTGCAATGCCAAGGCCGACCGCACCACCGCCATAAATTAACACTTTCATAATAAAAACCATTATAATCCGCAAACCCGTGAGGGAAAGACTTTTACTATTGCTCTATGGGCTATGGTAACCGATTGTGTCACTACCACGAGCGTAAGGCAGCCAGTTGGGAAAAGGCAAAAAGAGATTGACACATTATCGTAAGATAGATAAATAGAGCCAGGGTGCTCAAGTTTGGTTTATCCTCTTAATACTGAAATAATGGAAGTATCTAAGTTTGGTAAAAAGATTGCAACGACATCCGGCATAGGCCAGCTTATGGACGACCTGGGCGATGCGCTTGCGGAAAGTCGGGATGTCTTGATGCTCGGTGGAGGCAACCCTGCTCATATTCCGGAGGTGCAGGCTTACTTTCGAGAGAGCATGGTCAAGCTTCTCGATAATGGCCGGGAATTTGAGCGGGCCATTGGCAATTACGGGCCCCCGCAGGGCAATAAGGAATTTATCGACGCGATTGCGACATTGTTGCGCAGCGAATTTGGCTGGGATGTAAGATCGAAAAACGTCGCCTTGACGAACGGCAGCCAGTCGGCGTTTTTTATTCTCTTTAATATTTTTGGCGGGACGTTTGAGGGCGGAGCTAAGAAGAAGATATTGTTTCCGCTTGCTCCCGAATACATTGGCTATTGTGATGTCGGTTTGGGGGACGATTTGTTTGTAGCGAACAGGCCGCAGATTGAACATATCGGCGAGCACATTTTCAAATACCATGTTGATTTTGACAGGATTGATATTACTGATGAAATCGGCGCTATTTGTGTGTCGAGGCCTACGAATCCGACGGGCAATGTCTTGACCGATTCAGAGATTGAAAAACTAAATGCTCTTGCGTGCGCAAAAAATATTCCGCTGATTATTGATAGTGCCTATGGTGTACCATTTCCGAGCATCATTTTTGTAGAGGCCAAGCCGCTTTGGAGCGAAAACACGATTGTTTGTATGAGTCTTTCCAAGCTGGGCCTGCCGGCTACACGAACGGGCATTGTCATCGCCAACGAAGAGGTCATCAGTATGGTTTCGCAGGTCAATGCTGTGATGAGCCTTGCTCCGGGAAGTATGGGGACGGCGATAGCAACGGACCTTGTGCGCAGCGGCCAAATCATCACTTTGAGTCGAGATGTTATCAGGCCTTTCTATCAGAAAAAGGCAGCCAAGGCTGTGGAGCGGCTGTTAGAGGAACTTAATGGAATTGATTTTCACATACACAAACCGGAGGGTGCGTTTTTTCTGTGGCTGTGGTTTCCAGAGCTGCCGATTACGAACGAAGAGCTTTATCAACGTCTCAAGAGTAGAGGTGTTTTGGTTGTGCCCGGCCACTATTTCTTTCCCGGGCTTGCTGGGGATTGGCGGCACAAGAACGAATGCATCCGTGTAAACTACGCGCCGGACGAGCAAATCGTAACCGCCGGGGTGAAAATCATAGCTGACGAAGTTAAGCGAGCCTACCGTGCAGCTTGAGCTAATAGCCAATCGGGCCAAAGGATGGCAACATCGCCTGTGCCAAGTAGCTCACTGGTCCAACATCTCAATCCTTGGCATGGATACATACAAGATAGGCATGTTTCCATCTTCGCTTGTGAAATACGGAATGTGGTAGATGCCGCACTTCAGCACGGAGCCTCCAGTGGGGTCGACCTGTTGCCATCCTTTTCCTTCGATGACGACCTCCGCCCAGATATGCCCGCTACAGCCATACAACCAGCCTGCGACCTGTCGGCAAGGTATTCCTGAAGCACGAGCCAGCGTGATAAAGCAATCTGAGAAGTCCCAACATTGACCAAAACCTTGCTTTAAGACCTTCTTGACGCCCCACCTGGAACCCTCGACAGGACCTCCGAATTCTATATTTTTCCCAGGAGTTAGCCATTTTAGAATAGCTTCTACTTTATCTTCATTACTTTGGCAGCCTTTTGTGATTTTTTTTGCGAGAGCCGAGATTTCGGGGTCGTTGACAGGCCAGAATTCGCTTGAAGCTAATAGTTCGCCACCGGCCTTTCGGATACTGGGTGTGATGCCCCCTTCGTGCGTTGTTAGCTCCATCTCAACAGAAACATGCGGTATGGCCAGCACCAGAGGCATTTTCTCAAAGGTGTATGTCGTAACGTCTCCGTGTCCAGCTAATCGGGTCTTGATTGGATTGGGCCCGAATCTATAGATGGGTTTCGATTTGTCATTACCACATGTTCGTAAATTGATTTTTTTGCCAAATTGAAAGCCTTTTGATATGTCAGCGATCCGAACCTTGGTCTCATGGTCATCTGGATTGCGCTTTATTGCCAGGAACAGATTGAAGAGATTGTTAAATGCCATATAGTCGCATTTTTCGAGAGGAACCATCTCCGCGGAGATTCTATATCGGACTTCAACTGGTTTGGGTGTGAAACCCAATTCATAAGCAGCCTTTGTCGCCAAAGCGACACTGTCACCCACAAATTCAATTACATTCTTATTGTTTCTAAGGCAAAATGCCCTATGCGCTTTCATTTTCAGAATTGTTTTGCGGAGCTTTTCGGCATCCTCATCCGTATAGCATTCGAGAATGTTCACCTGAATCTGTTGTCCGTGAACCGCAAGAATCGTGTTTGATAGCCTCTTGATTGAACAAGAGAGTCTCTTTTCAATAGCAGCGGTTTGATTCCGTGGCACAACGAAAGATTTTCGCACGCTCCATCCGGGTGGGAGGCGGCTAAAACATTCGGCGGTTTGATTGGCATTGGTACGTTGACAAAAAACAACAGTTGCAAGGGCGGCAATTGCACCCCTTGTCCCCCATTTAGATACCATACGTCTCAACACAGGTATTTGCCTTCCTTCCGCTTGCCTTTGCCAGATGCTTTTCTTGGCCGATTCTTACTATATCCCATTAAACAATTCTCAAACAACTGCAAGTTAATTATACATTCAAAGTCAACATCTCTTCTGCAGAACCAACTAAAACACATCAACTACAACTTTGCGCCGCGAGAAACTCGCGCTCGCAAAGCACCCACAATCTATCTTACTGCAGCCTATTTGTGATTCGTGTTTCGATTCCTGAACGATAGATGGTGCATCTGGTTGGTCAGCTTTTTTTCAGCAGCAGGTCGTATTCGGTTTCGAAGCGGAGCTTGTGTTTGACTTCTTCCTCTGCAATTGCCAAAAGTACTTCGCGGGACTCTTCATCGTGGACGCTCGGAATTAGATTGACGTAGGTTCTAAATGACGCCTCTTCCTTCTCCATACCGAGCATCAGCACGTCCTTGTAGTCCATATCCAGTGCCGAGTCAACATCCGATATGATATAGTCGTGCTCAGGGATGGTGACTTTTTCGGTAGCCGGCAGGGTTTTGCCGGTCTTGATTACCTCCAGTTCGAGTTTGGCCTTGTGCTCGACTTCTTCTTTTGCCAGATCTCTAAAAACCTCAGCGATTTCGGGACTTCCTACGCGGTCAGCCAATGCCATATAAAAGTTATACGCCTCGACTTCCCTGGCAATGGCGAATTGCAGAATTTCGTCATCAGGAGCGACTTTTTGCATTGCGACTGTCCTATTGACACCTGCAAAATCACATTTTTGGGTTAGGCCGAACAAGTCAACTTGTAGGGCCAGGTCTTGCGATGCGTTGTCTAAGTTATTTCCGCTTCTTCGCTAATTTACCAATTATAAAGCTTTCCGGATACGCCGACAAGACTTTTTTTGAGCGTTTTCTATCGGACTTCACGGGGCACGAACGCTGATAAACGGTGAGGGATTTGCTGCTGTGCAGCGGCTTTGGCTCGTTGTGCCGCTAATGATGTGGAGAGCCTATTCTGAGATAACGCAGAGGTATGAGTATATAAGAAGATGAATTCTTATCGGTCAGTATGGCAAGAGAGGCCTGAGTTTGCCCCGCTTGTTTTTGGTTAATATTGGTTGGATTTTTGCCGATAAGAGATTTTGGAACCGACGAAACCCGTATCAGGTCTCTAAGTGGAAGGTCAGAGATGAGCACGCAAAACCTATCAGAAGACGTTCTTCTGGTTAATTTGCCGGCGGAAGAACCACAAATAGCGAACGAGCTTAAACACATCAACGAACTCGTGACAGAGAAAGACGGCTGCAACGTGGTAGTTGACTTCTCCGGAGTTGAAATAATCACCTCATCGAGCATTAGTAACCTCATAATCCTGCACAGGTTCCTGAATGAGCGTGGGCATAAGCTTGTTCTGTGCAACGTTGCATTTGTGACCAAATGCATCTTCACAGTAGCCGGGCTTGACAAGATTTTCGATTTCGTCGAGGACCCATCGACAGCTGTGACGTCCATGCAGTGCTGAGATTAGTGCGCAAGCGCTGGTAATCCAGAACCATATAATTTCCCCGAAGTCTCACTTGGTCATTGTTTCCATTTTGTCGCGGTTGAGCCGTATAGTTTCTTCTATTGTGTGTAGCCTTTTTCTGAATTTGACTACTGCGTTGTGGGGACTGTTGCCGGGGCAATTGCTTAGCGGGTACCGCTTTAGCTGTGAGCCAAACTGGGCGGAGAGCTTCAATGGCGGGTTATAGAGCAACAGGCAGGTGGGCGCACTGTGATGCCACAGCGTAAGTGTTCAGCAGCACAACAATTGTCAGGGGGGCTATAAACGGCTTTGCCGGCAAGAGGGGTGGGTGGTAAGCCAACCGAGTATAAGCAGAGCTAATTATTTGTTTAAATACTGTGATGTAGCTGGAGCTTGATAAGAATGATTATATAAAGTTTGTCGCTCATAAGCTCTTGTTCAAGAACATGTTGCGGCTTTGTACGTATAATAACCGTTGCGTTTTCGACCGTTTTTAGCCGGCGGACGTTGACCTATGTGGTCTGGGCAAATATAGTTAGTTGTTGTTATATGGCAAAATCAATCAGAAAGAAACGAACAAAGCGCGGTCCCGCCAAGGTTGCTACCGTCAAGGGCAAAAAGGCCTTTCGAACGTACAAAGAGGCAATTAGCTACCTTTTTGGCAAGACCAACTACGAGAAGGAGGTTGGTCTGCGCTATAACGTTACTACGTTCAACCTCAAGCGGATGGAAAAACTGCTCTCGTTGGTGGGTAACCCACACAAGAAGATTACTGCAGCTCACATAGCAGGCACAAAAGGAAAAGGCTCAACGGCGACGATGCTGGCCAAGATGCTTGAGGCCAACCACTATAACGTGGGATTGTACACTTCTCCGCATGTAGTACACCTGCACGAGCGGATTACGGTAAATTCGCAAATGATCAGGGACCAGGAAATGCTTGGTTTGATGAACCGGCTTCATGCACCTGTGGAAAAGGTCTCCAAGACCGATCCTCTTACTTTCTTTGAGATTATGACGGCTCTGGCGTTTTTGCACTTTGCCGACAAGAAGGTTGATATCGCCGTGATTGAAACGGGCATGGGCGGCAGACTTGACAGTACTAACGTTATCAAGCCTAAGGTTGTCGGAATAACGAGTCTAAGTATTGACCATCAACAGCAACTGGGTGGGACTATCGAGAGCATTGCAAGAGAGAAGGCGGGGGTATTTAAGGCCGGCGTACCAGCTATTACGGTTCAGCAGGAGCCGGCGGCGATGCGTGTTCTAAAATCAGAAGCGATTAGTTCGAAGGCCACGTTGAGTGTGACCGGTAGTGATATTGATTTTTCGCACCGATTTGAAACGTCCCGTGAACATGGGCCACACACGAGGGTGTGCCTTACAACGCCAACGAGCAGGTTCGAACATCTCCGGGTGCCGCTGTACGGCAAACATCAGGCTATCAACTGCGGTCTAGCCCTTGCCATGTTAGATAAACTCAAATCAAGCGGGTACAAGATAGACAGCGAAAAAGCAACTGCGGGGCTCCACAAGGTGTGGCTGAGCGGGCGAATGGAAATGATATGCGACGACCCGCGAATTATGATAGACGCAGCGCATAATGCTGCCAGCATTGAGATGCTGGTGCATGCGATAGGACAGAATATTCCTTATGACTCTATGGTTGTAATCTTCGGCTGTAACAGTGACAAAGATGTAGGAGGTATGCTTGGGAAGCTGCAATATGGGGCGGACAAGGTGATTTTTACGCGCAGCAACTCGGCCAAGGCGATGTCTCCACAGGATTTGGCGGATATGTATACGGAGATATGCGGCAAGATGTGCCAGACAGCTTTAAGTCTGGGCGAGGCGTTACGACTGGCAAAAAGTGCTGTCAGCAAAGGTGATTTGATTTGTATCACCGGCAGTTTTTATCTGATAGGCGAAGCAAAAGTACGCTTTCAGCGAACTCGGTTGCTGCAGAGTATCTAATGACGTGCAGTCGCTGGTGAAAAGATATAACCTTCACTTTAGGTGAACTTTTCGAGCACTTTTCAGTTCTGTGCGGAAATCCACAAAAATAAAGCATTAGCATAGCAGATTCTAATCGTTTGAGAGTTTGCTCTTGACGGATGAGCAGGAATGCTCAACGATATATTTTGTCTTTATCAGGAAGGCGCCGAAAAATGACCTCGCGTGAAAGATTGCTGAGTGTATTTAATGGAAAGATGCCTGACAGAACCCCCATCACGCTCTTTGTTACAGATACGGATATAGAAGATGGTCCGCCTGACTGCATAATAGAGAAAAGGACAGGTGATACCATAGCCGACCTCATAAGATTCCACGAGATTCTGGGCATTGATATTGCGATGAGAATCAGCACGGACGTGTTTGAACCGATTGCTTTTGACCGTGACAGTGATGACTGGAAAAATATCTGGGAGTTTTCAGAAGATAAGAAGTATCTAACGCATAGAATTATCACGCCCGGAGGGGAACTCCGGGAAGCATTCAATGTTGAGGGTGAAGACTTTCACGGCGACCCTTCCAAAGACTGGATGAAGCTGCGGAACGTAAGGACCGAATCCCTCATTAAAGGGCCAGAAGATTTAAGAATAGTAAAAAAGTACAGGCCGGAAGTTCCCACATACGATTTTAGCCATATAGCGGGTGTGGAGAGAAGGTTGGGTGACAGGGGGATTGTACTGCCGAGGGTTCCGAGCAGTGTTTTTAACTCTGCCTTCGGTTTGCGAAAGCTCGAAGACCTGCTTGTTGACCCGCTTATGAATTCGTCTTTCTATAGAGAAATTATGGAGCTTTGCACGGATGATGTGATTGGCGTCGGCAGACAGATCGTAAAAGCAGGAGGGGATGTAATGCGGGTCGTGGGAAATGTTGCACACGGCGGAATGATGAGCAGCAAGTTCTACCTCGAGCACATTTTCCCCTACGAGAAGCGATATATCGATGCATTGACGTCTGATGGGTGTAAAGTTCTTTTCCATAATTGCGGGCAGTGTGCTTCACTGTTGGAAGTATATCGCACTATGCTTGACGGGCAGGCCCTTGAATCATTATCAACGCCTCCGTCGGGCGGGGACATAACCAGCTTAAAGAACGCACGTGAGGTTCTCGGCGAAGGTGTTGTGATGGTCGGCAACTTCGACCAGGTTCACCTTCTTAAGGAAGGTACGAGGCATGAAATACAGAAGGAGGTCGAGAAAATATTTGAAGAAACGAGGGAAGATAACAGATTTATATTCAGTACCTCGGACAGCATAGTGCCGGGGACGCCGAAAGAAAATATAGAGGCACTTGTTGAGTTCGCGTTGGAGTGTAGCACTAAGAATTAGTGCCCGCAATTTACCTGGCTTCAATCATTTGTATTATAGTCTCAATGTCGACCTTCTCAAGGGAGTTGCAAATCAAGTCGGCCCCAGAAAGTTTTTCGGCGGTTGCGGTGTTGGTAACAGCGATACATTTGGTTCCTGCGGCCTTGGCAGCTCGGACGCCATCGGGGGTGTCTTCTATGACAGCGCAATCAGCCGGTGCGATTCCCATACGTTGGGCGGCGAGTAAAAATATTTCGGGGTGAGGCTTTTTGTTTTTCACATCACTGCCGGTGACATAAGCCATTTTGTCGTACGGGATTCCTGCTCCCTTCAATATTACTTCTGACATTTCACGGGAACTTGAGGTGGCAATAGCCAATCTGAAATTCTGTCTTCCCAATGCTGCTTCCATTAGCTCCAGCACGCCGGGGAAGGCGGGCGAAGGTGACTTCTTCAACAGCTTTATAAAATTTTCTTCGCGCATTCTGACGGCTTGTGCCAGTTGGTCATCGGTGAGTTGCAAACCGTGAATTTCAGCAGCAGCTTTGACGTAGGCCTCGGGGCCGCATCCGAGCCCCGCCTCAAAATCCTCGCGTTTAACGCCTTTGACGCCGAACAAATCCTCGAAGACCCTGATTGACGCCTCGGCGGTGGGCGGCTCGGTATCGGCTATCACACCGTCAACGTCAAATATCAAACCATATAACTTGGCCATCGTTTTTGTCTCTCAAATTGCCATCTAACGACATAATGATACCGTTTCTGATTTTTTTTGCCACGTTTTTGTCCGGCGCGCATTTATAATGGTGATGATAGTTGGTACCAGCTTAAAAATCTCTGGAGAAACAAAGATTAATCTGAACGAAGATAGCAACCTCGCAAACGACGGGCAGTTGATAGCTGAAGTTCGCAACGACCCTGCGGCATTTGCGCGATTGTATCGCCGGCATTACGATGCCGTGTTTCGGTATTGTGTGCACCGATTCTTCGAAAGGCAGGCAGCGGAAGACGTTACGTCCGCAGTGTTTCTTAAAGTTGTTGAGAATCTTGGCCGTTTTAAGGGCACAGAGCACCAGTTTCGAAATTGGCTTTATAGGATTGCAACAAACGAAGTCAATAACCATTTGCGGCGGGCCAGACGACGAAGAAGGCTGCTTAAGTTCGCTGGCGAACGGCTTAGCACTCCAATGGCTGACTGCCACGGATCGACAAATGAATCGGCTGAGATATTAGCTCTTTTGAAAGAGGCGATGTTAGGTTTGAGGACGAGGTACCAGACTATCATCACACTGCGTTTTTTTGAAAATTTGAAGTTAACCGAAATTGCCGAGGTGCTCGGAAGCAGACCCGGGACGGTCCGCAGTCAGTTAGCGAGAGCGCTTGCCAAACTGCGGAAGAAAATTGGTCCGGCTTTGCAGGAGATATCAAAATGAACGACAACGATAAACAATTTGAAAATTTCGTTCGACAGGTCAAGTTTGATGATGCGCCTGACGCAAATCACCGCGACAGACTCGAACAGGACCTCCTTCAAGCAATGACTAAACAGGCACCACGGCAAATAACAGTATGGAGAATCATTATGAAAACCAAAATAGCAAAACTCACCACCGCTGCGGCGGTGATAATTACAGCAGTCGTACTGTCGGTAAGCATTTTAGACAATTCGACCACACGCGCTTACGCCATCGAACAAACCATTGAGGCGATGGGGGAAGTTGAGACGGTCCACATGGTTGGCAAAGACTGGAATGGCCATGTTTTTGATTCGTGGATGAGGATTAATCCCGCCACCGGGCTACAGGACCATTTCTATATGGAAGGCTGGGTTACTTGCAATGGAGAAACTTATGAGCGGATTATTGTGTCGACCCCTGACCTCTCATATAGTTACAACAAGAGCAAAAATGTGGTTACGGTTTATGACGGACAGCTTATCACGACGGATTTCAAGTTCGGCAGCATATTCGAGCAGATACTAGAGGATCTCGAGGATGAGAAAAAGGATGAGAAAAAGGTTGAAATTTACCAAGGGAAAACCGATGACTCGGGCAAGGATGTTATCGTGATCATAGTTCACGGTGAGAAAAAGACCTGGAAAATCCTGGTACATCCGAAGACTAAGCTGCCTGTCAGCTTCGAAAACTTCGGTCCTGATACGACAGATCTTAAGAAGACCGAGCAAATTCTTTACAACCAGCCTTTGCCCGAAGGGATTTTTGAGTTTGAGATGCCCGAAGGTGCGACCGTAATACAGAAACAGAAAGATTGATTTATCCTCACTTGCTTATGATTTACCCAAGAACGCTGCCGGGCGATTTAGTTCGGCGGCGTTTTCTTTTTTTGTGGCGCAAGAAGTTGGCCGGGAGCCCCGACGGCCCCCGGCCAAGAACTGCTGCACATACTCCCCCCTGTCAGAGATTCAGCTTCACAAAACGTATACTTAAGTTAGCAATTAAGAGTCCTTAGTCTAATTATTTCAGGCACGCTCAGCCGTCGGCTTGCCTTTCATCGAGCTTTTGCTTTGCGAATTTACCGGCACGATTGGCGACGTCCTTGCCAAAATCAACGCATTTGTGCATCCCGGCACTGAAAGATTTCGCGAACTCGTCCGACTTGAAAGCCGAGTATACGAAACCTTTTTTGCCAGCCTGATTCGCTTGATTCTCCGGCACGGGTGCAAGGCAGTAGATTGCGGTGGCAAATCCGGCAAAATAAACGACCAGCAAGAAGATGATTTTGCCTCTCCATCCCCTCATAACTGATTATCTCCCTTCCGAGCACGCTTTATCGGCCGTGCCCCAATGGCCCTTGGCATTGGGCTCTAATAAATTATTAGTTACAAAACAGTGAACGCCAAACAGAAAAACGCCTCAAAAATGCTATTTTTTGCTATTTCATAAAACAGCTCCGGTTAAACAGAGGCCGAAACTTCGTCTAAAGTTGCTTTTAATTGTCTGCAGACGACTGCTACCTCGTCCTTAGTGAGGTTATTATAGAACGGTAAAGCAATGGTGCTTTTGCAGACAGACTCGGTGATAGGAAAATCGCCTGGCTTGTAGCCGAACCGCTCAGCCATAAACGGCTGCAGGTGCACAGGCGGAAAATAGTTGCCCACTTGGATACCTTGTCCTTTCATCGTTTCTAAGACCTTGTTCCGCTGCTCTAAAGTGAACTGGGCCGCGAGCCGGACAACGAATACGAACCAGCTTATATCAGAGCCCGTCGGCTCAGAAGGCACTATCAGCCTGTCATCGTCAGCTAACATTTCCTGGTACCACTTTGCGACCCGTTTGCGTTTGGCCTTGATTTCGTCGATTCTCGAAAGCTGTGCAATGCCAAGGGCACAATTGATGTCGCTGAGCCGGAAGTTGTATCCGAGCCGCTCGTGGTCGAGCCAGCCACCGTCCCCGCCCCTGCCCTGATTACGAAGAGAGACGCATATATCCGCCAAATCATCATCGTCGGTCAGAATCATACCGCCCTCGCCGGTGGTTATCTGCTTATTGGGATAAAAGGCGAATACGCTCATTGTTCCGAATGTCCCGACTTTTTTCCCATTCAGCGAAGAGCCGAGAGCTTCGCAACTGTCTTCAATTACAAGCAGATTGTGTTTTTGAGCGATTTCGCAGATTTTATCAAAACCGGCAGGATTTCCGAAAACCTCCACGGGCATAATAGCTCTGGTCTTTTCAGTAATCTTGGCCTCGATTTTTGTGGCATCGATATTCAAGCTGACAGGACCGATGTCAACGAATACCGGCTCTGCGCCAACCATCATTATAGGAGTTGCTGAGGCGATGAAAGTGAACGGGGTGGTGATAACCTCGTCGCCGGGGCCAATCCCCAAGGCCAACATACAGAGAAACAAGCCACTGGTTCCACTATTTACGGCCACAGCCCGTTTTCTCCCGATATAGTCTGCAAAGGCATTCTCAAATTCGATGAGCTTGGGACCAAGCGAGAGATTGGGAGTTCGAAGCACATCGCAGACCGCCTCGATTTCCTTTTCGGTGATATCCGGCCGAGACAGATATATCCGCATAAAAAGTCTCCTTATCTATGAAACCAGGGCCAACTCCGAAGACTATATTGTACCAGATGCGGCCGATAAATCAAGAACATTTTGCTACACGTGTGGAAGTCACGTGGCGGAGATAGTAGTGATTTGCTGTCTTGCCTGTCTCTATCGGAAGCAATAGCTCTTATGGGACGTCGTATCTTGAGCACAATGACTTATCCAGTAATAGATTGCAATTACAATTTCTATGCTAAACAGCCTTTGACTTACAGCCGAATAAGAATACGGTGTCGATACGTAGTTACGGGGATAAAAAGATGTCAAAAGGAAAAAATGTTCTGACAACGGGTGATGTTGCCAAGATTTGTAATGTTGCTCCTCGAACGGTTTCAAAGTGGTTTGACAGCGGCCGGTTGAAAGGCTATCGCATACCCGGCAGTAAAGATAGGCGAATACCGGTCAACGAACTAATTCGTTTTATGAAGATGCATAACATGCCCACGACAGAACTTTCAGTGGGCAAGATGCGTGTCCTTATAGTAGACAGCAATGAGGATGCAGCCTCAGCTTTGGCCGATACTTTGCGAAGCCGGGCTGGTTATGAAGTGCAAACGGTCGGGAGCAATTTTGAGACGGGCGTCGTGGCCCAGAAATTTGCTCCGCACGTTTTGTTGGTGAATCTTTTGGCTGAGGGTATAGCCGCGACGGAGATTTGCAGGAACGTCCGTGACGATGAGGATTTGCAGACCATCAAGGTCTTAGCACTTGCGAACCAGTTAAGCGAAGCCGAGTCCACCGCTTTACTGCAGAAGGGTTTCGACGGCTATATATCTGAGTCTTCTGACGCTGCCGAAGTCATCAGGAGGATCGAGGAAACGACCGCGATTATCTATTAGTGCTCTCATTTGACGTCGTTTCTGCAAGTAGTGGTTTATCCTCAAGCTGAGGGCGCTGGCAATAATAATCTGCGGATAAGACTGCGCTCTTTGACCGTCAAGTCTTTCGATAGTCTTTACATTTTTCAATTTTACCCAGCCTGTTAGTTATCTTCAAGTAATCGCTGACAATCTGCGTTTTGCTGATTAGCGGTATATCAAGAGCTAATCGTCCCAAACTCACACTAAACTACTAACACTGGGGTCGTCGCCAAAATATGAAAAATGCGGATTGGTGACAAAGTTTAATCCTTGACAAGCATAAAATAAAAAGCAATAGTATTGCCAGAAAAGCAGGGTAACCGGTCTTTCCAGTATGCTAAAATTACTCGTGCCGGCTTTTGTGTTTTACTGAAGGATTGTATAAGTAGTCTGAAGAAGGAGAAAGCTTATGGGTGGAAATTTTCATTGGGCCGATATGACCATGCTCGTCCTGTACGCCCTGTTGATGGTCGGGATGGGCATATACTACAAGCGTAAAACCCGTACCTCTGAGGAATTCATGGTAGCCGGCCGGACCATTCCGGCCTGGGCCGCAGGCCTTGCTGTTATGGGCGCTTATACCAGCAGCATCTCGTATGTTGCTGTGCCGGGCAGAGCTTACTTGAGCAACTGGCATCCATTGCTTTTTGCCCTTGCGGTTTTTCCGGTAGCCTGGGTAGTTTGCCGCTTCGCTGTGCCATACTACCGAAAGATGGGTCTAATTAGTGTCTACAGCTTCTTGGAAGAGCGGGTTGGCCAGTGGGGCCGGGCCTATGCGGCGATCGTGTTCATACTGCTGCAGATTTCGCGCATTGCTGTAATCCTGTACCTTGTTGCCCTCGTATTTCGTCTAGTCTTCTTCTCTGCCGGAGGAATGGATCAGGAAGGTGGCAATGAAGTCCTTACCACAGTCATAGTCGTTATTGGTGTAATCACAATCTTTTACACGCTCTTAGGCGGGATGCAGGCGGTCATCTGGACCGATGTGGTCCAGTCAATAATCATGATCGGGGCTTTGGCCTATTGTGCTATTGCTTTGTCGATTCAGGTGTTCAGCGGACCGGAACCATTGATTGCGAGTGCCTGGCCGGATAAGTTCAGCCCCGGCAGCCTCGACTTCGATTTGAAAACAAGAGGCCTGGTTGACCGGACGATTTGGACGATGGTCCTCTTCGCCTTCGTGGAAAACCTGCGTAATCTATTGACCGACCAGAATTACGTTCAGAAGTACGCCTCGTGTCCTACCGAGCGTGACGCCAAAAAGTCGATATGGATTGCTATGGGGATTTTTACTCCGCTGACGGCGGTTTTCGTATATATCGGCACCTGCCTGTGGGCGTATTACTCCGGTGGTACCGAGCTGCAGGATGCCGGTATTGCAGATAAAGGTGACTACATTTTCCCGTACTATATTGCCACCCAGCTTCCGCCGGGAATGCGGGGTCTGATCGTTGCGGCTATTGTGGCAGCGGCCATGAGTACCATTTCGTCATGCTTCAATTGCGCGGCAACGGTCAGTCTGCTGGATTTTTATAAGAGGTATTTTAAGCCGGACCTTTCCGACCGCAGCGGCATTATATTTCTGCGCGTCATGACCTTCGTATGGGGATTCATAGGAATCACCTGTGCGCTGCTGATGCTCGAGGTCAGGAGCGTGTTGGACGTCTGGTGGAAGGTCTCGGGCATATTCGGCGGTCCCCTGGTGGGGCTGTTCTTGCTGGCGCTGCTCAAGATTCGCGTTCGTTTGTGGCAGGGACTGGTGGCGGTAATTGCCAGCGTCTTGTTCATAAGCTGGGCGACCTTCGTGCGGGCAGACTCGATGATCGAGGGTACAAAGCTCTTTGAGTGGCTGTCAAGCAAGCTGCCATTGTGCACACTGGACGTGATTGTGATCGGTGCAGCCGGAACGGGCGTACTGGTGACCGTTGCTATTATTTTCGGGCTGATTAATCGGAGCAGGAAACTTCCGGCAACGCAAGGATGAAAGTAAATAACTCTGTCAGACTTCCTTGATTGCGATTTCACATCGCAAAACCAACAGCGGGCTGACGCTTAGAATATCACAAGAATAGAAATATGAGCACGGCTAATGTCACGCGGCGCGACTTTTTGAAAGCTATCGGCCTTGGTGCGGCTGCGTTGACGATACCCGGGTGCAGTGACGCATCTACAAAATCAGCTTTTGTACGCAACAGTCAAAGACATAGAGAACAACCCAATATCCTAATTTTGATGACCGACCAACAGCGGTTTGATTCCTTGGGCTGTTACGGCTGCAGGGCAATTAGCACGCCCAATTTGGACAGGCTGGCGCAGCAGGGGGCTTTGTTCGAGAACTGTTATCCCAGTTGTCCGGTTTGCACACCTGGGCGGGCCAGCATGTGGACCGGCAAGTCTGTCAGCGGCCATGGGGTATATAGGCTGCACGACATTTTGCCTGACGATGAGATTCTTGTATCGAAGCGGCTGCAGGATGTTGGCTATGAGACGTCCCTGGTGGGCAAACTGCACGTTTCCGGGATATGGCACGAGGCCGAGAACAGACACCCCAATGACGGCTTTGAGCATTATCACTGGTGTATCGACCCTGGGCTGAATTTCGACAGTCCTTACAATTCGTACGCCCGGTGGGTTGAGAAGAAAGACCCGGTGTTTTACCGAAGGCTGAAGAAGGAAGGCAAGAGCCTACATCATTTCCCTGCCGAGGTGCACTTTACGCGTTGGGCTGGCGAGACCAGCATAGAGCTAATCAAGAACAGGGATAAGGACAGGCCTTTCTTCATCTTGACGAGTCTTTTTGACCCGCATGACCCGTACTATGACCATCCTCTTGAGGCCGCGGAGATGGTCAATGAGGATAAAATCCCTGAGCCGCAGCCGATGCCAATCGGTGAATACATGCCGGAAGTGGTAAGGCGGGAACTGGCAAAGTCCAGGGCCATAAAGAACAAGAGCGAAACCTTCAAAGCGAATATCCATGACCAGCGGAAAGGATACCTTGCATCCATTGCATTTCTCGACCGCGAGATGGGTAAGGTGCTTGACTGTCTGGACGAGCAGGGTCTGACTGAGAACACTCTCGTGATATTCGTCAGTGACGGTGGTGACATGATGTATGACCGAGAGCTGTTCACCAAGGGGGCTTTTTTCTACGACCCAACTGTTCGGGTGCCATTTTTGATGCGGCTTCCGGGAAGAATTCCTGCCGGCACCCGGGTGAAGAGCCCTGTTCAGCACCTTGATGTTGCGGCGACAGTGCTCTCGCTGGCCGGGTTCGGTAAGGAGAAGTTAAATGAAATTATGCCGGAATCGATGGATTTGTTAGCACTGATTCAACAGGGTAAAAGTTATGAGAACTACCGTGATTATGCAGTTTGTATTTACAGAAACAGCGGGTATGGCCCGGGGCACAAATACTTCGACCCGCCTATTCACGCCACTATGTTTCGTGATGAGAGGTTCAAGCTAAATGCTTATCACAGCATACCGGATGTCGGAAGGCTCGAAGGTGAGTTGTATGATATGAGGAAGGACCCCGCTGAGACTAATAATCTCTGGGGCAATCCGGGATATGCTCAAGTAAGAGCGGGGCTTATGCAAAGACTTGTGGACTGGATGGTGAAGAATGATGTTCGGAATTTCGGTTCGAGGGGTGGGGAGAAATTCTTTACATTAAAGAAGAACTACTACGGTGGCGAGAAGAAGTAATTGGCACGACTTTGGTTGGTACCAAGGAGAGCAAGAGGATGAGCAGTTACACACGACGTGATTTTCTTAAGACCGTAGGGGCGGGCGTTGTGTCACTCAGCCTGCCGGAGGTCCTATCAGCCGGAGAAACACCGTCAATAAAACCCAACATAATCCTGATAGTTGCTGATGACCTTGGCTATGGCGACCTCGGATGCTACGGCCAAAAGAAGATTTTGACCAAAAACATTGACCATCTGGCGGCAGAAGGTTTGCGATTTACCCAGGCTTACGCAGGTTCAACAGTATGTGCTCCTTCGCGGTGCAGTCTGATGACGGGGATGCATAATGGCCACAATAGGATAAGAGACAATCTGCCGCATAATATTTGGCTAAGACCTGATGATTTGACCGTAGCGGAAGTCTTAAAGCAGGCTGGCTACAAAACCGGCGGCATAGGCAAATGGTCCTTGGGTAATCCGGGTTCCTGGGGTATTCCAAATTACCAGGGGTTCGATTATTTTTACGGGCACATAAACCAGGACCAGGCGCATTTCTACTATCCTGATTATCTCTGGGAAAATGACAAGGTCGTATTGCTGCAGAAGGTGGTTATAGAAAATGAGGTAGGAAAACTAAAAGGCAATCGCGGAGGTAAGAACGCGTATTACACTCATGACCTTTTTACAGAAAAGGGCATATCCTTCATTGAACAACATCGGGAGGACCCTTTCTTTCTTTACCTCGCGTATACCATACCGCATTTCTCTGACTATCCAAAAGATTCCCCTGAGCATTTCATTGTGCCCAGCGATGAACCCTATACAAACAAGAACTGGCCACAGATTGCCAAAAATTACGCCGCTATGATTACCCGGCTGGACCGTGACGTGGGCAGGATTATGAAACTGCTCAAGAGCCTTGGGATAGATGAAAACACCATTGTGTTTTTCACCAGCGACAATGGCCCTTACAAGGGTTCACCGATACCGATAGAGTTTTTTGACAGTAATGGCAAGCTGAGGGGAGGCAAACGTGACCAGTATGAAGGAGGGATACGGATTCCAATGATAGCAAGGTGGCCGGGAAAGATAGCCGCTGGTCAGGTGAGTGACCAGGTCTGGGCATTCTGGGATTTTATGCCTACGGCAGCGGAACTGGCGGGCTTGCCCATCCCCAAGGATATTGATGGCATATCGATGTTACCAGCCCTTTTGGGCAAAAAGCAAAAGAGTCACGACTATCTGTACTGGGATTACGGGCACGTTCGCAAGACTTACAAGCAGGCAGTGCGTATGGGGGACTGGAAAGGCGTTCGCAACGGAGTAGGAGCCCCGATTGAACTTTACAACCTGAAGAATGACGTGGGCGAAACCAGGAATGTGGCGTCGAAGCACCGTCAAGTTGTCTCGCAAATCGAAGAGATTATGAGAAGTGCGCGAAGCAATTCGGAAGACTACCCGATTGGCAAGAGTTAGCAAGTTGTTTGTGCGTACCTGCAACCATTGGACTGAATTACTATAGTTATGACGCCAAAAGAACGTTTTTATACTGCTCTTTCAGGGGGGATGCCGGATAGGGTACCGACACTTCCCAAGATTTGGGTTGACCTTGGTACGGCCCTTGCCGGGACGGAGCTTCGCGAGGTAGTGGAAAGCTCGGAAACGGCGATGCGTGTTGTGGTCGATGCTGCTTTGTCGGTTAAGGCCGACGGTGCTCGATTGTTTCATCTGCCGAATCGGCGGACGAAGAAAGAGAATGGCACGCTGGTTGAAGTGGACGAGAGCGGAGAAGTACTTGGGCCAATCGACGTACAGGGAGGACTGGCTACGCGGGTTCGCGATAAGAGCAAGATTCATCTTGAAGACCCGTATCATGCTGCAATGATACAATTCTACAAATCCGATGAGCCCCTGGTAAACAGCGTCGAAGATGTCAATCACATAGCGGTGCCGGACAAATCTTTCTATGAGCAAATCGGCTTTGGCAAGCTGCAGCGTGAGTTAATAGAGCAGGTCGGGGACGATATGGCACTTTTGGGTGACTGCGGCTCAGCCACGCTGGCCTTTCATGTGCTTTTCAGAGAATTGTCACTTGCACTGATGGACCTGGTGGAGAATCCTGAGTTAACTCACGCTATTATGGATAAAGGCGTCGAGCATGCTATCGAAAAGGGTAAGTTTCATATCGATTGCGGGCTGAGAATGCTTCGACTGAATGACTCGATTGCTAATATGTCAGTGATATCGCCGCAGCATTTTCGGGCGTTTATTTTCCCGCATATGAAAACGGTGTGTGACGAACTTCACGGCTATCGCCCCGAGGCGCGGATTTACTGTCATATATGCGGCAATGTTATGCCGATTATGGAGGACCTTATCGCAACGGGCCTTGACTGCATCGGCCCGCTGGATCCGCTTGGCAATTTCACGTGCGCACAGGCAAGAGAGGCGGTTGGTGGCCGCGTAGCCCTGATGGGAGGCGTCAACACGCTTTCGTTCATCAACTCTACGCCCGAAGAACTGATCGACGAAGCCCGTGTCTGTATTGAAGGGGCTGGGCGGCAGGGTGGCTATATCCTCGGCTCCGGATGTGTTGTGCCGCGCAGCGCATCAAGAGAAAATCTGCTGGCACTTTACACAGCCGCTGAACGATTCGGAACGCGAGAGTACATCGAATGTCACTCGGACTGATCGCTGCACCTACTTTGTGTAGAATTTGTGTACGGTCAGGTGCGTGTACTTCTCGCCGGGCTTGAGAATAACCGATGGGAAGTTCGGCTTATTCGGCGAATCCGGGAAGTGCTGCGTCTCAAGGCAGAAGCCATAGCGGTGCTCATATACTTTGCCGCCTTTTCCGATGTTGCTACCGTCCAGGAAGTTGCCGGAATAAAACTGGATACCCGGCTCGGTAGTATATATTTCCATCACACGTCCGGTGGTCCGTTCATAGACTCTTGCGGCCAGGGCCAGTGACCCGTCGCTGCTGTTTAGCACCCAGTTGTGGTCATAGCCTTTGCCGAATCGAAGCTGTTCGTAATCCTGGCTGATTCTGGCGCTAATCGCCATTGGCCTGGTAAAATCCATAGGTGTACCCTTGACGTTTCGCAGCTCGCCGGTTGGGATAAGTCCTTCGTCCACGGGCAGGAACGTCTCGGCGTTGAGCATTAGCCCGTGGTCGAGGATGTCCCTTGCGCCCTGGCCGGCCAGATTGAAGTAGCTGTGATGCGTCAGGTTGATGGGCGTGGGCTTGTCCGTCTCGGCTTCGTAGGTGATTTTTAACTCATCTTTGTTGGTAAGGGAATAGATGACGGTGCAGGAAAGATTACCCGGGTAGCCCTCTTCGCCGTCCTTGCTCAGGTAAGTTAATTTTACGCCGACGCAGTCTTTCTGTCGTATCGGCTCGGCGTCCCAAACAACTTTGTCAAATCCTTTGATACCACCGTGTAGGTGATTTCCGTCATTGTTAGCCGCCAATTCGTATTCGACGCCGTTGAGCGTAAACCTGGCCTTGCCGATACGATTGCCATACCGCCCGACAATCGCACCGAAGTAGGGATTATTTTTTATGTACTCCTCGAGAGTGTCATAGCCAAGTACGATATCGGCAAAATTGCCATTGCGGTCCGGCACCTCCAGCAAGACCACTATCGCGCCGTAAGTCATAATTTTCGCTTTCAGGCCATTGGCATTGGTGAGGGTGTACAATTCGACTTCCCGGCCATCCGGCGTCTTGCCAAATGCTTCTTTCTGAATGTCCATTGCCATTTTTCCTTTTGCCTTGCAGGAGCAAAACACAAGTGCCATCGACAGCAACATAGCGATTAAAACGATGCGATTCAAACCTTTTCTCATTTTGATATCCTCCATGCTAACGTTCGCAATAATAAATTCATTTTGAATTCCACATCTGCGGTGGTTTCGGACCGCAGGATACGATATGATTTTATAGCAATCGGCACAGAAGTAAAGGGCCGTTATTGAAAATATAGGGATGGTCAGTTACTCAGCGCAGTAAGTTCGCAGGCTATTAATCTTGCAAAATAATTAAGTTTGGGAAGCAGGACTATACTAATCTGTGTTTCCTCGCCAGGCCTCCTGTCTTACACCGTGGTATGTGCGGAGGATGTAGTTAAATTCCTGTTTGGATCTGGGGTCGAGTAACAGCGTGAACTTCACGGTGTTCTTGTCGAGCTGCTCGTAGTTGCTAAAGTCGGTGCCTTTTTCGAGCTTCCAGTGGTTGGTGTCGAAGCGACGCTTGATTTCAATCTTTACGTCAAGGTCGCGGGTGTTTCTGACCTCGACCTTGAATGTTCGGAGTTCGTCCCAGCCGGAGATGTTGCCGTGGCGGTTGAACATATAGTTTTCGGTTTTGTAATCCATAAGCGTCGGCTCGACAACAACATCGGCGACGGGTCCGAGGTTTAGCTCCACATCTTCATCGACGGGGATGTACTTGAAGGAAGACTGGCCGACGTAAGACAGGTGCTTATCCTGGTCAACAGTTCTATAGACTTTTAGCATTCCGCCGGGGATAGGTGTTTGGCCGAGGTCGTGCTCGGTGTCGTTTTTGAAGCTAAGAAATCTCACCACGGCGTTGCCGTATTTTCGCTGCTCATATTTGTAGAGATTTACAACCGGGACCTTTTTGGTGTCGAAGCTGAGCAGACGTTTCGACCAGCCGGTAGGAATAGTCTCTTCGCCTTCAATGGTATAAAGGAAGTATTCGCTCAGGCCTTCCTTCTTGATTTCTTTCCGGCCAGCTCTTCTATCAGTCTCACCCCAAGCAAGCGTGATTCCTTCTTGAATGTCTGCTGGCTCGCCTGCTCGCGGTGGCAATGGTCTGACTTTGCCCGGTCGGTCATATGGGTATCGGCGTCTGGCAAGCTGTGCGATTTGGTCGAGGATGTGGATTTTGCCGACGATGAGGCGTGTCTGGGCGTTTTCGTAGTCTTCGCCACTGTTGTTTGTTACGCGGACGTAGGCCTGCAGGCGCATTGTGCTTTCATCTTTGGTGAGTGTGCCCATATAAAAGGCCCGCCAGGACAGGCCGCTGGTCAGGTACGTAATCTCCACCGGCACCTTGCCGCTTACGCCGCTGTCGATGTTCCAAAGGCCGAGGTTTCTTACTCTCGGCGGATATGTCAGGTCGGCTATATTGATTTTGTCTGCGTTGGCCTTCGGCAGCATCTCTAAGCTGGTTGGGTCGATGAGCGTATTGGCCCAGGAAAACTGCAGCTTGTTCTCGCCGGTTTTCAAGGTAAGGTCTCTACTGTCACGGACCAGTGTCAAGTCGGCCGAGTTATAAATCGTAAGCTGGACGGTATCGCGTGTCGGCAGCGTGACCAAATCGACTTTGGCGTGGGCCATCGTTGCGATTGCAAAGCTTATTAGTAGTGATATTTTTACGGTTCTCATAATTACCTGTTTCCTTCCCACTCTTCTTCTCTTTCGCCGTGGTATGTGCGGAGGATGTAGTTAAATTGCTGTTTGGTTCTGGGCTCCAACAGCAGCGTGAATTTTATGGTTTCCTTATCAATCTGCTCGTAGTCCTTAAAGTCGGTGCCTTTCTCCAGCTTCCAGTAGTCGGTATCGAAACGCCGCTTGATTTCGACCTTGACGTCGAGGTCGCGGGTGTTTCTGACCTCGACTTTGAATGTTCGGACTTCATCCCAGCCGGAGATATTGCCGTGCCTGTTGAAGGTGTAGTTTTCGGTTTTGAAGTCCATAAGCGTCGGCTCGACAACGACATCAGCCACCGGGCCGAGGTTCAGTTCTACATCTTCATCGACGGGGATGTATTTGAAAGAGGACTGGCCGACATAAGACAGGTGCTGGTCCTGGTCGACGGTTCTGTAGACTTTCAGCATTCCGCCGGGGATGGGTGTTTGGCCGAGGTCGTGCTCGGTATCGTTTTTGAAGCTGAGAAATCTCACCACGGCATTGCCGTATTTTCGCTGCTCGTATTTGTAGAGATTTATCACCGGCACCTTCTTCACATCAAAGCTCAGCAAGCGTTTCGACCAACCGGTAGGAATGGTCTCTTCGCCTTTGATGGTGTAAAGGAAGTATTCGCTCAGGCCCTCTTTTTTGATTTCCTTTGGCTCGCCGGCAAACATTGGCGGCGGAAGCTTCATAGCCAGTCTCTCCATTTCCATTTTAGCCAACTTCCTTTCGCGCACCGGCACCTTTAACACAGGCACTATTTCCCTGGGTCTACCGTATGGATACTGCCGACGGGCAAGTTCTGCGATTTGGTCAAGTATGTGGATTTTGCCGACAATAAGGCGGGTCTGGGCGTTTTCGTAGTCTTCGCCACTGTTGTTTGTTACGCGGACGTAGGCCTGCAGGCGCATTGTGCTTTCATCTTTGGTGAGTGTGCCCATATAAAAGGCCCGCCAGGACAGGCCGCTGGTCAGGTACGTAATCTCCACCGGCACCTTGCCGCTTACGCCGCTGTCGATGTTCCAAAGGCCGAGGTTTCTTACTCTCGGCGGATAGGTCAGGTCAGCGATATTTATTTTGTCAGCGTTGGCTTTCGGCAGCATCTCTAAGCTGGTTGGGTCAATGAGTGTATTGGCCCAGGAGAACTGCAGCTTATTTTCGCCCGTTTTCAAGGTAAGGTCTCTGCTGTCGCGCACCAGCGTCAAATCCGCTGAGTTGTAAATCGTAAGCTGGACGGTGTCCCGTGTGGGCAGCGTAACCAAATCGACCTTAGCGTGTGCCGTGCCGGCGATTGCAACGCCTATTAGTAATGATATTTTTATGGCTCTCATATTAATTACCTGTTTCCCTGCCACTCTTCTCTTCGCACGCCGTGATATGTGCGGAGGATGTAGTTAAATTGCTTTTTGGTTCTGGGCTCCAACAGGAGCGTGAATTTTATGGTTTCCTTATCAATCTGCTCGTAGTCCTTAAAGTCGGTGCCTTTCTCCAGCTTCCAGTAGTCGGTATCGAAACGCCGCTTGATTTCCACCTTGACATCGAGGTCGCGGGTGTTTCTGACCTCCATCTTGAATGTGCGGACCTCGTCCCAGCCGGAGATGTTGCCGTGCCTGTTGAACATATAGTTTTCGGTTTTGTAATCCATAAGCGTCGGCTCGACTACCACATCGGCGACAGGGCCGAGGTTTAGCTCGACGTCCTCATCGACGGGGATGTACTTAAAGGAAGACTGGCCCACGTAAGATAAGTGCTCATCCTGGTCAACAGTTCTATAGACCTTGAGCATTCCGCCGGGGATGGGCGTATCGCCGAGGTCGTGCTCAGTATCGTTTTTGAAGCTAAGGAACCTGGTCACGGCTCGACCGTATTTTCGCTCGTTGTATTTGTAGAGATTTACTACCGGCACCTTTTTCGCATCGAAGCTGAGCAGTCGTTTGGACCAGCCGGTGGGAATCGTCTCCGTGCCTTTGATGGTGTAGAGGAAGTATTCGCTCAGGCCCTCTTTCTTGATTTCCTTCGGGGCGGCCCTTGCTCTTACCATACCAAGTTTGAGCTCCCATGCCGCCTCAGTCACAACTGCTGCTTTTGGCGGTGGCAATGGTCTGACTTTGCCCGGTCGTTCGTATGGGTATCGGCGCCTGGCAAGTTCTGCGATTCTATCGAGGATGTGGATTTTGCCGACAATGAGGCGCGTCTGGGCGTTTTCGTAGTCTTCGCCACTGTTGTTTGTTACGCGGACGTAACCCTGCAGACGCATTGTGCTTTCATTCTTGGTGAGTGTTCCCATATAAAAGGCCCGCCAGGACAGGCCGCTGGTCAGATACGTAATCTCCACCGGCACCTTGCCGCTTACCTCGCTGTCGATGTTCCACAGGCCAAGGTTTCTTACCCTTGGCGGATAGGTCAGGTCAGCTATATTGATTTTGTCAGCGTTGGCTTTCGGCAGCATCTCTAAGCTGGTCGGGTCGATAAGCGTATTGGCCCAGGAGAACTGCAGCTTGTTTTTGCCGGGCTTTAACGTAAGGTCTCTGCTCTCGCGTACCAGCGTCAAATCCGCTGAGTTATAAATCGTAAGCTGGACAGTATCGCGTGTGGGCAATGTAACCAAATCGACTTTGGCATGTGCCGTGCCGGCGATTGCAACGCCTATTAGTAATGATATTTTTATAGCTCTCATATTAATTACCTGTTTCCCTGCCACTCTTCTCTTCGCACGCCGTGATATGTGCGGAGGATGTAGTTAAATTGCTGTTTGGACCTGGGCTCCAACAGGAGCGTGAACTTTACTGTGTTCTTATCTACTTTATCGTAGTATTTGAAAGCGGTGCCTTTCTCCAGCTTCCAGTAGTCGGTGTCGAAACGCCGCTTGATTTCGACCTTGACGTCGATGTCGCGAGTGTTTCTGACCTCCATCTTGAATGTGCGGACCTCGTCCCAGCCGGAGATGTTGCCGTGCCTGTTGAACATGTAGTTTTCTGTTTTGTAATCCATAAGGGTCGGCTCGACAACGACGTCGGCGACTGGGCCGAGATTTAGCTCGACGTCCTCATCGACGGGGATGTACTTAAACGAGGACTGGCCCACGTAAGATAGGTGCTGGTCCTGGTCAACGGTTCGGTAGACTTTTAGCATTCCGCCGGGGATGGGCGTTTCGCCGAGGTCGTGCTCGGTATCGTTCTTGAAGCTAAGGAACCGTGTCACGGCTCTGCCGTATTTTCGCTCGTTGTATTTGTAGAGGTTGACTACCGGCACCTTTTTCGCATCGAAGCTGAGCAGTCGCTTTGACCAGCCGGTAGGAATTGTCTCTGTGCCTTCGATGGTGTAGAGAAAGTATTCGCTGAGGCCTTCTTTTCTGATTTCCTTTGGGCGCGGGGCTTCGGCGATTGCAAGCATATCTTTCCTATAACGAAGTCTCGTCTCCATTGGTGGCAGTCCCGTCGTCACTGGTGCTCTTGGTCTGACCACGCCCGGTCTGCCGTGGGGATATTGACGTCTGGCAAGTTCTGCGATTCTATCGAGGATGTGGATTTTGCCGACAATGAGGCGCGTCTGGGCGTTTTCGTAGTCTTCGCCACTGTTGTTTGTTACGCGGACGTAACCCTGCAGACGCATTGTGCTTTCATTCTTGGTGAGTGTTCCCATATAAAAGGCCCGCCAGGACAGGCCGCTGGTCAGATACGTAATCTCCACCGGCACCTTGCCGCTTACCTCGCTGTCGATGTTCCACAGGCCAAGGTTTCTTACCCTTGGCGGATAGGTCAGGTCAGCTATATTGATTTTGTCAGCGTTGGCTTTCGGCAGCATCTCTAAGCTGGTCGGGTCGATAAGCGTATTGGCCCAGGAGAACTGCAGCTTGTTTTTGCCGGGCTTTAACGTAAGGTCTCTGCTTTCGCGCACCAGAGTCAAGTCGGCTGAGTTGTAAATCGTGACCTGGACGGTGTCCCGTGTGGGCAGTGTAACCAGATCGACCTTGGCGAGGCTGATGCTGCCGGCAGTAGCGATTATAAGTAACGTTAGCATTAAACGTTTCATTTTACTGCTCCTTTAGTTCGAGTGTGTCGAACCTGATGTCTGTTTCGTTAACGCCGGCGGATGCGCTCGCGAATATTCTTGCGGCGGTACTCCATCCTCAGATTTCTGGTGGCCGGGCCTTTCTCGGTTCGAGGCTTCAGCTTTATCTCAAACTCAATCGTAAAAACAGGAATCCTGCCTGCTTGGTATGACTTAGCGCCCTTTTCGACGTACTTGGCCTTCTTACCGTCCAGCGTACACTTTTGCATCTCCCATTGACTTGGGATGTGCTGAATCATTGTCAGCACGGCGGGACTGTCTTTGAAGTTCTCAATCTTGGCGGTTATTACTTCATCGAGGTCGTGGAGGATGATTGTGCCATCGTCGTTCTTTTTCCGGTTTCGCACCTCACTTTTCATCTTTTTCTGGTTGACGACGATGTCTCGGCTGTCGCCGATGTAAAGCTCCGTTTTTTCGCCTACGGGCACCTGGCCGGTTACATCTTCACCCAAAAAGATGGTGCTTTCACTGCCATCGTCCTGGAACAGACGGGCCTTGCCGCCCCAGAGGGCGAACTTGCCCAGGCCGCTCTTGATGTCATTTATGATTCGGTAGCTTACGGGTATGCCGACATTTTCCTCCACTTCTTCCGGGTCCCAGATCTGTTTTGCCGAATCAAATGTCCAGACCTTTGTAATCGGCACCTTTGGCTCCTTCAGGAGCTGGAGCTGCTTGGTCTCCTGGTGTTTGGTGCTCAGCTCGTCGAAGACTCGGCCGTAGTCGAGCAGCACTGTGGCCATGTCGAAATCCTCGCCTGAGAAGTTGCGAAGGACCAAAAAGCTCCTAAAATCGACGAAGGTCTCGGCCTTGTCGGCGATCGCCTTGTAGGTAATCAGGCGGTCGATGTTTCGGAGCAGATAGCTGATTCGTACCCTTTCGGCGTAGTCGCCTTCACTGTAGATGTCCCAGACGAGGGCTGCCTCACCCGGCGGGTAGCTTACGCTGAGCAGGCGCACTTTACAGGGGTCGGGATGGTCGAGAGGCTGGAGTCGGATTGAGTCGGAATCGATCTTTACGTCTTTCCAGGAGAAGTCTATGTTGTTGTGGCCTTGCTGCAGGGTAAGGACCCGCTCCTCCTCAATCAGTGTCCAGTACGGGTTGTCCAGGCGAATGATGGTGTCGGCCCGCTCAGGCAGGGCGACGAGTTTGGTCCTGGCCTGGACGATTCCGCTGCCGACAAGCAGCAGCACAACTGCCATTAGTGTCTTTGTCTTACTGTCCATAATTCGTTCTCCTTAAAAAATAATTGACATTAGATTTACTTTTTTTACCTAACCCTGCATTGCAGGATTTACGAGTTTGCCCATAAACAGTATACTGCCGGAACGATTGTCCTTGATTATGAACACAAATGGATGGTCCGCACAAAAAACGGTCGCTGCCGACTTTAGCATAACCACGGCTGCGGCCGCTGCCGCCTCCGTGCCTTTTTCATCCACCGCTACGAATGCCTTATGCAATATATTTGAAATGAACAATTTGGGGTCTCCACTTATTCCGGTAAAATCTCCAAAAAGAGGCAGACCCATTTCCGCAAGGATATCTTTTAGTTCAAACGTTCCCCAAGTAATCTTGAACTTCGGCAGGAAAACGCTCACTTTTTGCTTGCGCAATTCTGCCAACCAAGTATTCATATTTTTAAGCGTAAGTGTTTTCTCGAGGTCCTCCAGTCCGTCAATTTTCCTTGGCAAAAGTATTATCATGCTCAGATGCTTTCGCTTATAAGGCAGTTCGATAATCTGGAAATGCTCATCAGCCCAGTATTTGAACTCTTTCGTCAGATACATCATCGGGACAATAATTTTCTTATCTGCTGAAATCTTGAATGGTGCGTCTCTCGTGTCCTTCTTGTCAAATTCAGTGGCCCAGTCACCCTTGAAATATATGGCGTTGGTAAGCACTAGTGTTGCGCTGTCCAGCACGCTGCGACCAATAAGTCCCTTTATTTTTTCCTTTGTCTTTTTCTCCACCCAGGCGTTGATAATCTTGCGAGCTTTTTCCGCCTGCTCAGCACCAACAAAATCAAGCTCTCTAAGGCCTGCGCCGTAGTTTTTACCGACCAAATCGATAAATTCCTTTCGAAAAGGTTCACCTTTTTGGCCCCACAGGGCGTTGGCAACATTAAGCTCGTAGCCGCCATTTTTATCTCCTTCATTAAATTGTTGTTCCAGCGACCCAAATGCGCGGTGTAACTGATTTTGCGGCAGTGAGAAATGTAGTACCTGGGCCATTTGTTTCTCGGTTTGGCCTCTGGCACCCGCCCAGGTCATTGCCAGCGCGGTCGATATGCTGTAAGGCGAAAAGAACAAATTCCCGCCTGCCTCTTTAACTTTAGGGTCGTCCTTGAGTTTTGCATAAAGGTCAAGGGCAAACTTGCTATTGCTGGTAACAACGGCTTGAGCATTACTTTGAAGGGTACCGAGCAGGGCGATTACCTCCTGCTCCTTGCTTAACGGCTGGAGGGCCATGGGATGCCCTGCCCAAAATACATCGTGGCTATAGCGCAGAATCCAAATACCTTCTGTGCCTTCGTCGTAAGAAATATCTGTGGAACGGCGAGGGCCGTGAAGGGAGGGCATCGAGAGAGGAATCTCCGCGCCCGGTTGGATGGGGCTATCCTCTAATTCGTTCTTTAGAACCTTGGCGACTTTGATGTAGGCGATATCGTAAAGCCGCTCTGGCCGACCGGTTTCCTCCTTGCTCGGCGTCGCGCGTTTGATGCGCTCAATTTTGCCTGCTACCACAACGGGGTTTTGGCTGACCATTTCATCCAGGGGAACACGCCTAAAACTAGCCTGAGCAGTCAGTGCGACGAAAACGATTGCCAAGATAGTCAGCCTGAATACAAGATAGCGTTTCATACTGTTTTACTCCTTTTGCAGGTCAAACTGTTCCCGCCGGGTGCCATGATAGTTCGTTACCGTATAGTTGAATTTGCGTTTTGTTCGCGGCTGGACTATTGCCTTGAAGCGTGCGCGTCCAACATCGTGTTTTTCGTAAGAGACCTCTTTGTCGTCGTACTGCAATTTCCAATATGGCGTGGCGAAGCCGCGGGTTATTTCGATTTCAACTTCCAATTCACGGGCATTGGTTAATTCCATCTTCCAGGTTCGGATTTCATCCCAGCCGGCGATGTTGCCGTTGGGGCCAAACATATAATTGTCGGTTTTGAAGTCTATAAGAGTCGGCTCGACGCTGACCAGGCGAGCCGGGCCGAGATTTAATTCAATCTCTTCATCGACCGGAATATATTTGATATTCGTACCGCCGACATACGAGAGATGGCCCTGTGTGTCGGCGTGGCGGTAAATCTTGACACCCCCATCTGGGATGGGTGTTTGGCCGAGGTTGTGCTCCTCGTCGTTGGCAAAGGCCACAAATCTTATTGTCTGTTTGCCCCAGCGCTGCTCATCATATTTATATAAACTGTTGACATCAATATCTTCAGCTTCAAACGACAGCAGTCTTTTGCCCCATTTGTCCGGTATGGTCTCTTCGCCCTCGATGGTGTAAAGGAAATACTCGCTTAGGCCTTCCTTTATGATTTCCTTTCTGCGAACGCTAACGCTCCTGAACAACCCTCCTATTAGCGGCTTATCTCCCAGCAGCGGCACTATGCTGTCCGCTCCGTTATAGCCGCCCCTGCCATAACCCAAACCGTGGGTCACCTCCGGCACCGGCGAGCCGTAAGGATACCGGCGTTTTGCCAGTTCGATGATT
>CAZOUM010000018.1:45148-48248 GCA_964582985.1 uncultured Pirellulales bacterium | reverse complement strand
CCCGAAAGCTCTTCATTGCCACAGCACATTATCTTAAACTCCTTTTAAGATATCTTAAGAAATTGCAGCCTGGTGTTTCTGTTTTTTTGCCGGAGATTATGCAGGTCCCTTCCCGGATGTTTAACTCTTCCGGCGAGGGCCAGTACTTTCTTTCTTTACCTTCCGGCCCTTTGTCTTTGTTTTGACGGCTGCCTTTTTCTTTTTCTTAGCTGGAGGCCGCACGGATTTTTTCTCAGGTTTGGCCGAAGGCTCCTCGGCTGCCTGCGCAGGGGGTCTAACGATACGCTTGCCCGTAACCACTGCGGTTCCAACCAAAGCACCAGCAAATCTGGATATCGCCCCAATGACTTTCGGAGGTTCAACTTTCTGGCTCTGTCGTGTAGCCATACTCAGCACTCTTTTATTCAAATCTTATTTATATTCAGCACCCAATATAAATCAGGATGCTCCAATATTCCTGAGAACGCAAAGGTTTAATATCAGACACTTGCCTGTGCGGTCTGCTGGGGCTGGACGGCATCAGCATATCCCTTCTTGAAAGCCTCTTTTGCCCCTGACGCCGCCTCGCAGGTTTTTGCATACAGCTTATCCAGAGCTTCGGGGCACTTCTTGCGAATGACTTCCACGCCGACAGCGCCGATAAACACTCCGCCTATCAGAATTCCAAGACTCTTAATCATAGCCTTTCCTTTCTCTTTCCAGTAAAATAAAAACGCATTTTACTTTTGCGTTTTTTCATCATCAGATTTTGATGGACAAACCGAATCTACAAAACGCCTCGCTGCATCTTCGATTTTCTCAATTACTTCCGGTTTCTTTGCGCGAAGCACTTCAACTCCAGCCGCGCCGAGAACAATACCCAATAATGCTAATCCAATTCCCATTTTCAGTTTATCTCCTAAATGTTATTCTCTTAAATAAAAAAACCCAGTCTGCCATCCATTGGGATAACCAGCTGGGTTGAATTTCCCTATCCGTTTTTATCGAACTGAAGAGAAGCTCTAACAGATTCCTGCAGTCCATTGCTGGTATTGCATCCACGTCCGATATGTGAGGCTTGACCGCCCTTCAGAACGAACCAACTCATATATCAATGGATAGCACAGCGCTACTCACTAAGCCACTAATTTTCCAAAGACCCTTTTATGCTATTATTATATGAGCATCCAGCTGCTTCGTCAGTCTTTTTTCTAAAAGCACTTATAACTAACACTATTTTATTTTCTGCAAAGAGCTTAACTGCTATGTCAAGCTTTCACATTAACCTCGGATTCTACGTAGTCCTGCAACGTACGTCAAGTAGGATTGCCCCACTCCAAAAAATCTGTTTTCCCATAAAGCCAGACATACTCTATTATTCGCAAAAGACTTTCAACCGCCATTTCTTACCTATATACCATATGTATTATCGGAAGAAAAGGGCATTTTCCTGAAAAAAAAGCTATTTTGCGCCACGGTCAATGATTTAGGATGTATTACGGAACGGGCTGAAGATGGGTATTTTGGCAAAGGAACTTGCTTAATTACACACCTGCAACCTGATTTTTCGTAATACCAAAGCCTCTTTCCGATGTTCCAGGCGATTTTTTGTTCCTTTTTGTTGAAGAAAAGTGGCGATTCTGTGCGATGATACTTAT
Source organism: uncultured Pirellulales bacterium (assembly GCA_964582985.1). GTDB lineage: Bacteria > Planctomycetota > Phycisphaerae > Sedimentisphaerales > Anaerobacaceae > CAZQYB01. The sequence goes on along the minus strand of CAZOUM010000018.1, from coordinate 46,611 downwards.
GGTAAAGAGCTTAGACTAAATAAGAGGCACTGAGCTGCTTGTGATTGTGTGAAAGCCTCACATAAATGCAGCAGGTAGTAGCCAGTGGAGATGGTTGAAAAACAGGAAGATAATTCAGCCCCCGGCTTTACTTGTAGGCGACCAGGTGAGGCAGGGGGTTTTATTTTGAATATGAGCAGGATAGAACAAAAGAATATACCGCCGGAAAAAAGACAGGACAAGGCAAGTGAGTATCGTCCTTACCAACCTTCGAACCTGATTGGCGAGTTTCTGTTAAAAGCGGTAGCTAAACAGAAAATAAAGTCGAAAGATGATGCTGCCAAGATGGTAGAGATGATCAACGCCAAGGTCCAAGCCGAGATAGCCAGGATAAACACCCAAGTTAAAAGAAATATAAAAGCGTACGTTGATATGATGGCCGAAATCAAGGCTGAAACCAAAAAGGCGGCAGATGAACAAAAAGCAAAAGTAGAAAACGAAGCTAACGAGGCAATCGCAAAGGCCAGGTCTGAAGCCAAAGACAAGATAAACGAAGCTAACGAGGCACTCGCAAAGGTCGTGTCTGGAGCCAAAGACAAGATAAACGAAGCTAACGAGGCACTCGCAAAGGTCAGGGCTGAAGCCAAAGACAAGATAAACAAGGTCAAGGCCGAAACTGAAGAGCAAATGGCCAGGTTAAAAGCCCACACCGAGGAAAAGATAAGAGAGTACACCGACACGATGGCCAAAGTCAAGGCCGAAGCAAAAGAGGAGATAGCTGAACAAGAAGCAAAGTCAAAGGAACAAGGGGCTCAGGAGATAGCAACGGTCAAAGACGAAGCTGAGGAGAAGATAGCTGAGCTCAGAGACGAGGAGGAAGAAAAGACAGCAAAGCTAAAGGCTGAAGCAAAAGAGGCCATGGATGAGCAAAAAGCTAAGTCAAACGCTGAAATTGACGAAGCGAAGGAAAAGATAGGCAAGGTAAAATCTAAAGCCGAAGAACAGATAACAAAACTAAAGGCCAAAGCCGAGGAAAAGGCAAGTGAATACGCTGATACAATAGCCAAAATCAAAGCTGAGGCCAAAGAAGCGGTAGAAGAGCAAAAAGCAAAATCGAAAGCTGAAGTTGACGAAGCATACGACAGAATGAAAGAGGTCAAGGCTGAAGCTGAAGAAGAGATAGTTAAGCTAAAGGCCGAAGCCGAAGAGACCGTAGAAGAGCAAAAAGCAAAATCAAAAGCTGAGGTTGCCAAGCTGGCTGAGCTCAAGGCCAAAAGCAAAGAGGAGATAGCCAGGGTCAAGACCCAGGCGGAAGAAAAGGTAAAGAAATATGCCGATATGATAGCCAGAGTCAAGGCTGAAACAGAAGAGAAAATAGCCAAGCAAAAAGCAAAATCAAAAGCTGAAGTCGCCGAGGCACAAGCCAAGGCAGCACAAGCCGAGTCTGAAGCCGAAGAGGAGACAGCCGAGGTCAAGGCACAAAT